>DCTK01000032.1:0-671 GCA_002329575.1 Sutterella sp. UBA1442 | reverse complement strand
TCTTTTGACGATTGAAGCGGCGGTGTTCCCGGGTAAGGGTCAAGTGCAACGTACGGGCAGCCTTGGTGACGTGATGAAAGAATCCGTCGAAGCTGCGCGTTCTGTGGTACGTGCTCGAGCCGAGTCGCTTGGCTTGGATAATGACATTTTCGGTAAGACCGATTGGCACTTGCACTTCCCCGAAGGGGCAACGCCTAAGGACGGCCCGAGTGCAGGTGGTGCNNGTGGCCATGACAGGCGAAATTACGCTTCACGGCGAAATTTTGGAAATCGGTGGCTTGAAGGAAAAGCTCTTAGCAGCACTGCGTGCCGGTGTGAAGACCGTGTTGATCCCGAAAGATAACGTCAAGGACTTGCAAGAGATTCCTGACAATGTGAAAAACAATCTTGAAATCATTCCCGTGAAGTGGATTGATGAGATTTTGCCGATTGCATTGGTTAAGAATCCGATGGAGCGTTTCTCTGAATTAAAAGAAGAGATCACTAATCCCATCGCGCAAGCACCTCAAATGGGTAATCAACCGGCGCCCAAGGCCTAAAANNNNAAGGCGGGAAATGAGAAAAACATTTTCCGCTTTTTTGCCTCTTAGCCCTTGAAATTCGGCTTTTTGTCCTATAAAATGCGAGTTTCCTTTGGTGAATGTGGGTGCTTAGCTCAGTTGGTAGAGCGG
>DCTK01000062.1:3530-5688 GCA_002329575.1 Sutterella sp. UBA1442 | reverse complement strand
CGGTGTTGTAGCGAACGCCGTAGCGGGCAGTAACTTTCGGTGTGCCGGTCTTGGTTGTTTCTACGCCATTTTCTTCATATTCACGACGAAGAATGGTCAAGACGGTGTAGGGCTCAAAGTCACCCAATTGAACGCCAGCGTCAAGTTCAAAGCCGATGGTTTTTGCTTTACCAACGTTTGTGTATCGGCTGTTGTTTTCGTCAATGGCGACAGTGGTGATGTAGTCATCGGCATCACTATAGAAAATTGCGGCGTCAACTTGAATGATTCCACTACTGTAACGAGCACCGATTTCAAAATTATCGGAAGTTTCTGGTTTAAGATCGGGATTGGCGTAAGTTGTCCCCATAGAACCCATTGATGTGTCAATGTAGAGTTCTTGTAGCAATGGGTAACGGTAACCTTGAGACCAGTTAGCGCGCAGGGCTAAATTTTCAAAGCCTTTGTAACTAGCTCCGACGTTAAAAACAACTTTACCGTCGTTACCATCTCGGTGATCTTTTATTCCTGCTAATTCGTTGTGAATATCAATATCGTTCGATATCCAGGTATAACGAGCACCGTAATTAAAAACCCAATCCTCTGCTAGTGTTGTTTCCATGGTGGCAAAAACTGCGTGGCGCATTTGATACCCATCATATTTTTCGGCTTTATTGTATGAGGTCGGGACCATACCTACACCTGGAACAATACTTGGAACCTTCCCAACAGCTTCACTTTTTGCTTCGAGATTATCGTGGCTGAACTCATAACCAGCAATCAAATAGTGTGCATTGCCGATTTGCCAGTCTGTTTGAGCATTAAAACTCGAGGTTGTGAGTTTATTGTCTGCAAAGTTATCGAGCATGTAAGGTCCAAACATGACGACATGATTTTGCATTTGTTTTTTATTGCTTTCTATTGCCGTATCTAGGCGCAATCGAACAAAATTTTCGGAAATATTTTTAAACTCGGCAAAAGCAGCTCCGCGCATTCGTTCCCATTCGGGTACATCGACATAAAATCCTGGTGATGTATAGTCAGCGGACATGAATTCCAAGTCGTGGTAATTGAAACTCACACCTACAGTTTTATTGGGGTCGATGTCATAAGATAAAAAAGCATTGGCAGACTTAGTTTTCGAGTCTGTGTTGGGCATTTCACCCAGTGGGGTATCTAAGTTGTCATTTGCAGAAGCAGCTGCGCCAATACGGTATTTCCAACCATTTGTTCCACCATAAATCTGAGCCGAACCATCTTTGCCGTTGTTCGATGAGTTAAAGCCGATGGACACGGAACCTTCGATGGGTTTGGTACCACCTTTTTTCGTAATGATGTTAATGGCGCCACCGATTGCGTCGGAACCATACAAAACTGAGGCAGGGCCGCGGATCACCTCAATACGTTCAACTTGAGACGGATCAATGAGAAGGGGAACGCCCGACATCGACTTTTGTTCCGAAATGCGTTGACCGTCAATCATGACAACCGTACGGAAGGAGTTTTCACCACGAATCTTGATACGGTCAATACCTTGACCACCATCGTTATTCACACGAATGCCGGGAACGGTGCTTTCCAAGAGGTCTGCAATGGTTGTAGCCCCGGCGTCTTGTTGAATTTGTTCGCTAGTGATCACCGAAACACTCATGTTGACATCGGCTAATTGTTGTTCAACACGAGAAGCTGTTACAACAACGTCTTCGCTTTTGTACGTTTCAGCAGCTTGTGCGGCAAATGCACAAAAGCTCAAAGAGAGGGCGGCAGCAAGAGCCGTTTTATTGAAATGAACTTGTCGTTTCATGATAGTAAGTGAGAAACAGTTATTAGCTTTTCTCTTGTGTTAAAAAAACTTTGCAGCGTTCTCATGCTTAAGTCGGAATCCCAACACGTTCATGAGTAATTGCGACATCGTGACGTGCCAGAATTGACCGGCGACTGTCTGTACATGCCAAGGACCTTGAGGCGTAAGAAGCCCAGCTTCAGTCCACTGATCGAACACGTCTTTTGAAAGTTCGGCCAAGGGAAGATCAAAGTGTCGGCCGAGTGCTTGCATGTTAATTCGACCTAATTCCATTTCGGAAGAAATTGTGCGAAGCGCGTGCCAATTGGCCGTAGGAGCGGTTGCAAAGGCAATCGGTTTGATGCCTTCTTGGATTTGTTTTTCCCACTCATCGAG
>DCTK01000062.1:0-3417 GCA_002329575.1 Sutterella sp. UBA1442 | reverse complement strand
TTGCGAGAGAATTTCAATGGAGCGGGCAAACATTTCGGAGCGCATGGCTTTGTCGGCTCCTGCAGGGAGTTTGCCGTTGGCGATGAATTTACCTAGCGGAGATTTTTCAAAAACGTTGAGTTGATAGCAATCCACACCGTCCAGTGGCAATTCAGAAGCTGTTTTAACGTCATCTTCCCAAACTGCCATGTCTTGATAGGGGAAGCCGTAAATAAGATCACAGACGATGGATGCTTGATCATATGAAACGAGCTTTTCGATAGCGGCAATCATCGTGTCGCGATCATCCACTCGGCGCATCGTTTGGCGAACATGGGCGTTAAAAGTTTGCACGCCCAATGAAACTCGGTTGACGCCCGCTTTGAAAGCGCTCTCCATTTTTTCTTCTGGAAAGTGATGAATGCGACCTTCAAGTGTAATTTCACAATCATTGGCAAGAGGCAAATAGGTTTTGACGGCAGTGACGAGTCGATAGATGTCATCAGCTTCAAGTGCTGTCGGCGTGCCGCCGCCGAAATAGACCGCATGAATGGGGGCCGTTTGTTGTGCGGCTCGATCTGCCCAAAGTTGCAGTTCCTTGATTAGAAGATCGGTATAGCGTTTACTCGCTCCTTCGCGAAGCGGATTTTGATAAAAAAGACAATAAAGACAGCGAGTTTCGCAAAACGGGATATGAAGATAAGCTAATCCGGTGCCACTACGTGCCTTGTCATACTGAGATTCGATGACTTTACGGGCTTCTTCGCCTAAGAGAGGACGACCGCCAGTGTGAGGATGGACCGTTACTTTACTGTCGAAAGCATCTCGCAAGGGATTGTCAGAAATGTTCGCCTGGAACTTCAACAGGTTTTCAACTGGCATGTGCATGCCGCCAGTCATCATTTTTTGTCCATCTTCAAAACTTTTCGGGGGCGGATTGTTTTGGAGCATTGATAAGTCTCACGCTATGAAAATAAGAATTATTATCAAATGAAGCGTGATCTTATCGGAGAATTCTTTCAAATGCCAATAAAATCAGGGGATTGATAGATTTTCTCTATCAAAAAATGGAAATTAATAGTTATTTTAAATGAGAAAGACTCTCATTTTGAAGATTCGATAAGGGCTTTTTTAGCCTCAAGCTCTTCCCAGCGCGCATAACCTTTTGCAATGTTATCCTCAAGTTCCTGAAGTTTGTCCGCATCCGCTTTAATTTCCAAGGGAGTGTGGGATGTGTAGTAGTCAGGAGCGCTGATTGCAGCAATACCCTCTTCGTGCTCTGCTTCCCATTGCATGATCTGCTCGGGTAGGGTCTCAAGCTCTCGATTTTCTTTGAAGGAAAGTTTGAGCTTTTCTTGGCGCGGCTTTCGAGCAGACGGTTTTGGCGTTACCACTGCGGTCTTTTTCTCTTCTTGCGGAGCTGGACGATAACGAAGCCAGTCGGAATATCCTCCAACGTACTCTCGCCAAAGTCCATCCCCTTCAGGGGCCAAAACTTCGGTGACAACGTTATCTAAAAATTGTCGATCGTGGCTCACGAGAATAAGTGTGCCCGGATAGTTTTGGAGAGTTTGTTCGAGTAATTCCAACGAATTAATATCCAAGTCGTTGGTCGGTTCATCAAGTACCAACAGATTGGCAGGTAACGCAAATAGTTTGGCTAAAAGAAGACGGTTTCTCTCACCGCCAGAGAGGTTAGAGACGGGCACATTGGCTCTACGAGGCGGGAATAAGAAATCACCCAAGTAGGCCATGATATGTTTTTTAGTGCCGCCGACCTCGATCCATTCACTACCAGGAGATACAGTTTCTGCTACTGTCAGTGCAGGATTGAGTTGTGCACGCAATTGATCGAAGTAAGCAATCTGTAAATTGGTACCGAGCTTAACGGTCCCCGTGTCAGGTGCAAGCTTGCCCAAAATAAGTGAGATCAGAGTACTTTTACCAACACCATTTTTGCCGATTAAGCCTAATCGGTCCCCACGAAGCAAGCGGAAATTGAGATTCTTAACGATGCGTTTGTCACCGAAGGATAAAGAGATATCTTCCAGTTCAGCAACAATCTTGCCGCTTTTCATGCCGGCATCAATATTGAGATTGATTTGACCGAGTCGATCACGACGTGCAGCTCGCTCTTCACGCAAGCGTTCAAGCCGTCTAACGCGACCCTCATTTCGAGTGCGGCGTGCTTCAATACCTTTACGAATCCAAACTTCTTCCTGAGCCCAGAATTTGTCGAATTTTCGACGTTCGACCTCTTCAGCGTAAAGCTCTTGTTCTTTACGTTGTTCGTAGGCTTTNNAAAAACATGCGATCGTGTGTAATCACCATGAGGGACTTTGAACCTTTGCATTCTGATAAAACCAGCTCTTCTAAAATCAGAATGCCTTCAATGTCTAAGTGATTGGTCGGTTCATCAAGTAGCATTAACTCGGGACTCTGAGCAAATGCCAACGCCAATGCTGCACGTTTGCGTTCCCCTCCTGAGGCCTTATCAAGAGGCTTGTCCGGATCCAATTTAAATCGATGAAGATACTCTTCTAGACGAGCCAGTTGGCGCCATTTTTCTCGTTCGTCGACAATGAGATCAAGCTTGCCACGAGCTACTAACGAGTCTTTGCAGGTCGGCGCGTCGGGTAAAAAGGGTTCTTGCTCAACGTAGGCAATGTTTAAAGCATCCATTGCTATCAGGGAGCCGTCATCGAGTTTGTCAACGCCGGCAATCACTCGTAATAACGAGCTTTTGCCCGTGCCGTTTCGGCCGATAATTCCGATGCGCTCGTCATTTGAGACGGTTAAGTCTGCGGCGTCCAATAGGGGTTGGTCGCCGAAAGCAAGCTCTGCGCTTTGGAGCGTAACAAGTGTGGGCATGAACTTAATTACTCAGTTTATTGGGGACGGGCAATTGCTCGCGCCATGTCTTCCGGAGTGCTTCGTTGCACGTAACCGGATCGAATCATTGCCGGTTGAGCTTGGCGTTGAACGTCACCAGTCAGGGCCTGATTAAAGGACAATTGCCCTGTGGCACCATTGACAGCAAATTCGGGTTTCCAATGCATCCACTGATTTGCTAAACGGTAAGCATCTACACCGAATGCGAATAAACGACGCTCAATGATGTTTTGAGGCATATCAACGCCGTAGATAGCTTTGAAGTCCTGCCGATTAACATCGATGACAAGAGGAGCATCTACAAAACCCGTATTTTGAAGGTCATAGGTCAACGAAGCGATAAAGCTTTGTGTGGTGTCTCCGGGATTGATGAGACTGGTGCCCCAGACGCGAGTCAGGCGAGGCAGACGGGCATTAACCATGGCAGCCGTTCGGGCGTCCATGGCAAGAAAAGCCGCATAGTAGGGCGGAGCTTCAAATTCTACTTTTGCACGATAGCGAGCCATGGCACGCTCATTGCGCAATTTGACACGTTGATAGCCGTAT
>DCTK01000021.1 GCA_002329575.1 Sutterella sp. UBA1442 | reverse complement strand
ACGATTCTCGGCACTCCGGTAAATGTTTTCTTTATCGGCTCGTGCACGAACGGCCGATTGGAAGACTTCCAGGAAGCCGCCAAGGTGCTCAAAGGCAAAAAGGTAGCCCCGGGCGTTCGAGCTTTGGCAGTGCCGGGCTCGGCTCGTGTTAAAGCACAAGCTGAAGCCATGGGCATCGATCAGATTTTTAAAGAGGCCGGTTTTGAATGGCGTCTGCCGGGTTGCTCAATGTGTCTGGGGATGAACGATGATTTGGCTGGTGTCGGAGACCGCGTGGCCTCTACCTCCAATCGTAACTTTATCGGCCGACAAGGTCGCGGCTCAATTACGCATTTGATGAGTCCTGCCATGGCCGCCGCTGCTGCGGTTGCCGGACAAATTTGTGACGTGCGTGAACTCACTCTAGAAGGAATCTAAGCCATGCAAAAATTTACGCAAATGGTCGCAGTAGCCGCGCCGATGGATATGTCTAATATCGACACCGATCAGATTATTCCGAAACAGTTTTTGTTGGCGGTCGACCGTAAAGGTTTCGGCAAGCACCTCTTTCACGGATGGCGGTATTTGGATGCCGCTGAAACGCAACCCAATCCTGACTTTGTGCTCAATCGTGCGGACTATAAGGATGCAGCTTTTATCGTGGCACGAGACAATTTCGGTAACGGTTCAAGTCGTGAACACGCCCCATGGGCACTCTTGGATTACGGGATTCGAGCCGTGATTGCATCATCTTTTGCCGATATTTTCTACAATAACTCGCTTCGCAACGGGTTGCTACTCGTGAAGTTAACCCCTGAAGAAATTGAAGAGATCTTTGAGTGGTTGGGTGCCAATCCCGGCGGGAAAATCGACGTGAATCTTGAAACCGATACGGTGACGGTGGGCGAGAAGTGCTATCACTTCACGTTGGACGAATTCCGTCGCCATTGCATCTTAGAAGGGTTGGATGCCATTGATCTGACGCTTAAACACGAAGAAGACATTGCGCGATTCGAAGCGGCTCGTCCGAGTTGGATGGATAGCGGTTTGAAGTAATCAGGAGAGTTAATCTCACATAGAAACACGGCCTTGAGAGGAAACTTTCAAGGCCGCGTTTGTCAGAGAATTGTCATAGGGGCAGTGGGTCAGATTTCCCCGAAATGCCTGCAATGGCAAAGAGCATCAAAATGGACTTTTGCTCACACGCTTCAACGCCTTTGGGATCAAACCATTCATCCAAGGTATCTAAGCTTTTGAGAACATCTCTTAATCTTCGCTCGGTGTAGGCTAAGTGCCGTAGCCGGGCGAAATCTTTTTCTTGTTGCCCAAACTCCTGACGATACAATGGAATACATGTCTTTAGGAGTCAACTATGCAATCTTTTCACGACACCGATTTTTCTGAATTTTCCCAAAAGATTTTTGATGATGTGCGCGCAATGAGCGCAGGCGAACGTGGTGTTTCTCGCCTGGCCTATAGCAAGGAAGAATCCGCAGTGATGGATTATTTGCAAGGTATCGGTGAATCGCTTGGATTGGAAATTGAGCGCGATATTGCCGGCAATCTCTGGATGACGATGGCGGGTAAAGACCGTTCTTTGCCGGTTCTTGTTTCGGGTAGCCATCCCGATAGTGTTCCTGAAGGCGGAAACTTCGATGGCTTAGCCGGCATTGTGGCTGCACTTTGTGCCGTGAAATATATGCGTGATGCAGGCATTGAGCCCGAGCAAGACATTCGCGTTGTTTGCTGGCGTTCTGAAGAAGTGGGCCTTATTGGTTCAAAAGCTGTGTTGGGAACACTCAGCGAAAAAGATATCGGACACAGTCAACGAAAAGACGGTCGTACGGTGCGTGAGTGCATGATTGACTGTGGGATTGATCCTGATGCGTTAGTGCAAGGGAAGCGTTACTTGGACACCGACAAAATGGCGGCTTATTTGGAATTGCACATCGAGCAAGGACCTCGATTAGATGCCTCAGAGGTTCGTGTCGGTGTGGTCACAGGCATTCGTGGCAATGCCATTCATCGTGTTGTTCGGTGCATTGGAGAAACGGCTCACTCAGGCGCTGTTGATTTTGAATTCCGACACGATGCTGTGATGGCCACAGCCCGATTGTTTAATCGCATGTATGAAGCGTGGACCGCGTGGCTTGCCCAAGGCCATGATTTGGTTTACACCAATGGCGTCATTAAGACACCGGACTCCCAACGCTTTAACATCATTGCGGGTGAAGTTACCTTCTCGATGGATATTCGAACGCTTAGCGTTAAAACACGCGATGCGTTTTATGCGCTCTTTTTAGACGAGTGCCGAAAGATTGAGGTCGAGCACGGTGTGAAGTTTGAGTTCGATCCCGTTTTCTACATCGAACCTTCTGTTAGTGATAGCGGTCTCGTCGAACATTTGGTCAAGTCAGCTGAAAAAGNNCCGATGTCCCTGCTATCAAAATGCCATCAGGGGCTGGGCATGATGCCGGTGATGTGGGACTGGCCGGTGTGCCGATGGCCATGGTGTTTGTGGCCAATCAGAACGGTTCTCACAACTGGCGAGAAGCAATGAAAATGGAAGACTTTTTAGCCGGTGTTAAGGTGCTGACTCAAGCGATTGTCGACTATCGCTAAAATCGCCTCAGAGATCGACCGAAACCAAAAAGAGCGCCGCGGCGCTCTTTTTGTTAGGGAAATCTTTTTTGCTTAGTCTTTGAGATAGTACTCAACCGTGGTCACAACACGAACGCGCTTAATGTAAGGCGTGTTGCTGTCGCGGTCATAGATTACAAATTGACCTTGAGAAGCACGGCGGATTTTGCCTAACGTGCTGTCGCTATCTTCGGCAAACTTTTGAGCACTGGCGCGAGCGTTTTTCGTTGCCTCTTCAATCATCGCAGGCTTAATGGCGTTTAAACCGTTAAAGCTAAATTGGGTGCGATAGCTCTCTTGAACCAAAACTCCCTTTTGTAAGAGATCCGTTTGATTGACCATGGCCTTGCGAACCGCGTTCACGTCCGAGGTTGCCACAGAGACGGTTCCGATGACTCGATAACGTTCCGGCGGCAAATTGGCGCCGTAAAAGTCTGCGTGCAAGTCGCTCACATTGGGTGTGCCCAAGGAGATGTCTTCGGCTTTAATGCCTTGAGAGACAAGGTATTCACGAATTTCTGCACTTTGGGCTTGTGCACGTTGATAAAGACTCGTTAAATCATTGCCGGAGACACGGAACGTGACGGGCCAAATGACATAGTCTGCGTCCACAGTTCGTTCGGCAAGACCTTTGACTGTTACCACGCGGTCACGATCGACAAAGTGATCAATACCGGCTTTAACAGCCAGGCCGGAGGATGCGATGCCGATAGCGATACAGACGCCGGCAATTAAATTTTGTTGAATGCTCATTGGCCGATCTCCTAGAAAAAACGAAGCTGATCTAGGAATTATGGTAGCGCAATATGAGCATACGCGGGCAAAGAGCCACAATTATGTAACGCATGCTCACATAATTGTTACGCTAGAGACTCTTTGGTTTTGACACGAGCAACAAAAAGTGCCATTGTAGCCAGACAAGAACCGGCAAGAAAGAGCCCTGTTGCGGTCATGCCCCAGAAGCCGTAAGCCTGCAAGGGGCGTCCGAAGGGGCCTCCGTAGAAAGCCATGTAGTAGCCGCCGAAAAGCCCCACGCACCATAAAAGTACACCGTAGATGACCATCGGCCAGAAGGTGACACGATAGCCTCGAAGTGCGAAGGCGCCTACGCATTGCAGAGCATCGAAAACGTGATAAAAGACACCGAAAAGAATCAATGAATAGGCAATCTTGATCACGGTTTCATCAGATGTGTAGAGAGCAAGAATGGCGCCTCGGCCGAAATACAGTGAAAAGGCCACGATCAATGCAAGGCTTGTGGCTAAAATCAAGCAACGGCGAGTAGCCTTTTCGGCAACTTCTGCGTAACCGGCTCCCAAGCATTGGGACACGAGAACAGTGCATGCAATGCCAATTGAGAGCGCAATCATGTAGCAAAGTGAAGTGACATTGGCCACGATTTGGTGAGCGGAGACGTCGACGGGACCAAAGCGTGAAATGAAAATAGCCATCAGCGTAAAGGAGCTCACTTCGAAAAAGGTCGATAAGCCGATCGGTACGCCGATTTTCAATTGTTCCCACATTGCTCGCAATTGCGGGCCGTAGAATCGGCTACAACGCATCTTGTCGTAGTAGCTGTCTTTTTTCCAAATAATGATGTAGGCGAATAAGGCTATCCAGCTCAAGATCATTGAGGAGACGGCTGCACCAGCTCCACCCATCGGTTCAAAGCCTAACCATCCGTACATAAAGACAGCGTTTAAGGGGACCTTTAGGGCCAAGTTGGCCAAGGATACATACATCGTCACTTTGGGACGAGACACGGCGGCGTTTAATGAAACGAAAGCGCGACCGAAAAGAGACGGTGGCAGACCGAGTGCACTGATCAAAATGTATTCGGTTGCCATGCGGCGGACTTCGCCTTGCGCTTGCGAGAGCTCCATCCAGAGATCGGTCCAGCACATCAGCGCAATACCGATAATTGATAAGAACGCGGCTAACCACAAGCATTGCGAAAGCTCAAACCCAATTTTTTCGTAACGACGACCTCCGAAATGGTGACCTGCAAGCGGGCTCATCCCTTGCAAAATACCAACCAGACCCATAAAAACCATGATGACAGAGGCCAAACCCACAGCAATGGCCGCCAAGTGATCGGCGCCAAGGTGACCTGCCATAATGGTATCGACCGTACCGCCGCCAACGATAGCAACGTTGGCAATAAAAATTGGGCTCGCCAACTTAGTGATGGCGCGCAATGAGATATCAGGCGGCGTCAGTCTTTGAGGGGCTGGATGCGTCATAAAGCTACTAAAACAATCAAATTATTCGGGTTTAATCAAAATAAAACGATTACCGTCACGCGGGCGTGAGTAGGTGCCTGCAATGCGGTGTTCTGGTACTGAATCTTCTAATGCACGCTGAGCTTCAAAATGCCAACGACAATTGTTTTTATCGCTTAATGCCAAACCGTAGTGCTTAAAGGTCATCTTTTGCACAGGCGTAAGCGTTGTTGTCGATAAACATTGACCTTTCGAAGCTAGGGCAGAAAATTCTGCTTGGGCGCTTTGCGCAACGGGGACAAAGCTTCGAGCGTTGTCAATAGCAGGCTCAAACAGGTAGACAGTGGTAATACTTAAAGCCGTCACACCGGCAGCGGCCAACCACGGGCCTTTCCAAGCCATTACCTGAGAGCGATTCATACGCCAAAGCACAAGTGCCATCCAGGCTAAGAATGTCACAAAGCACAACACGAAAAGCAAACCGTGCAAACTCGGATCTACACCCGGAGCCAAGTTAAAAATAGACTTTTGCATCTTGGGCGGGAAACCCGTTAACCAGGCAATGAAGTAGCCCCAGATCGTCAAGAGTGCAAGAGTAAAGACCGTGGCACTGAACCAGTCGAGCATATTGGCCCAGGAGCGGCGGGTGGACATAAGCCCAAAGGCTGCCAACACGCATAAGCCCGGCGTCAATAGTGTGAGATAGCGCTCCCCGGTCACGTTGCCCGCAGTCGACAGAAGTAAAAAGCCGGCAAAGGTCCAAAGAGCAATTTTGATGTGCGTGCGGCCGATTTGTTTACGGAAGGCGTAAATCGACAAAAGGGCAAAGGGCCACACAGGCCACAAGAACCAGATGAAGTTTTCAATGGCCCATGTGGCTTCCCGAGCACGCATCAGGCCGAAAACGGCCAATTGCGTTTCCCACCACAGGGCAAACCAAGCATCAATCGTTTCAATGGCAAAGCCCACCGTCACAACAGGCCAGACAAAAAACACGGCCGAAGCAGACACGATGATCAGGGTGCTGCGACTGATAAAGGGCGTATCGTACGCATGCACTCGAGCATGTAGTAAAAGCGCAATCACAAGCATGATGACGCCCGTGAAAAGATCAGCGCAAAGTACCGCGGCGCCAGCACAGGCCCCGGTTAACAGGGGACCTAATTGCGGCCGGCGGAATGTCCAGGTGAGCGAAAAGTAAAAGAGCGCGACAATGGCCAAAAGTGCCATGTCGACGTACAACTGGCGAATGGGAACGAAAAGACCGAACGTCCCCACAAACATTAATAGAGCGGCGTCAGCGATCACGCGTCCGTAGTCTCGAGGAGAGGCTTCACCACCGAAGGCTAAAACCACGGGTTGAGCTTCAGCTCGGCGAGCCACATACCATGTGCCGTACCAGATGCTCGACGTTGCGATGGCAAACCAGAAAAGAACGCTGAGGCGGCTTGCGGAGTCAGCTCCAAAGAGCCAGCCGAACAGTTTGGCAAAAATGGCGCCTATCCACATGGATAAGGGGCCGTTTTTGACGTATTCAACACCATCGATGTGAGGCAGCAACCAATCGATAATGCCGCCCGAGAGCATGCTTGAAATAACCGCAAAGCTTTCGAGTTCGTGAGAGCTCCAAAAGTCACGCGATAAAAGCCCCGGAATGATGTAAATGACGAGCAATGCCAAAAGCGCCATGCGCGGCAGTTTGTCGGCAGTGGCAGCAGGGGCAACGATCGGTGAGGGGCGTTCTTCAAACATACGATAAAAACAACGAATTTAACGAAGCTATTTTAACGAAAAGAGGGCAGTTCGCACGGGAACTGCCCCTTTTTTGACCGAGGGTCAATGGCGCCCGTATGGGACGCGAGGCCATTAGGCCTTCTTGTTGAGATTGGCGTACTTGGCGCGGAATTTTTCCACACGGCCGGCTTCTACGATACGCGTTTGAGCGCCCGTGTAGAAGGGATGGCTTTCAGAGGACGTATCCAACTTCACGAGCGGATAGGTCACGCCGTCAATTTCAACGGTTTCTTTCGTTTGAGCGGTGGACTTGATGATGAACGTCTTGTTGATGGACAAGTCGCAGAAGGCCACGTCGCGATATTCGGGGTGAATACCTTGTTTCATTTGTTGTATTTCCTAATGTCATAACATCGGCCGCCCTGAGTGCCTTGCGAGCGTGCCTTTCAATAAAGGTCTTACCGCCGGCATGCAACCCCACGTTCCGACAAGAGTTTGGAATTATCCAATAAATCCAAACAAATAGCAAGAATTTGGACTGAGTTTGTTTACTTTCAAACAATGGCCTATGTCGGCTCAGTAACAATGCCTAGGTTGTTGCAAACTGTCATTGAATGCTTTTTTGACAGCCATATAATCGCAATCAAGAAAAAATATCATCAAATTGAAAAAGAAAGGATGCGGCCTCCCTATGTCGCAAAATATTCAAGGACTCAGAAGCTGGGCTCCGGTAATCGGNNCCTGACCCTCTCGGCTTTTATTTTTAATACATCGGAATTCATTCCAATTGGTCTTTTAACCGATATTGCTCGTGATTTTCAAATCACGGAAGCGCAAGCCGGTCTCATCATCACGGTTTACGCGTGGATCGTAACCGTCTTGTCGCTACCCTTGATGCTATTGGCATCCAAGATGGAATATAAAAAGTTG
>DCTK01000017.1:17220-32196 GCA_002329575.1 Sutterella sp. UBA1442 | reverse complement strand
CGGTTTCAAACGGGGGAGCTTCAACAAATTTGACGCAGTATCTAAGGCAATTGTGTTATTGTGCTTTAAAAAAGAAGGCCTACAATAAATGACAGTTCCTCTCTAAGGAAAGAAAAAATGAATGTTTTTGATTTTGCGCGTCGTCATCACCATCCGCCCGGCTAGTCTTGCGGCGGAAGTGAGTTGTGCGCCGGAAGACAGCCAAAGAGCTTTTTCCGGAGAATGACGAAGCACTTCAAAAACGTTTAAAACCTCCGGCAAAAGCTCGGGGGTTTTTTATTACCCGCTAAGGCTACTTCCGACATTGATCAAAAACGATCGGTTTTAACTGTAATACTGAAAAGGATAAACACAATGTCGGACAATACTCGTTTAAGAATTGCCATTCAAAAGTCAGGGCGCCTTGCCGATGACTCCTTTGCGCTTTTTTCCGGCTGCGGCATGAAGATTCGTCAGCGTAACCAGCGCTTGATTTTGTTGGCGGAGAATATGCCCGTTGAGATTCTTCTGGTGCGTGACGACGATATTCCGGGTCTAGTAATGGATGAAGTGGTCGACTTAGGTATCGTCGGCGAAGGTGTATTGGAAGAAACGCGCTTAGCTCGCGCCCAAGCCGGCATGGCAAGCAATTATGAGGTGCTCAAGCGCCTTGATTTCGGAAGCTGTCGCCTTTGTATTGCCTTGCCGGAAGACATTAACTACGAAGGTCCTCAGACGCTTGCCAATAAACGCATCGCAACGTCTTTCCCACAATTGTTAAAGCAATGGATGCAAATGCAAAATCTACCCTTTAACACTTGTCTGTTAACGGGTTCGGTCGAAATCGCTCCTCGTGCCGGTCTTGCCGATGCCATTTGCGACCAAGTATCCACCGGTCAAACACTTGAAGCCAATGGGCTTAAAGCGGTACAAACGATTTTTGAATCTAAGGCTTGCTTAATTGAACGCAGCACCGAACTTGAGCCATTTAAGCGAAAACTCGTCGATACGCTTTTAGCACGTATTGAAGGCATGATCGAAGCCCGTGAGTCCAAGTACATCATGTTGCACGCTCCCAAAGATAAGCTTGAAGCTATTTCGAAATTGTTGCCAGGTTGCGAACACCCGACGTTATTGCCGATGGCTGGTGATGATACGAAAGTCGTCATGCACATGGTCAGTCGCGAAACACTATTCTGGGAAACGATGGAAAAGCTCAAAGCTCTGGGGGCAAGCTCCATTTTGGTTCTGCCGATTGAAAAGATGTTGAAATAAGAGAAAATTTTAGCTAGGAGTATGAATCATGATGAATCCCGTTGATTGGAATGTCTGTAGTGAAAAAGAGCAAGAAGCCCTCTTAATGCGTCCAGCCGTAGCCGCCGGTGCCGAAATCGAGCGCATCGTTAAAGGGATTATTGACGAAGTCAAAGCCAAGGGTGATGAAGCGTTGCGTTTTTATGCTGCTAAATTTGATAAAACAAACTTAGCGGCTATTCGTATCTCTGAGGATGACATTAACGCCGCCGGTGATCGCTTAAGCGATGAATTCAAAGCATCGATTGCACAGGCCGTGGCAAATATTGAAAAATTCCACAGTGCTGAAAAGTTAGCACCTGTGGTGGTTGAGACGATGCCCGGCATTACCTGCCAGCAAGTCACGCACGCCATTGACTCTGTCGGCCTTTATGTGCCCGGAGGCACAGCACCGCTTTTCTCCACTGTGATGATGCTTGCCATTCCTGCAAAAATTGCCGGTTGTCGTCGCATTATTTTGATGACACCTCCTCCTGCGGCCGATGAAATTCTCTACACGGCAAAAGTTTGCGGAGTCACAGATATCTACCTTTCGGGCGGCGCACAAGCCGTGGCAGCTATGGCTTTCGGTACCCAGTCCGTGCCTAAAGTCGATAAAATTTTCGGGCCAGGTAATGCGTTTGTCACCGAAGCAAAGCGTCAGGTGAGTCAAGCGGCTCAAGGTGCGGCCATTGACATGCCAGCCGGCCCCTCGGAAGTTCTCGTTATTGCTGATGCTCGCGCTAACGCTGATTTCGTTGCCGCTGATCTTCTTTCTCAAGCCGAGCACGGCCCAGACTCGCAAGTGATTTTGGTCACCGACTGCGAAGCGTTTGCTCAAAAAGTCAATACTTGCGTAGCTGCTCAACTTGAAAAGTTGCCGCGCAAAGCCATTGCTGAGAAGTCATTGTCGGCTAGCCGTTTAATTGTGGCTCGTGATATTGACCAATGTGTCGAGATCGCTAACCGTTATGCACCCGAACACATTATTCTTGAAACTCAAAACGCTCGTGAATTAGCCCTTCGTATTCGCAACGCGGGATCTGTCTTTGTTGGTGATTGGTCTACGGAAAGCGCCGGTGACTATGCTTCGGGTACCAATCACGTGCTTCCGACCTATGGCTACGCCAAAACGTACTCAAGTTTGGGGTTGGCCGATTTTGAACGCCGCATGACCATTCAAGAAGTCAGTCCCGAAGGCCTTCTTACCTTGGGGCCGGCCATTGAATGCTTGGCAGCCGCCGAACGCTTAGGCGCACACAAAAATGCCGTAACCTTGCGTTTGGCTGCATTAAAGAATAAGGAGTAAGTATGTCCGTTAATCAATTAATCGCCCAGCAAGTCGTTGAGCTTGAGCCTTACGAGTCGCCTGACTTTGACAAAGGTTCAACAGCCGTGCGCTTAAATGCCAATGAGTACCCCCAGGACTGTCCGATGACCGTGGCGTTATCGGACATGAACCGTTATCCCCAAGCCCAATCGACTCTTCTAAAAAAAGCGTACGCTGACTATGCCGGCTTAACCCCTGACCAAGTTCTCGTCTGCCGTGGCGGCGATGAGGCCATAGAGGTACTCGTTCGAGCCTTCTGCACCCCGGGCTGCGACAAGATTCTGATTTGTCCGCCAACGTACGCAATGTATGCGATCAGTGCTCAAACGGCTAACGTGGGTATCGCTCGCGTGCCGATGATTGAGTGCGCGTTTGACGAAGCTCAAATTGATGCGGCCTTGTCAGCCGATGCCAGCATTAAAGTGCTCTTTTTATGCAATCCAAATAATCCGCTCACATCAACCGTAACGCCTCAGGCGCTTGAGTCGGTCGTAAAAACCGTTGCGGGTCGCGCCATTGTAGTCATTGATGAAGCTTATATTGAGTTTGCGAGCGCATTGTCCTGCGCTGACTTTGTTAACAGATACGATAATGTGGCAATCGTGCGTACGCTCTCAAAAGCCTTTGCTTTGGCCGGACTTCGTTGCGGATTTGTGCTTGCAGACAAGCGTTTGATTTCCATTTTGCGCCGAGTCATAGCACCATATCCAACGCCGGTGCCCGTGGAAGTCGTCGCTGCTCAAGCATTAAGTGCTTCGGGTATTGCCGAGATGAATAAGCGCGTTCAAATCATTGAAGCTAATCGTACCTATTTAATGCAAGCCTTACGCAACAATCCCATAATTGCTGAGGTTTACGATAGCGCGACGAACTTTATCTTAGTCAAAACTCGATTTGCCGAAGAAATCTTCACGGCCTTGCAAACTCGAGACATCTATATCCGCAAGCCCGACATCGTTGATGCTTTGCGAATCGGNNAGATGCAAGAACTCGTTCGGGAGCTCAACAATGATTGATACAAAACGTCCTATCCTTTTTATCGATCGTGACGGCACGATGATTGCCGAGCCCGAGGATTTTCAAATTGATTCTTTTGAAAAATTTGAGCTTGAGCCGGCTGTTGTCACGACACTTAATGCACTTAAAGCGGCCGGTTACGCCTTGGTAATGGTCAGCAATCAAGACGGACTTGGCACCGAGAGCTTTCCTTATGAAAACTTTATCGGCCCGCAAACGCTTTTATTGCGAATTCTTGCCTCCGAAGGCGTGGTCTTTAATGACATTCTCATTTGTCCGCATAAGCCCGATGATCACTGTGAGTGCCGCAAACCGAAAACAGCCTTGGTAAAGCCCTATCTTGAAGAAGGTGTCTTGGATCTGGATCGTTCGTTTGTCATCGGTGATCGTCAAACCGACCTGCAATTAGCCGCCAACATGGGGATCAAAGGGATTCAGTACAACCGCGCATCAATGGGTTGGACGAAAATCGGGGAGCAACTGCTCACTCTTTTGCGCGATCGCGTGGCAACCGTGACCCGTCAAACGGCCGAGACCACTATAACGATCACCGTGAATTTGGATGGAAACGCCCGTCAAATTAACACTGGTGTCGGCTTTTTTGACCACATGCTCGATCAGATTGCGGTTCATGCGGGTATTGGCCTTGAGGTCAACGCCCAAGGTGACCTTCGTATCGATGATCATCACCTCATCGAAGACGTCGGGCTCGTGTTGGGCGAAGCGTTGAAAAAAGCACTCGGCGATAAGCGCGGCATCAACCGTTTCGGCTTTATGTTGCCGATGGATGAAACGCTTGCTCAGTGCGCGCTTGATCTCTCCGGTCGTCCATATTTTGTCTATGAGGCAAANNGGAAAGGTTGGCGACATGTCCACGGAAATGATCGAACATTTTTTCCGTTCACTCGCCATGAAACTTGAAGCCACACTTCACATGAAGTCTGTCGGCCAAAATGATCATCATGTTGCCGAAAGTTTGTTTAAGTGTTTCGGCCGTTCTCTCAGAGAAGCCGTGCGTGTTACGGGTAATCAATTGCCCACATCCAAAGGAGTGCTCTGATGGCCAATGACATTGTAATTATCGATACGGGGTGCTGTAACCTCACGTCATTGAAAGCCGCTCTCGTGCGACTTGGTGTGCCCGTGACCGTGACAACTAAAGCATCAAGAATTTTAGTTGCCGATCGCGTCTTTTTGCCTGGGGTGGGCAGTGCCGGTGCAGCTATGGCGATGCTCAAAGAGCGCAATCTGATCGAGACCGTGCGTGCACTCACCCAGCCCGTTTTGGGGATTTGTCTCGGGATGCAAATTTTGGGTGCTGCAAGTAAAGAGTCGGGCGGCGTTCAAACCTTAGGCGTTATGGATGCCACGGTCAGGCAACTGAAAACGGGGGGCCTTACTTTGCCTCACATGGGCTGGAACAACGTGACTGTCACCGAGCCCGCGGGGCTTTTTGAGGGTTTAAACGGGGAATACTTTTACTTCGTGCACAGTTTTGCAACGCCTGTGAATCCCATGACGATTGCATCCTGCGAATACGGCGAAGCGTTTTCAGCTGCCGTTTGTTACAAAAACTTCTACGGCGTGCAGTTTCACCCCGAGCGCTCGGGCAGAGCCGGCGCCAAGTTATTGATGAATTTTGTGAAAGGCGCACTATGAGAGTGACCAAACTATTGCCTGCCGTCGATCTGATCGAAGGCACCGTCGTGCGGCTTCAACAAGGCGACTACGACAGGCGCACGGACTTTGCCGTAAAGCCCGCCGACGTTTTAAGCGAGTATGTGAAAGAGGGCGCTACGCAATTGCATCTCGTGGATTTAACGGGTGCCAAAGACACAACCAAACGCCAGACGGCCCTGATTGAGTCGCTGGTGAAAACCCTTCACGTCACTATTGAAGTGGGCGGGGGTATTCGAAGCGAGTCTGATGTCGAGGCGCTTTTAAATGCCGGCGTCTCCCGTGTGGTTATCGGGTCGCTTGCCGTCAAAAAGCCCGAAGCGGTTAAAGCCCTTTTTAAGCGCTTCGGAGGAGAGACAATTGTGTTGGCGCTTGACGTCTCGCTTGATTCAAAAGGAGACGCATATGTCGCAACCGATGCCTGGCAGTCGGTGAGCTCCGTTCGAATTGAAGACGTCATCGATCGGTTCGCACCTTTGGGCCTTCAGTATGTGCTTTGTACCGATATTGCCCGAGACGGGATGCTTAAAGGCGCCAACACCGAGCTCTACCGAAAACTTTGCGGTCAGTATCCTGCAATCGGCTTTATTGCCTCAGGCGGAATCGGGTCGTTGGATGACATTCGTGCACTCGCCGGGCTGGGCTTAGACAGCATTATTGTCGGCCGGGCGTTATTGGAAAATCGCTTTACGGTAAAGGAGGCACTTCGATGCTTGCCAAACGAATCATTGCGTGTTTAGACGTTAAAGACGGTCAAGTCGTCAAAGGGGTTCAGTTCAGAAACCACGAAGTGGTGGGCGATATTGTGGAACTCGCCCGTCGCTATAGCCAAGAAGGCATTGATGAATTGGTCTTTTACGACATTACGGCATCGTCGGACGCCCGCACGGTGGATAAAGAATGGGTTCGACGCGTAGCCGAGACAATCGACATCCCGTTTTGTGTCGCAGGCGGCATCCGTACGGTCGATGACGCAGCCAAGATCCTTGCCTACGGCGCTGACAAAATCTCCATTAATTCGCCCGCATTAAGCGATCCTGATTTGATCGAGCGCATGGCCGATCGATTCGGCGTGCAGTGTGTGGTGGTGGGCATTGACTCCTGGTACGAAAAAGAAACCGATACCTACTGGGTCAATCAGTTTACGGGCGACGAGAAAAAAACGCGCAGGACTGAGAAAAAGGCGCTCGATTGGGTAGTCGAAGTTCAAAAGCGCGGCGCAGGCGAAATCGTTCTCAATATGATGAATTGCGACGGCGTGCGCACGGGCTACGATATTGAGCAGCTGAAAAAAGTGCGGGCGCTCTGTCGTGTGCCTTTGATTGCCTCGGGCGGCGCCGGAGCCTGCGAGCACTTCTACGATGCCTTTGCCAAAGCTGATGTGGACGGCGCCTTGGCCGCCTCGGTCTTTCACAAACGAATGATTGAAGTGGACGACTTAAAGCGTTACCTCAAGGATAAGGGCATTGCGATCCGACTTTGACTAGGGCTTTGATAAACGCTTGAACAGATTTTGAAAGGTTACACGATGAATAGCATTGATATTAATACGATTGATTTTGAGAAGGCGGGGGGGCTCATTCCCGCTGTTGTGCAAAACGCGACTTCGGGCCGTGTTTTGATGCTCGGGTACATGAATCGAGAAGCTCTTGAGCAAACGACGGCGACGGGTAAAGTCACGTTTTTCTCACGCTCTAAAGGTAGACTGTGGGTCAAGGGCGAAACAAGCAGCAACTTTTTAATCTTAAAAGACATGAGCTTAGACTGCGATCGCGATGCCGTCCTCATTCTTGCCGATCCGGTCGGCCCCACGTGCCATCGCGGCTGCGAAAGTTGCTTTAACGAGGCAGAGCATTCGCTTAATTTTCTCTCGGAACTCGAGCGCATCATTGCCGAGCACAGCCTCATGTCACCCGAAAAATCCTATACGGCGAGACTTTTTGCCGCTGGCACCAAACGCATCGCGCAAAAAGTCGGGGAGGAAGGGCTTGAGACGGCGCTTGCAGCTACGGTACACGACCGTCGGGAAACGATTGATGAGGCAAGCGACCTCATGTACCACTTGCTCGTGCTCTTGAAAAAAGAAGGGCTTTCGTTAGCCGACATCGCGCAAAATTTAAGGAAACGCCACGAGAAATAAAAAAAGGGCACTGATCGCTCAGTGCCCGAAAGGACCGATTCTGACTTTAACTGCTTAGCTGCATCGGCATTAAAGTTCTGCTAAATCCTTTTGACGCATGGCGTGCGCTTGGCTGATGCGGGTTGCAACGGCATCAAACTCCGTGGCAAATCGAGCCAAGCGGCCTTGAATTTCAGCGCGTTGTGCGTCAAGACTTGCCTTTTGCGGGCCGCCTGCCGTCGCACGAGCTTCGACAATGCATTCCGGATCCAGCGTTGCCTTGAAGTCTTCTTCAGACAAGGGGAAGGTTTGCGGCAATTCCGGATGTTCCTTCACAAAACCCGTCCAGAATTCACACATATCCGCGTAGGTCGTGTTAGCGGGCGTCTTCACATTGGCGCGAGCAAAGGTGACCCAAGCGCTTGCGGCGTGGTGGCCGGCTCGGAAAGCAATGCCTGCTTTTTGCATGAGCGTGTCGGCCAAGTGCTGCGTGCAGCTCCAATCTGCATTGATTTCTTCCAAGGCGCGTTCGCGATTAATCTTTAAGTGCGCCACGATGTCGGTGAAGATTTCGATCACGCGGACGGCGTCCACGATCAATTCAACAAACAAATCCATGTCGCGCACGTCAGACATGCCGGTGGGAAGTCCGTGCATGCGTTGAGCGATGTGGGCGGCTTCATTAAAGACGACGCCTGCGTCACGGCGGCAGTCGTTAATCATGCCCGGATTGCGCTTCTGCGGCATGGCGCTTGAAATATAGGTCGAACCCGAACGATCCAAAAGCACCCAAGGACGCGTTTGAGCATATTGCACCGTGAAGTCTTGCAAGAACGTCACAATCCAAAGCATTGCCGATTGGATGATTTGAGCCAATTCAAGCGGCAAATCGTTGCAGGTTAATTGACCGACATCGTAGGCATTGTGCGGATCTTCGGAAAAGCCGAGTGCACGGGCCATGTAGTCCGTATCCAAGGGCCAGGCGCCGCCGTTTAAGACACCGGCGCCCATCGGGCAGATGTCATAGCGGTTGATCAATGCCTTGAAGCGATCAAGAATGCGCAAGAAGACATAAGCTTGGGCATAGACGTAGTGAGCGTAGCGGTTAGGCTGCGCCTGAACACCGTTCGTGTAATTGGGCACAACGGCATCGCCTTGCGTTTGGGCCAATTCCATAAACGTGTTTTCAAGACCCATCACGGCATCGGCAACCGTCAAAACGGCTTGACGGGTGATCGCCTGTTGCGTTGTGGCAAGAATATCTTGGCTTGAGCGGCCGACGTGCAAAACGCTGGCACCGATTCCGGTCTTCTTTAAAAGTAACGGTTCAAACGTAATGTAGAGCTTCGGTCGCACGGCACCGTCTTGAGCCAACTCCATTTGCATTTCACTTAATGCACTGCGGATGGCGTGAGCGGTTTCTTTTTCAAGCAAACCGTTACGGGTATTGGCAACGACACTGGCTTCGTTGATTGCAAAAAGCCAATCGCAGACATCGGATTGTAAAAAGGTCTTTAACCGTTGCGAATAACCGTCATTTCCTTGAGCCATTTGCATGCCTAACATGGTCTGGATCCTTATAAAAAATTGATTATGGTTTTGTTTTGAAGAGTGGCCCGTCTGCCCGGGCTTGCGGGACAGACGGACACTCGTCTCGTATTGAATTGGATTAGAAGCGGTGCATCATACCGACGATCACTTCGTTGGCACGGATGTGACCTTCTTGCCAATCGGCTTCTTGCCAGAAGTAGCCCGTGATACCGTAAAGGCTCGTACGCTTGCTCAAGTTATGAACATAACCCAAGCCGACGTTCATACGTTCAAACTTGTTGTCCGTATCGGTGTTTTGGTTTTCACCTTGAGCGTATGCCACGGAGAACTTGATCGTGCCGGCGCCGACCGGGTAATTGATACCGGTGGACACGGCCCAAGCGTCAAAGCCGCTGGAAATTTGATCATCAGAGGCCTTCGGAGCAAATTGCTTCGTGGAGTAACCGCCGATGTATTGAATGTTTTCCATCCATTGGAAGGTACCGTAGAGCGTGAAGTCGTCGAACTGGTAGTTACCGCCGACCAAAGCCTTGTAGCTGTCCTTCTTCGAAGTCGGATCTTTGCCGTCATCGGGGCTACCCATCTTGAGCCAGTCCACAGCAGCGGCCAAGAAGTAGCGGTCGCCCGTCTTCGTCACACCGATGGCGCTGTAGCGATCGACGTCGGAGCTACCTTCCAAATTGTCACCCTTGGTGGAACCCAAGGAGTGTTGGGCGTAGAACTTCCAACCGTTAAAGTCAGGCGATGCATAGTGGATCGTGTTATCGTAACGAGCTGCAGCCAACGAACCGGCAAACTTCCAACCGCCCGTCATATTGCCCCAACCGGCACCGAACGGGTTGACACGGCTGTTGAAGATACCCGTGGTACCCGAACCCGTCAACATGGCAGGCATACGACCCATCTTCAATTGACCGTAGGTCTTGGAAATCACGTTTAACGTAGATTCACGTTCAAACATTTTGGAGCCGCCGCCGTAGAATTCGCCGGAGTCAAGCAAATAGCCCATTTCCATGTGAGCCATGACGCTCAAATCGTCCGTGATGTCTTCTTTGGCGCGGAAACCCAACGTGCTGACGTTGCCGGTACCCAAGGAGAAGTTGCTCTTATGTTTACCTTGGGCTAACTTGCCGTTGGTAAGCGTTTGTTGCGTAGCGCTGTTCGGGCCGCCCATACCGACGGAAAGCGATTCGTCCAAATAGGTAAAACCTTGATCCAAGAAGCCGAAGATTTCAACTTCAGGGGCAGCCATAGCAGGAAGAGCAACGGCAGCAGCGGCAACAGCCAATGTTAATTGAGAGACTTTCATTTTAACTACCTTTAGAGTTAACAATTAAACAAGAATCAGAGCAGAAGCGAGCGTGGCAACGAACATGCCGGCCACCGTGCGCTTAGACACTTCAATGGGCGAGACCTTGGCAATACCCGCGACGATAATAACGGCACCGGCCAAGGGGCTGGCCGTACGACCAAATTGACCGGCCAAGGCAGCCAACAAGCCCAAACCTTCAACGGACATGCCGAAACTCTGAGCCGACGGGGTCACAGCTTGGTTAAAGGCCCAAATAGCGGCTTCACCGGAACCCGTACCCATAGCCATGAGGAACGGACCGATCGAAGCACCCCAACGGGCGATTTCATTACTGTTTTTAAGCATTTCGATGAAAGCGGCAACCGTACCCGTGGCTTGAAGACCGGCCACGAAAACGCCTGCGGCAATGATCAAACCGATCACTTGTGCATAGCCGCCGCCCATGCCTTTGAAGAAGGCCTTGGAGAATTCACCGGGGTTCTTCAAGTTAATGAGGGCAATGAACATCACACCGATGATCATGGAAGTGACCACATCGATCTTGACGTCGGGGAAGAAGACACCGGAACCGATCAAGACAACCATCGGCACCAACGGAGCAATCGCTTTAATCGGATTGACTTTGAAGTCTTCGACAGCGGTGTCACCGAAAGCGGCCAATTCTTCAGCGGTCGGCTTGTGATCCTTGTAGTAGAGCAGGCAGGCGGCAGAAAGGCCGACAGCGGAAATGAGGAACAAGCCCACGATATAGGGCGTGGCCCAACCAACAAAAGAAACAAGTTCCATGCCGGCTGCTTTAGCAATAAAGATATCGTGGGCACAGCCTGGATTGATCAAAAGACCGCACATTGTCCCACCGGCAACGGCAGCTGCTGCACCCACAGGGCGGATACCGGCACGAATCAAAAGCGGAATGAAAGTAGCACCAACAGTGGCAGCCGTACCGGCAGCCGACATGATGGCGATGTTAATCAAGAAGGTGATCACCGTGCAGGCAAAGATCAAAAGACCGCCCAACTTCTTCAAAGGGGCAGCCAAGGCCTTCACCAAGTGTTCATCGCACTTCGAAGCGGTTACCGCAGCAGCAAAACCCATTGCCGAACAAATGGCCGGAACCAATGTCGGGTTGGTCATGCCTTTGACAAACGCCTGGAAAGCGCTGAGCGGCTTGCCGGCAATAATGCACATGACAAGACCGACTAAGAAGAGTAACATGCGCGTTTCCACTCGTTTCGCCAAACCGATAATGACGACAACGATTAGGGCACATGCACACCAAATCTCGAAAGTCATATTTGTACTCCTTTTTCGTCCAAGACCTTTCGTGGTCGAATTTATTCTCTGACAAAAGTAAAGTGATGCAAAGTCAAGACTGCTAAGATCGAGTTGACAAATCGTCAACTTATTGACATTCGGAAACGAATTTGAAAGATAAATGACGAGCTAATCGTCTTAACTCATTGAAATTAAAACGATTCATAAAAAAATCAACCCGTTGCAAAATTGCAAAAACGGGTTGATTGTTTTTCAAGATACTGGGGTAATTACCAATAAGGCGTCTACAGTAATCAATTACAAAAGGCCGACAGCTTTGACGTTTTGAAAGAGTCGGGCAAACATCTCGCGTTGCCGTTGCGCCATCCATTCGACAAAGACTTCAATGCGTCGGGTCTGAAGTGCATCCTCCTGCGCAAACGTAAAACAGGCTTTGGTCGGTACACTCCAACTGTCTATGACCGGCACCAAGGTGCCTTCTTTGAGTTCCTGCCAATTGTGATAAAGCGACATATCAACCGAAATGCCGGCGCCGATCATGAGGGCGCTTTTCATGGCCAAGACCGAGTGAAACGCAATGGTGCGCTTCCACTTTAAAGGGGCCCGTTTGTCGGCTTTGACAAGCTCCTGAGCGGGTTGTCTGAAGGCAGAACTGTAGGTCAGTCCGACGTGGTTAAGACAATCTTGGGGGCTGTGCGGCATGCCGAATCGGCGAATGTAAGCCGGGGAGGCGCAGGAAATAAACGGCATGTCGCCCACGTACCAGGCTCTGACACCTGGAATATCGGTGTTGGGATCACCATAACCCATAATAACGTCGACGTTATTACCTTCTCCGTCGACAAAACCTTGCGGCGGGGGAGCGGAAAGTTCGACGAGATCAAACTCAATGTCGGCATAAATTTGTTGAAACTTCACCAAAAGGGGCGTGACTTCAAGCGCTGCGATCCCGCCGTAAGTGGCGACGCGTATCATGCCGGCCATTTCATTTCGATCTGAAGAAAGTTTGGCCATCATCCGTGAATGCGCTTCAACGAGATGGCGCGCTTGCTCGTAGGCCACTTCTCCCATGGAGGTCAAACGCACGGGGCGGCTGCTTCTTTGAAAAAGCTCAAACCCGAGATCGCGCTCAAGCGCCTTAATGATTCGGCTGGCTGTGGAGGGTTCCATATCCAGTCGCTCGCAAGCCGCATTCACACTGCCGCCTTTGACCGTTTCGACCAACAAACGCCATGCGCCAAGATCCTGCTCTCGACCCATAATACTTGCTCTCCTAGTGATTACCCTAATAACTTGATCATTTGTCATCGGGTATTGGTGAAGTTTGCAATAAGAACCCCCGACAATTGCGACAAGGGATCACTTTTTGCAAATCCAATATTAGCATTTTTGCAAGTTAGAGTTGACTTTATTGCCTTTAAAACAAATTCCGCAAGACTGATAATCAAGAGGATTTTGATCTAAGGAGACCTCGTCATGTGGGATTTACTTATTAAAGATTGTCGCGTTATTGATCCGAAAAACGGCCGAAACGAAACGGCAGACATTGCGATCGCAGGCGGCAAAATAGACTGCGTGGGCCAAGATTTAAGCGAAGCAGGAGCCCGTGAAGTCTTACGCTTTCCCGGCATGATTGCGCAGCCGGGCATTATCGACATGCACCTTCATATGGGGCTTAACCCCTTCGGGTTTAAAAATGCAGCCTTAGCAGGTGTTACGACCGCGCTCGATATGTCGGGCGAAACTGACTATATTGTTGATATTGCTCAGAAAACCGGTTGCGGCATTAATGTGGCGATTGCTCAGGCCTTTATGCCGGGCGCCAATATCGAGGGCAATAACCCCAACGAAGCCGCAATCGACGCCTTTATCGATCGGGTACTCACCACGGGCGGCTACGGTGTGAAGATCTTGGGCGGGCACTATCCGCTCACGCCCGACGCGAGCGCCCGTATTATCAAGCGCTGCCATGATCGCGGCGTGTACGTGGCCTGGCACGCAGGCTCCACCGAAACGGGCTCTGACATTATCGGCATGAAAGNNAGTTGACCTCGCAAACGGTCGCTTCTTACATTTGGCTCACATCAATGCTTATTGCCGCGGCAAGGTTGACTCGGTTGAAAACGAAACGCGCCTTGCGATCGAATATCTTGTCAATAATCCCAACATCGTCAGCGAAAGCTATCTCTCGCCGCGAAACGGGACGCGTTTAAATTATGATGAAAACGGGATGGCTAAATCGGGCGTCACGCGCAATTGCCTCGCCCGACTCGGGCTCGGTGCCGATATTGAATCCGTAGAAAAATCGATTCGCATGAGAGCGCTCGGCGTCATCGTTGAAAAAGACGGGCTCTCCAGCTTAATTGAAGGGGAGGAAGCCATTGAAGAATTCCGTCGCATGAAAGGCGACGTCGGTGCCTCTTTTGATAATGTGAACCCGTTCCTGCCGCGCGCCTGGTTGTTATCGGCCAAACGCCCCGACGGCTCCTTTGTGGTGGATGCTTTAGGCACGGACGGCGGCTGCATTCCGAGAAACGTGATTTTGGAACTCGGTATGAGCTTTGTGAAGACGGGTGCCGTGACCGAAGAAGAGTTTGCGCTTAAGACCGCATGGCGCCCGGCACAAATCCTGAACCTTTTAAATAAGGGTCATTTCAGTCAAGGTGCAGATGCCGACATTACGATTTACGACAAGGCAACGCAAAAGGCGGTAACCACAATCGTAGGCGGTCAAAAGGTTTTGTTTGAAGGCAAGATTGAAAATCGTCCGGCCACGATTATTGCCAACCCGCAATCCAAAGACTATTTAGAAGGCCGCGCCAAGTCCTTCACTTTGGTCAATCCCGATCAAAATTTTTTGCGTCAACCGCGATAAAGACTGAGAATTTCAGGGCCGATTTTCTTTGAAGTCGGCTCTTGAAAACAGTCGCCGCAGAAAACATTGAGCATCGGAAACGGTGCTCAATTTTTATTTTCGGGTAGTTAAATTTTTACTTTAGAATCGCCCTGCATCGTTTGAAATCCGGGACGAGCAGCACGAAGTTAAACTCGCAAGTTAAATTTAGTGAACGCTTGAGCTACATCTTTTCTTCAGGGGCTAATCATCGCCAATCAGAGTAAACATCTTCAAGAAACCCTTGAACTTTTGCCCCTGCGAAAGAAGAGAAATAGGGGAAGCCCCGGAGCGCTTCCTGTTGTAATTGTTCACACAAATCACAGTCATTGAAAAACTTTCTCAGTTGCGACCGTCATACAATAGGGGGACTGAGGAACGAACCCATGAGCGAACAAACCGTTCTCTATTATCAGCCGCGCGAGGAATTAGCCAACGCGCTCACACACGGTTTTGCGACACTGGCTAGCGTCGCGGGTCTCATTTTGCTCATTGTTTTTTCGGTTAAGTTTTCAGGCGACGCCGTCCTG
>DCTK01000017.1:0-17197 GCA_002329575.1 Sutterella sp. UBA1442 | reverse complement strand
CCAAACGGGTCCTGCAGCTCTTAGACCACGCAATGATTTTTGTGCTTATTGCGGGCAGCTACACGCCTTTTTGTCTTGTGACGCTTGAAGGCCTTGTGGGCTACATTCTTTGCGCTGCCGTGTGGGCCATTGCCGTTATCGGCGTTACGATGCAAAGTTTTCTGTTAAAGAAAAGCGATTGGATCAGTTGCGCTTTGTATTTAACGATGGGCTGGCTTGTGGTCTTTGCCATCAAACCATTAATCGCCAGTCTTGCAACGGGCGGTTTGATTTTATTGGCTGCCGGCGGCGTTGCCTATTCTTTAGGCGTCATCTTTTATCTTTGTGAACGCATTCCTTATAACCATGCAATCTGGCATGTCTTTGTCTTTGCGGGTACCGTGCTGCAATTTCTAGCTGTACTTCTATACGTTATCCCCGTGTTTGAGTAACATCGTTGCTTTTTAGCAACATGTTCTATATTGATTCGAGAATTTTCTTTTGACTACAATTTTTTCTGTTTTGCCTTGATTCTACAGGAATTATTATCAAACGAATATTTTCATCTATCGTAAATTGCTGTTATCTTCAGTGAATTTTCCGTGAAAAATCAAAGGAATATTTGCAATTTTCTGGGGGGGGGTATGCTGGATTCTGTTCATACCTAATAAAGGAGTTACCATGAACAGAACATTCAAGATCCTCTTCAATCGTGCACGCGGCACGATGATGGTGGCTAATGAAGCAACTCGCAGTGTCAGCAAAGGCACCACAAAAGCCGTTGTAGCAGTAGCAGTTGCTTCGGCTCTCTCTTTAGGAACTGCCGTTGCTACAGAAATTCCATATTCTCAAAGCTCTGGAAATTCAGGCTATTCAAAGACGACTGCAGAAGAGCAACAGAAAACATTTGCTGCCGGCGACGTATTAAACATGACCATTACCGGCGACACACGTGCGTATGGTCTATTGGCTAACGGCGCCGGTCATACCTACACGAATGAAGGTGTCATCAATACGAATTTAGCAACTGAAAATCCCTCGTCTAATTACAAGATCAAAGGGATGATGGCTGATCAAGGTGGCACTGCAATTAATGCCGGTACCATCAATGTTACTAACGCCTATGGCATGACACTTGGTAGCTCTAAAGGTAATGGAGATGCCAATACAATCATTAACAACGGTACTATCAATGTCAATGGCGGGCTTGGTATGGAGGTAGCTCCTACAGGGACAAGCTCAACCGTAGGTACAGCTACCGGTGTCGGAATCAATAATGGGACGATTAAGGTAACCCAAGGCAGCGGGGTTCAAATTAGTGGTGCCAACGGCAATTCCTTCACAAATAACGGAACAATTGACGCCGCCGGGTCGTATTCTGTTATTGTTATTAAAGAAGATGCGCATGAGTCTGAAAGTAATACCGTGACTCTGACTTCCGGCTCGGTGACAAATGGCACTATTTATGTTGATTCGGGCGTGAGTAATACAACGATCAATATTCAAAAAGGTGCAGATTTCGACGGTCGAATTTGGTTAAAAAGTAAAGCAGCTTTGAATATATCGTCAATAGTTATTAGCGATCAGTCTTCAAGCAACGGCGGTGCTATTTTTAATGGATCTGCCAACGGAGAGATGACTTTCGCAGACGTTACATTCTCCGGTAACCAGGCTCGCGGCTCAGATACATATGGCGGCGCAATTTACAATTACGGCTCTCCTTTTAAGCATACAGGCGGTGCCTATGTCGGCAACTCTATTGTTGCTACAAGCTCTCCGACAAACAAAACAGGAGCCGGCGGTGGAGCTGTGATGTTAAAGGGGAATCCGGGAACAGTATTTACTGATGTCCTGTTTTCAGATAACTCTGCCACTGCTGTAAAAGGGGATACCGATGGCGGCTATGCTTTGGGTGGCGCCGTTATGGTCGATTTCTCTACAGGGAATGCGACAGGGGTTGAACGCGCTTCAGACGTAGAGTTCAGGATTACAAAAGATTTGACCTACTCCGGAAATACCGTAAGTTCCGATAGCACTCGCGAGCTTTTTGACACGTACGGCTACCATTTAAATCATGCCGCAGCCGGCGGTTTCCTTTTCTTGGATCGCGGTTCTGCCGCGGCATTCAACATTGATGAGGGCGTAACCTTAACAATCGGCAGCACTGTCACTAACGATGATACAGATAGTATTGCATCCTCAATTCCTAACACAGGAGTTACGACAAATGGTGGCAAGCATGCTTCAATTTCAAAAGTTGGCCTCGGTCATTTATTGATCAACAGTTCCTTGAACAAGTATTACGGGACTGTAGACGTCCAAGCCGGTCAAATGACGGTAAATTCCAATTGGGATGTCAAGAATGCCGTGACGGTTGATGACGGCGCAACGTTGACACTGGGCTCGTTCAAGCTTGTGGATGCTGAAAATAGTGGTAACCAAGATGTCTCCGGTACCGCAATCGGCGGTTCTTTGACTGTAGACGGTACATTGCAAACTTCATCGGGTCAAGTATTCACTTCTGCATTAAACGAAGCCGGTACGACCGCTTCTGCCGGTGAACTTATTTACGGCGAAGACAAGCTCGACATCAGTGGCACGCTGGCTCTAACCGATGCATTGTATAACCTTGACTACGCTCAAAGCGCAGGCGCTTTAGTGCAATCGGGTAAAGTCATTATGCTCGGTGACTTGATCAACGCCGGCGAAATCGAAAACGAATTGACGCTTAAGGAAGTGGAAAACGTTGGCGAAAACGTTGAATTAAATAACGTTACCATTTCGTCTGAAAATAAAAATATTCAAATCGGCGGTACTGAACAATCTGATGTAGCGTATCGTGAAAACAGTCTCGCTGTCGGCGCTTTGTCGTTAGGCACAGCTGATACGGTAACGGTAACCGGCGGTAAGACTTTGTCGTTGGCCGGTAATGGCGGTGACATTATTGCTTCCGATGCTCAAAGTACTACCGTTAACGTGACAGATGGCGCCACTTTAGCATTGGGCGGCGCAGCTGCTCAAGGTGGTACGATTTCTGGCACCGTTAACATTGACAGAAATTCGTCTATGACTGTTAGCGGCGATGCTGACTTCACTGTTGATACGGTGAAAGGCGATGGTATAGTATTGGTAGGTAACGATCAACAAGCTGGAACTCTCGTTGTGCACTCTCTTAAAGACATGACGGGTATGATCTTCATCGATCCGGACTGGATTGATGGTAACAATACGATTGAAAACGCATCCGCTCTCGTTGTTAATAACAGCGACGAAACTTTGAATGCTTACGTCGTTGCTGCACGAAATTCTGTCGGCATTTCTGGCGCTTCCAAAGATGAAGCGGTCTCTGCCTTTAATAAGTTAGCCTCCGCTCATAACTTAAGCTGGAAGGATGACGTAACGGCAGCTTTCTATGCCGGCTCCACCTTAGATCTAGGTACAACCGGCAGTATCCTTGTCGATGGTAGCCTTGCTGACAGCACACAAGTTCCTGCACGGGCTAATCAAACGGTAACGGTTGCTGAAAAGGGCATGTTCATTGTCAATCAACCGACGGCTGATGAAGCGGTTGTTACTGGTAATGTCCAAATTAAAGACGGCGGCTATCTTGGTGTCGTGAACGCCAAACAAGGTACCTTTACCTTGGCCACGGGCGAAGTCACGAGTTCCGGTGAAGTCGTAACGGACAACCCGTTCTTGCAAGGTACGATTGACGGCAACAAAGTGACAAACTCGTTGGATACGGCTAGCGGTTCAGCAGCATTGGCCTCGACTGGCATTCAAGCGATGACCCGTCGTGCCGACATGGTCTTTGCTCAAACGATTGCTGACCGTACGTCGATTGACCAAGAACTTGGTAAGGGTCTTAACCTCTGGGTTGATGTTTCTGGCGAAACGTACGAGGCCGACAGCTTTGACAATGGCGGTGAATTTGAAGCCGACATGGGTTATGGAGCCTTCGGTGCTGATATCGCTTTGACGGATACCTGGACAGTCGGTGGCGCTTTGCAATACGGCACGGGTTCTTTACGTAGTGATGTTTCTTCGATCAAGAATGACATCAAGAACTACGGTGTTGGTTTCTATGCTTCGAAGTCCTTCGGTGCTGCTAAGGTTGTGGGCGAAGTCGCTTACATTGCCGGAGAAAATGACATCAGTGCTTCGCAAAGTGCTTTGAATCAAGACGTTGATACAGCCATGTACTCGGCTGGCTTGCGCGCTCAATACCAATTGACCGCTGGTCAATTCCAATTTGTCCCGAGCATTGGTGTTCGCGTCTCTCGTCTTGAAACGGATGCGATAAACATCGGTAGCGTTGAAATTGACGATCAAGATCAAACGCTTGTTCAAGTGCCGATCGCTTTGCGCATTAACGGTTATAACCAAAACGTTCAAGGCTGGAGCATGGCTCCTAGCTTCCGCATTGCCTACGTTCCGACGTTTGGCGATAAGGAAATTGATGTTCTCGGTTACGACCAAGACGTCATCGACACCAATCCGGTCCAAATGGACTTCGGTGTTCGTGCCGGTAAGGACAACATGATGTTCAATGCTCACATGACCATGGGAGCAGGGGAACATGGTAGTTCTTCGATCGGTGCTAAGCTCGGTATGAAGTACGTCTTCTAACCTCAAAGATATCTGCGAAGATCGTAAAGGTCTTCGCATGATGCACGTCAAAGCCGCATTGGAATGTATTTTCCTTTGCGGCTTTTCATTGCAATTGTTGCTATTTTACAACTCGACAAAATAACAACAATCTTAAAACAACAAATCAATCATTATGAATTGATTTTTCAGGAAATATCCTCATTGTAGTGTCTGATTTAGCGTCTTTAATTGATGTTAACCAATATGAACTTTTCGTGAAAAATCAAGGAAATACTTGCAATTTACTGGGGGGGGGGTAGATAGGGCTAAGGAAATCCCTCAATCTTCCTTGGAGTTTGCAATATGACAAAATTCACAAAAACACTTTTAGCAACATCGATACTGTTATGCTTTAGCGCAAGCTCATACGCAGCGACCGGCGCTGATAACGATTATTTTGGAGAAAAACTCACTGTCGATGGAGAAACCGTCGACAGTGTCGGTTTTACTCAAGGTAAGTATGAGATTGGCTCATCCGATACCAATGATGTCGTGATTACCAGCACTGCTGATAATAAATACGGTTTGTCTCTTCGCGATGAAAATCGTTCAACAAAAGCTACTATTTTGGGTAAGAACATCAGCATTTCCTCAGAGAAAGACCGAGGTGTAGATGTTAAATTCGATACCAATTTGTTTATTGGTGATGAAACGACCGAAACCATCAATATCACCGGGGCAACGTACGGTGTGACTGCATTGCAAAGAGCAACGGCAACATTGCAAGCAAAAAAAGTCAATATTGTGGCTACTGCTGAAAAGGGTACGGCACTTCATGTTCAAAATAACTCTGATACAAACGGTACAGCCAAAGTTTCCATCAAAGCCGATAATGTGAACCTTAAGGGTTATATTGGTGTTTCCGCAATGTCGGAAGCCGTTGTTGACATTGATGCGAACACCTATATTGAAGCTTCGTCAGCTATTCTTGCGCGGGGTGATGCAAAAGTAACCATTAACGATGAAGGCACTCATGTAGTTCAAATTAACGGAAATATGAATTTTAACTATGATAAAGCAACATCAGGTACCGGTGTTAATGCGGTAATTGATGTTAACTTGAATGGTTCAGATTCATACTGGAAGGGCAATACTCTCGTTTCCTGGGATTCTAAACCGACTGAATCGACAAAACTTGACGTTGAAGACGTTACGCTCACGCTTAGTAATGGAGCTCAGTGGATTCCGACTAAGATTGAAAACAATGATCAAGCCCAAAATGGATCGCTATATACAAGCTTAAATAACTTATCGCTTGACGGTGGTGTTGTCACCATAGAAGATGTTGATCAAAAAGTTCAAGTAGACAATTTAACCGGTGAGGGCACTGTCAACGTAGCCACCAAGCTCAACGACGATGGAAGCTTCGGAACTTCTAAGCTCATGATCGGTAAAGGCGAATCAACGCTCAATGTTAACTACAACGGCATCAACGCTGACCAAATCTCCAATCCTGAAGAAGCCTTCAAGTCTCTTGCAGGTGCTATTCAAACAGAAACCGCAACTGTTTCTCAGGTCCAAAATATTGCAGAAGGTGATGTTAGCGGTGCACTCACCAACGATGGCGGAAAAATTACTCAAGCTAAGAACACGAAGCTTGATGCCTTCGGTTCTGTGGCAGCATTGAATGCCGTCGCCTGGCGTCATGAGCTCAATAGCGTCAGCAAGCGCATGGGTGAATTGCGTGATGCTCCGGAAGGTGTAGGCGCTTGGGCTCGTTTGTACGGCTCCGAAATGGAATACGGCGATCAAAACATTGAATCGCAAAACACCACCATCCAAATCGGTTCTGATTATAAGATCGGCCAATGGACGGTCGGTGCTACGGTCGGTTACACCGACGGTGAATCTGACTATGATCGTGGTTCTAGCGATAACGAAGCTTGGAACTTCGGCGTTTACGGTACGTGGTTTGCCGAAAACGGTCAATACGTTGACTTGATTGCCAAGTATTCTCGTCTGTCGCAAGACTTCAAGCTCGATACCATGAAGGGTGATTATGATAACAACGCCTTTGTGATCAGCGCTGAATACGGCTGGCACTTGCCCGTTATGGAAATCGGCTTCATCGAACCGCAAGTCGAGTTGACCTATGGCCGTATCATGGGTAAAGACTTCACGACCAGCAATGGCGTTGAAATCGAACAAGACGACTTCGATTCCTTCATCGGTCGCTTAGGCGTTCGTGCCGGTATCAAGTGCCCGGATGATTGGGGTACAGTGTACGCTCGTGCATCCGTTGTGCATGACTTTGACGGTGAATTCGATGCAACGGCTCGTTCTTTGAAGACCTCGGCTACGTCTGACATCTACGAAGACTTGGGTGGCACGTGGGGTGAATTTGGCATCGGTGCCAACATTAACTTCACGAAGAACACCTACATGTACGTGGATGCTGAGATCACCTCCGGTGGTGAAGTTGATGAAAACTACCGTTGGAACATTGGCGTTCGTCATAACTTCTAATCGGTAAATTTTGAGGCAGGTTCCAACCTGCCTCATTACTTAACCTACAAGCAAAAACCGCACAAACGTGCGGTTTTTGCGTTAGGGGAGAGGGATACTCTTTACGCGTTAAAGGGTTTTATCGCAATTACGCGCTGATTGGTACTACCGAAATACTTCCCTTGTTCTTTAACCTTAAGTTTTTCGACATAGGGGCCGTCAACAACGGTGTCTAAATAAGCCATAATCGGCTGATCGGCATAGTTTTCATATTTTCGACCCGTCCAAAGCCAGATGGACTTTTCCGGCACTGCAGCTTTCACAGCTTTACAGAGCTCGGTGACGGGCTCAATATTTTGCACTTCAAAGGGATCGCCCCCAAGAATGCTCAACCCTGTGATGTAATCACGCTTGAGCAACTCAATAATTCGGGCAATCGTCTCTTCCGTGAATTCCTCTCCAGCATTAAAGTCCCAAGACTTGGGGTTAAAGCACCCCTTGCACTTTAAGGTGCAACCCGAGACAAAGATTGAGACTCGAACGCCGGGGCCGTTAGCCGTATCAAATTCGCGCAATTGAGCGTATTTCATTACCACACCTTACATGGAGATACGGTTTTTGATTTCAGCCATCTTGCCGTCATTCATGCGAGATTGACCGTTAACATTGCTGTAACCCAAATAGCCGCAAACACGACTGATCACCGAGAGGTTGGAGCCGCCGCAATGCGGGCACTTAAACATTACGTTCGTGGAGTGCGTACCGCACGTATTGCAATAAGCCGCGTCAAAGTTCACGCCTTGATAGAAGCCCATGTCCATACCGCGTTCGATGATAGCCTTATCAGCTTCGACGTTTTCCGGATTCGTCAGGCGAACATATTGGATATGGCCGCCTTCGCAAAGGTGGAAGCACTTAAACTCGTGATCTTGCTTTTCAAAGGGCGTGATATCTTCTGCCACATTGAGGTGGAACGAGTTCGTAAAGTATTCCGTGCTGTAGTACTCGTGGTTTTCAAACTCATTGTCCAAAGCCATTTCTTTGCAGTAGTCGGAGTATTGACGAGCTTGCGTCGCGCACAAGCTTTCAGCCGGCGTACCGTAAATGGCGTACAGATAATGGTCTTCAGCCTTAAATTGGTTGAGCTTTTGTTGTAAGTAGCGCAATACTTGCACGGCAAAGGCAGAGTTGTCTTCAATCATGCGCTTGCCGGTCCACAGGTAGGTGGCGTCATCCAAAGCTGTGATGCCGAAGCTGGCTGTCATGTATTCAACCAAATCGCCTACGCGTTCATCGGGATCCTTCGTACCCTTATAGAAACCGCCTTGCGTAAATGCTAAGGGGTTCGAGGAGCAACGTTGGTTGCGAATCACGTCGTAGCGCTTCTTTAAGAAGCCGCGAATGACGGACAAGCGGTCATCGAGGATGTCCCAGAACTTGGCACGCCAGTCAGCCGGGTGCTCCGTCATGGCGATCTTGATCATTAACGGAATATTGAGACTGACGGCACCGATGTTGCAACGACCGATCGTCACATACTTACCCGTTTCAGGATCTTTCCAAGGCGAAAGGTAAGCGCGGCAACCCATCGGGCTCGTGATCACGCCTTCTTCACGGAAAAGTCGGGAGACCGTGCCGTGATCGCTCGAGATGCTCAAGTAGTCAGGGTACATGCAGCTCGAAGAGGTCTTAACAGCTTCAGTAAAGAGCCCTTCACTATGCAAATCGCCGTGCACTTGGTTCTTATCAAAGAGATACACAAGTTTCGGGAACACGACCGGTTTGTGGTCTTCGCCATGACCGTTGCGACGCACACGAAGCATCACGGTATCAATCAAAGCCAAAAGACGCTTGTCTTCTTCAGGCGCATTAACGTCCCATTGACCGAAGGAGATCGTGGTGAACGCAAAGTCACCGCGAGAGCAAGGCACTGTGTTGAGCTTTAATTCCAAGGATTGGAAGCCTTGTTCGAGTTCGCGCAACAAGATCTTATCGGCATAGCGACGAGCCTTCTCTTCGGACAATTCCAAATCGTTGATGGCGTCGGCGTAAGCTTTGTCATAGGTCTTGTGAGCGTAGGGCAAGAGCACCTTATCGAGCTCAGCCAAGGTAAAGCCACCGAATTGTTGTGCCGTAGCCACCAACGTAATGTCACCGATCACTTGAAGAGCCGAGAGCACGGTCTTGGGTTCGGTGTACTGAACGTTACTCATTTCAAAACCGCCTTCAAGCACCGTCTTGATGTCAAAGAGGCAGCAGTTGACGCATCCCAAGATCATGTCACGAAGGTCATGAATGTAAATGTCACCGCGTTCGATGAGTTCCTTTTCCTTGGCGGAAAGATAGAACTGCTTGTAGAGACTCTTTGTTAAATAGCCCTTAATCAAAGAGCCTTTCGTGGAGACTAAAGAGCTATCAAAATTGGCATTTTCGCGATCGCCCAAGCGCAACACATCATCGGCGTCTTGGCGAAGTTTTTCAAAGGTTTTGGCGTAGTTTGTCTTGTAGTAGCGGTATTCCGCATAAGCCTTGGCCACGTCTTCAAAACCGGTCACGGAAAGCACGGCAATCACAAGCTCGTGCAATTCAGCAACGGTGACAGAATCACGGTTTTGAATACGGCGCAAGATCGCTTGAACAATCTTATCAATGGATTCATCGTCGACGAGTTTGTCGCAACGCATGGCGGCCTTGTTCACAGCAATAGCAATCTTCTCGGGTAAGAAGTTTTCGAGCGATTGGTCTTTTTTTACAACTTTCATGGGGTCACCATTTGGAAAAGGTGTCGGCACAACGACACATTGGGTAAAACAGCAATTGAGGGAAGGATTTTACGCTATAGCTTGAGAAAGTAAAGTGGAAAAACACAACGATTAGTTGGTATAAAGATTTATATCCACTATATCTGGCGTACAGTGAATCGGTAAAATTTGAAATGACAATGCTTTCAATGAGTTATTTTTTTTCACTTGTGCCAAAAAATATTTTTATCGGCCCGATTGAATTTTTCAATGGGTTTTAGCTTGACTTTTTGACAAAAAGAGGCTGATTGCCAAAAGCGTAAAGTGCGGATGTTCCCCAAAGACACACCGCTGCGAGCATAAAACTCAATATTGGCCAAGGGTTAGCGGGGTTATACAGCAATCCACAAATAAAAGGACCGAGCCCTGCGATCAAGTATCCGATCCCTTGAGCAAGGCTAGAAATCAGAAGTAGCTGGTTTAAATCGGAGGATTTTTTAGCCATCAGAATCATCGCCATACTAAATGTGATGCCTTGAGGAATGCCGGCTAAAACACAACCGAGATAAGACAAGGGGCCGCCGGCTGACCAGAGAATAATTCCGATCACAAAAGAGACGGTCATAATAAGGCTTGCCGTACGCTCTGAACGGCAAAGACGAATAAATTGCGAGGTCATAATGCTGGCCGGGGCACTGACGAGTAAAAAGATCGCCGAGCCAAGGCCGGCTTCAGAAGCCGTCATGCCTTGATCGATTAAAAGGGTAGGCAACCAAGCCACCGTCGTGTAGATCGTCAATGACTGCATGCTCATCACAAATATTACTGCCCAAGTCATGGGTCGAGTGAGCATGGACCAGTCCACTGTGACGGGCATGATTTTGATATTGTTGGGTTTTCTTGCAGCGATCCATAGGGCAAGAGTCATAACAGACCAAAGCACCCATAGAGCAAGAGAGGCTCGAATTGAACCGAACATTTCCATCACCGGCACGGAAAAATAGGCACCAATTGAGCCGGAAAAACCGATTAAACCCGTAAAGCCCCCCATGACAAATGCGACGTCGCTTGCAAACAAATGACGAAGCACGACGGGCATGAGCGCATTTAAGAAGGCAATTCCTATACCGATAAAGACCGTGGCAATACTAAAGAGGGGAAAGTTAAAGACAAGACGCAGGAGACTTCCAAGAAAAATCAACGCAAAACACAACCCGATTAATCGACCGATCCCGAGTGCGCGAGCCGCTGAAGGTACTGCTGCACAACAGACTCCAAAGCAAGCAATAGGTAAAGCACTGATGAAACCGTAAGTGGCGTACCCAATGCCGAGCGCTTCACACAGGGGTTGTGCGACAGCACCCACACCGGTCACGGGCCCACGCATCATTAAAACGCCTAGGGCAAGTGCCAATAACGTTAGAGGAGTTCAGAAGATCTCATGAAGTGAGATTCTAGCCGAAGGAGTAAGGCATTGCCTGTCAGCAAACGCTGCTGAGAAGTCAACGCATAACTTTTCATTAATTTTCAATAAGTTGAAAGGAGAACTTCAAGAAGCACTTAAAGTTCTCCCTGTGGAATTTAAGCTTCTTCAGCCAGCAATTTTTCGTATTCCATCAACACTTTTTGTGCTCTGAAGTACTTGATAGCCACAATAGCGGCCAAGGCTGTCAGATACAGGATAAACGCACCGTATGTTCCTAGCACCGAAGTTAGCCCAACGCCTCGAAGGGCAATGTCACGATAAAACGCGAAAAGCCACGTCAAGGGGAAGATGTGCGAGAAGATCTGACACCACTCAGGCAACAGTCNNGAAAAGATCATAAACGCGGAACCGCTTGCCGGCGTTGTCGCATTAAAGTTCAAAATCATGGCGCACAATCCCACACCAACGGCTGTCAGGAACACGACAGGTAAAAAGACCCAAATATTTCCCACAAAGCGAAGGTCGTTAAAGGTGGCTAAAACACCTATGCAAAATGTGGTCGTAGCGGTATAGAAGAAGGCATAGGGGATGAGCCTGGCAAAAAGCGCCACCAAACCTCGTTGCATGGTGGCCTGCCAAAGTCCCGTGACATGCAGCCGTCCCATTAGCATCAACACCGTTATACCCAAATAGATGGTGGGAAAGAAAAACATAAACCCCGCCATAATCGTATTAGTATAGGTGCCTGTGACGTTAAACAAATTGCGCATCACGACCGAAACAGAGCCTCCCGAGCTACCGCCGCTTTGAGCGGTTGCCGCAGAGATGATGCTTTGTAAGTTCGACGAGATGGAGCTGTTTTGCGACATGTTGGCACTGTCAGCAAAGTAGCCGATGTTTACCGACTGATCGCCCCGAATGATGTTCTTTTCAAAATTCGGACCGATGTAGAGCACGCCCAAATAACGATCGCCCATCAGAATTGACGTCGGATCGACAGCATTATGCGTCACAGAGGCAATTTCAATATAACGCGAGGTATCGAGTTTTTCGATCAATGCCGTACTCGTTTGGCTCTGATCCAAATCAATCACAGCAATCTTGCCGTCATAGATGGTGTTATGGACAAAGACTGCGCTAAAAAAGATCGCAGCGATGATGCTCACCAGGACACTTAAAATGTGACAGGGCACGAAGTGACCGGAAGTCATCGCCTCGATTTCTTCGCGAATCGACTGAATCACATTAGCGATCATGATCAACCTCAATCGTCATACCGGTAAGAAGACCTTCTGTCGGTTTGACGTAAATTCTGACCTTAAAGCTTGTTAAGTCGGCTGTACCATGCTCACGAGTCATCCGTAAATCGGCAAAAGAGGGGCTGCGGTTGCGATTCTGACTTCGCCTGTGACGTTTTTATCGATAGCAACGGCATAGCCAGTAACTTCCGAGCCTTCCTGATAGCGATTGACTTGAGCTTCACTGACATAAATGTCGTAATAGCGACGATCGGTTTCAAGAATAACGGCTGCGGAACTGGCAGGAACCATTTCACCGGGCTCGTAGAGCAACTCTAAAACTTTTCCGTCTTCGGGAGCTCTTAAGGTCAGACGTTGTTCTTCGACGGCAAGCGTTTCAAGTTCTACTTCAAGAGCGACGCGATTTGCTTGCAATTCCTTCAAGCTGGCCTTTGCCGCTTGATACGCATTTAATGTTTCATCGACGTTACTTTCAGAGCCGGCACCGGTCTTTCGCAGCGTAGCAGCACGATGATATTGTTTCTTTGTGACCGCTAATTCGCTTTTTGCTTTTTCAATTGAAGCCGTATTTTGATCCAACTGAGCCTTAACGGAGGCAATCGCCAAACGGGTGTCGGTCGGGTCGAGTTGCATCAAAATATCGCCTTTTTAACGTACTGAGACTCGATAACCGGTCGCTCAATGAGTTTGGCCGAGACTTTCTCAAACGCCACTGCAACCTCTTCGGCCGTAAGCACTCCGGCTTTACGCGCCGCCGCAATGCTCGCCGCATCGTTTTGCGGCCCGAGCATCAAAAGGGCGATCCCAACTGCAAGCAAAACAGCAAATACAGCCACGACTTTAGCAATTTTCGATTTCATCATTTTATTTAGCTAGATAACTATAAGAGTAAAGTTAACTCCATCAGGAGCAAATACAGGAAATTCAACGGGTTATAAAAGTTTTCTCAAGATCTCGACGAGTTGAGTTTTATCCGCATCACTGAGCGGTTTCATAAAGTCGATAATCTGTTGATGGTGATAGGGTAATGTACGATTAATCAGCGATTTACAGATTCTGTTAAATGGACCTTTCTTTCTCGTTTGTCGCCACTTGTACTTTCAACCGCAACAAGGGCAGGGTATTGTGCAAGCATGCGTTTGACCATCATGCTCGCCGTGGCATCGGCCACACCAACTCGACGTGCCAATTCGCCCATCAAAAGGCCATCAGGATTATCCATCAAGGCCATCAACATAATGAACTTACCTTCAGACAACCCTGTGTCTTTTTCAAGTTTGCCGTAGACCTCTTCGCGGTAGCGATTGGCGACATTGATCAGCGAAAGCGCAGATTCAACCTCTGCAACCACATGAGGTAGACCATGCTCACGCGAAATGCGCTCCAGGGCTTCTCGCGTAGGCATATTGCGTTGTTTGTACTTCATAGTTTTCAATTGAACCAATTATTTAGTCGGCTAATTACAAGAAAAATGTTTGTGAATGTGTACGACAAATAATGTCCGAAGGAATAAAAATTTCTGTCAAAACCGACAGGGGGAAAGTGCATTTAAAGCGAATAAGAAAAGCCCCGGGTGATAAACCGACGGGGCTTTACTCAAGAAACGATTTAGTAAAGCTTACTGATCACGTCGCGAGCAAAAGCGTCTTGAGCCTTGATGAGTTCGCCCAATTGCTTGTCATCCATATAAGACATCGTCAAGCCGCCTTTCTTGTGAGCTTCGATGACTTCCGGATCACTCATCACGGTCTTAAACGTATCAACCCAATACTTGAGCACATCGGCAGGCATACCGGCCGGTGCCACAATGGCGCGGGCAGAACCGTACCATTGATCGTAGTAGCCGAGTTCGCCTAAAGTCGGCACATCTGGATAATCAGCCAAACGTTGCGTGTCGTAGACGCCTAAGAGACGAAGTTCAGGCTTGTCGCCTGCGATTAACTTGGCCACGTCAGCGATCTTTGCACATGTAAAGTCTACTTCACCTTGGCGCAAAGCAAGCAATTGGTCAGCCGTGCCACCGTAGGGAATGGCCTTGTATTCAAAATTAGCGCTCTTGGCTAACAATTGAGCTGCCGTGTGATTGGAGGCCTTCACACCGTTCGTAGAAGCGCGCAACTTACCGGAAGCCTTAGCATCCTTGACCAAGTCATTTAAGTTTTGCCACTTGCTGTCGGCACGAACAACCACCACACCGGTTTCGTTTAAGTGGTTAGCGATAGGCACCACTTGAGAGACCTTAAAGGCGGCGTTCTTTTCATTAGCTAACGTCGTAAACGTCGGCAAATTGATAAAGCCGATCGTATAGCCGTCGGGCTTGGAATTGACCAAACGGGTCCAGCCGATCTTACCGTCGGCGCCGGGCAAGTTATTGATAATAACGGTCTTACCGATGTGCTTTTCAGCCATCGTCATCAAAAGACGCGCGCCCGTGTCGGTTCCCGAACCTGCCTTATAAGCAATAATGACATTGACGTCTTGTTGCGGTGTCCAAGCAAAAGCAGCCATCGGAAGAGTCGCTGCTACGGCAACCGCTAAAAGAGCTTTTTTCATTTCAATCTCTCCAATTCACCCTTATTGTCGTGAGAACATTCGGGTGAGAATTTACTCAAGGACCGACAAAGGGACGGCAGCGGGCGGTCCGAAAACCCGCGGCCGTCGTTAAAACTATTTAGCTTTCTCAACCATGTCTTTTTCAACACGGTTCATAAAGAGCGGCGAGAGAATCCCGACCACGCACAAGGCAATTAGCATCCAGCACAGGGGCGTAGAGAAAAGAATCATCGGATCACCATCGCTGAGAATTAATGAACGGCGCAAACCGTTTTCGCCGATCGGACCCAAAATCAAACCCAACACAATAGCAGCCGCGTTCATATCAAACTTACGAACGAGGTAGCCGATAATGCCGAAGACAAACATGATGATGACTTCGTCAAAGTTGTTGTGAATGGCGTAAGAGCCCACCACGCAGAGCACGAAAATGCTCGGAATTAAGATTCGATCGGACAAGCGGGCAATGTGGGCAAAAATTTTGCTACCCCAAAGACCGATGATGAGCATGGCAAATTGCACCAACACAAAGCCGGCAAAGAAGGTGTAGGTCATGCCGGCGTAGGTCGTAAAGAGTTCCGGACCGGGTTGCAAACCGTGAATAATCAAACCGCCCATTAAAACAGCCGTCACGGATTCACCGGGAATGCCCAGCGTTAAGGTCGGAATCAAGGAACCGCCCGTCACGGCATTGTTGGCCGATTCAGAGCCGGCCACCCCTTCAATGGAACCGTTACCGAACTCTTCTTTGTGCTTGGAGAAGCGTTTGGCTTCGTTGTAGCCCATAAAACAAGCAATCGTGGCACCAGCGCCGGGCAAAATACCGAGAATGTTGCCGATTAACCAAGAGCGGGTAATCGTCGGCATTAAGCGTTTAACTTCGGCCTTAGACAACGTCATCTTGTCTTTAATCTTGGCGGCCTTAGCACGTTCAACGATTTTCTTTTCAGCCAAGATCAACACTTGGCTCATCGAGAACAGACCGATCAAAGCACAAGTCGTATTCACACCGTTATATAGTGTGGGTTGACCGAACATAAAGCGTTCAACGCCTTCCATCGGATCCATACCGATCGTGGAAATCAAAAGACCCAAAACGCCCGACATCAACCCCTTAATCAAAGAGCGAGAAGATACACCGGCGATAATCGTCAAACCGAAAATCGAGAGCCAGAAGTACTCAGGGCTCTTAAATTGCATGGCCAACTCTGCCAGCAGGGGCGAGAAGAAGTAAAGCGAAATACAACTTAACAAACCACCGCAAAACGAGGCAAAGCAAGCTACGGTCAATGCTTTAGCAGCTTGACCTTTAAGCGTGAGCTTATAGCCTTCAATTGCTGTTGCCGCTGAGGCTGGGGTGCCCGGCGTATGAATCAAAATAGCACTGATGGAACCGCCGAAAATGGCGCCACAGTAAATGCCGCCCAAAACAATAAGGCCCGTTGCTGGATCCATACCGAAGGTCACNNGTCACTGGCAACAACAAAGCAACCCCCATGGCAGCCGACAAACCGGGCAAACATCCGATTGTGATACCAAGCGCCGTTGAGGCGATCATGGCCAAAAGGTTAATCGGAGACAGTGCATGGATAAAGCCTGCACCCATTAAAGAGAGAGTCTCTAGCATGACATCCTCCTTTTAGCCGAACAACACGCCGACCGGTAATGGCACGTGCAAAAATTGTGAAAACACTGCCCAGACCATGATCCCGAGTACAACCGTCGTCATGGCAATATGCAAGATGTTAACTCGCATAAATAGCAATGAGCCCACCAGGAAAAGCACTGTCGAGAGGTAGTACCCCAAGAAGTACATCATGACAAGATACGCCACGCACCAAATGAANNACACCCGCAAATTGTTTAAACAAAAAGCCGTGAAAAATCACTGGCATATCGTTTTCAATACGCTGTGTTTTGCGGAAATTTAAAAAGGAGCGAATCAGGTAAAGCGTGTTAAGGAAAATAAGGGCGGAAATTAAAACCAACGGATAGGTCTGTGCCGGCTCGGGCAGTTGAAGGGTGGCGATAAGAAATGCCAGCGCAATGCCGTATATTATCGCTACCACAGGAAAGTCGGATCGTTTCATCGCGAAAATTTCGGTAGTTCAACAAGTAACGCAAAAGCCACGACTTGCCCATAA
>DCTK01000039.1 GCA_002329575.1 Sutterella sp. UBA1442 | reverse complement strand
CGAACTATTCTCTGAAAAAGGACTTTGGACCGACATTCGTACGGTTAAAGATTTAGCCGAACGAGACCGCGTCACGTTGGCTCAATTATGTTAGCTGAATGACTTTTTCATTTTTCAGTCATAATCGCCTCCCATCTGCCAACTTAAAAATCTTCCTTTTAATCATTGCGTTACGAAAATTGCTTTAGCAATTTCACTCAGAAATTTACTCTCATCTACCTGCTACATAGCTTCACAAAACTGTCACGGCTTCATTGCAGAGCTGACACATTGCGCGCTCAAAATACACGCAAGTTCTCATTTCCCGCAATAGTCCGATGCCCTTTGTTTTCGGACCGACTAATTTAAGTGGAGTAATTTCATGACTGCTTTTCGTAAAACTCTTGTGGCCTCTTTAATGGCCTCCTGTGGCTTAATGGCTCAAAGTGCTTGGGCCAGTGCCGAACACATGGTGGTTGCCGTACAACAATTGCCTCCGACCGTTGAGCCGCAAGGCGTGAACAATAACGCCATCGACCGTGTAGTCGCCTCTATTTACGAAACGTTGATTTACGCCGATACGCACACAGGCGAGTTAAAACCCGGATTGGCAGAATCTTGGAAACGTATCTCTCCCGAAACCGTTGAATTCAAACTTCGTCAAGGCGTCAAATTCCACGACGGCACCGCTTTCACAGCCGATGACGTAGTCTTTTCATTTGGCCACGAACGTTTTTCCGGTGAAAAGGCTCCGGGACGCCCCGCTGCTTGGGAATTCTTGGGCGGTTTAAAAGAAGTTAAGAAGATCGATGACTACACGGTACGTGTGACGATGAAAAGCGCCGATCCGTTGATCGAACGTCGATTCTCGGCTCGCATGTCAGAAATTATCTCCGAGGACAGTTTCAAGAAAGCCGGCAACTGGGAAACTTGGGTGAAAAAGCCGATCGGAACCGGTCCTTATAAGATCGACTCCTTCAAGACCGGTAACCGCTTGGAATTGTCTCGCTTTGACGGCTACTGGAAGGGTGATGCACCTGCCGCCAAGTTAAGTTTTGTAGAAGTCCCCGAATTGTCCGCCCGTGTTGCCGGTCTTCGCTCCGGCGAATTTGACCTCATCACGGAAGTGCCGCCCGATCAAATCAAGCCCTTGTCTTCTGACGGCAAGGTTGATGTCGTCGGCGGTCCGATCGACAACATTTACGGCTTGGTCTTCGACAGCGTCTCTTCTAAAGTGATGCAAAACAAAAACATCCGTAAGGCCATCCTTCACGCTATTGACCGTGAGCTCTTGGTTAGCGCACTTTTTGCCGGTAAAACTACAACTGCCGATAGCTTCCAATTGAAGACGTTCGGCGATCTTTATATTCCCGAACTCAACCAAAAACTCTATAACCCGGAAAAGGCTCGTGAATTAATTAAGGCTTCGGGCTACAAGGGCGAACCCATCGTCTGGCGCATCCAAGCCGGTTACTACACATTGGAAATGACGGTCTCGCAAGCTATCGCTTCGATGCTCAAGGCCGTTGGACTCAATGTTGAGTTGCAAGTTAAAGAAAACTGGACTCAAGTGGAAGCCGCCGGTGCAGACCGCATGATCAATAACGCATCGTTCTCGGCCTACTTCCCCGATCCTGCCAGCCAACTCTGGCGCCGCATGAAACCGGGCACATCTTGGGACTCGATGGGCTTTATCGCCACCACGAGTGCTGAATACAAGACCTTCGCGGAGCAAGGCAAGATTCTTGAAACGTCGGTTGATGCCGCTGAGCGTAAAGCTGCTTGGATGAAAATGCTGACCGCATTTGCGGAAGATCCTCAAGCTTGCCCGCTTTATGCCTTGCCGATGATTTACGGCAAACAAAAGTCCTTGCAATGGACACCAGGCACGGAAGGTCGTCTGTACTTCACGGCAGAAACGCTTTCCTTTAAGTAATCGTTCAGATTGCTCCCGCTCCTGAGGCTTGAAAAATCTAAGCCGAAAAAAGCGGGAGCTTTTTTAATTAACTATTGACGACTTTCATGCAAAAAGAACCCCTAATCAGCATCCGAGACTTACACGTCAGTTTCGGTTCTGTCGAAGTTCTCCACGGCATAGACCTGGATATCGGTAGTGGTGTCATCCATGCATTGATCGGCGAATCCGGCTCCGGTAAAAGCGTACTGGCTCGTTCGATTTTGGGCCTGGCCGGGCACAACTGCCGCATCAACGGCTCCATTCGCTTCGGCAACCGAGAATTATTGACACTGTCGGCGTCAGAATATCGCCGCTTGCGCGGCGCGGAAATTGCCATGGTCGTGCAAGATGCCATGAGTGCTTTAAATCCCATGCGTACGATTGGCTACCAACTCATGGAAACGATCGCATGTCGCCATCCGCTTTATCGCAATCAATCGCCGGCCGCGGTGCTAGCCTCCAAAAAACACGACCTGCACGATATTGCACTCGACTTACTCAAAACGGTTGGAATTACGGCTCCTGAAAAACGCATGGATTCCTACGCCCACCAACTCTCCGGCGGGATACGTCAACGCATCATGATTGCCCTTGCATTGGTCGGTGCGCCGAAACTCTTACTTGCAGACGAACCGACAACGGCTTTGGACGTCGTCGTGCAACGAGAACTTTTACAAGAATTGCGTCAAACCATCAAAGATTTGGGCATGTCGATGTTGCTCGTCACGCATGACCTGCATTTGGCTCATGACGTGGCCGATAAAGTCTCTGTCATGTACGCCGGTTATTTGCTCGAAGAAGGACCGGTGGAAAAAGTCCTTCCCAATCCCGCACACCCCTACACCGAAGGCCTTTTGGATGCCATGCCCGACATGAGTAGCGTCAAAGGGACTCTCAAACCCATCCCGGGTGAAATTCCCCCGCCGGACAAACTCGGCGCCGGCTGCCCCTTTGCCAGTCGATGCCATCGCGTCACGCAACGTTGCCGCTCGACATTGGATCCGTTAAGCCCCGTTGATTCCAACTTCGGTTGGTTTGCACGCTGTCGATTAGCCCACGAAATCGCCCCTGAAGAGCAAGTCAAAACATCGATTGCTTCAACTGCCTTTGATTCTGTTGTTGAAAAGGCTCAAACAGACTTCCCGACTCTAGTGGACGCACATATCAAGCGTCATTGCTACTACACTCGTTCGGGTCTTCTCGGCCGCAAAAAGCCTTGGGATGTACTTCAAGATATTGAAGTGCAAATCGATGCCGGGGAAATTTTGGGCCTCGTGGGTGAGTCCGGCTGCGGCAAATCCACATTAGCGAAACTTCTGCTCGGTCATCAAAAACCCACCGAGGGTCTTGTTCGATTTAAGGATCAAGAAATCCCTGAACCGCGTACGGAAGCTTGGCGCACTCAACGCGCCTCCATGCAAATGATTTATCAAGATCCTTACGGATGCTTTGATGCTCGTATGCCTGTCATTGAACAGGTGGCCGAACCTTTGATGGTGCACCGCCACATGACGCATTCCGATGCCGTTAAAACGGCAAAAGATGTTTTAAAAGCTGTCGGGATGCCGGAGCATCATATGAATAAGCTTCCCATTGTTATGTCAGGCGGCCAATTGCAACGTGCAGCCATTGCGCGTGCCGTCGCACTAAACCCGGCATTGCTCGTCTGTGACGAGCCCGTTGCAAGCTTGGATGTCTCCATTCAAGCACAAGTGCTTGAACTGCTCTATAACCTCAGAAACGCCAGCCACATGTCGATGCTCTTTGTCTCGCACAACTTAAACGTCGTGCGCTACATCTGCGACCGCGTAATTGTGATGTATTTGGGTCGCATGGTGGAAATGGGCAATGTGGACGACATTTTCAAGTCTCCGAAACACCCTTATACGAAGCTTTTGATGGCTAGTACCCCGGGAGCTGATGCTTCTATCGTGAAGTTTTATCCGAAAGGCAGTATGCCCAGTCCCATTGACCGCCCCAAAGGATGCGTCTTTGCCAATCGGTGTCCGGTGGCCACCTCTCGTTGCAAGCTCGAAGTGCCGGAACTCATCAAAGATGACAAAGGTCACGCCTGCGCCTGTTTCGAGAAAGAAGCCTTTGAAAAACTCTCGGCCCGCCAAGGAGATAACTAGTCATGGTTGCGTTGGTTTTACGTATTGTTTTACGCTCGCTCGTGACACTTTTCCTGCTCACGGCAGTCGTCTTTTTTGCACTACATTTAACGGGAGACCCCGCGCGCATCATGTTGGGTGACGGCGCCGATGCTACGGCCTTGGCAGCATTCCGTGCTCAGTGGGGTTTGGATAAACCGCTTTGGGAACAATTCGTCATTTATCTGCAAAAGTTCCTCACACTGGATATGGGACGAAGCTACCTGACGGGGCTTCCTGTCAAAGACGTTTTTCTAAACGCTTTTTGGCCCACGCTTGACTTGATGATCCCGACGGCAATCGTCACACTGTTAATCGGCATTCCTGCAGGCGTCATTGCCGCCTTAAATCGCAACACTGCGATTGACCGCGGCATGATGTTCATCTCTGTTTTCGGCTACGCCGTTCCCAACTTCTTCATGGGCGTTTTGCTTCTTTTGATCTTCTCGATCTGGCTCGGTTGGCTTCCCTCTTATGGAAATACGACCATTTGGCACTACATCATGCCGATCATCACAATGGCAACTTCGGAAGCGGCGATCTTCTCACGCTATGCACGCAGTGCCATGATCGATGCGTTACGCATGCCTTGCGTTAAAGCCGCTCAAATGCGTGGGCTTCCCAAGCGTCGCATTATTTGGCTACACGCTTTACCCAACGCCATGCTATCGATTTTGACAATCATGGGCTTTTTCTTAGGCACGCTAGTTGCCGGTGCCGTGATTACGGAAAACGTGTTCTCGTGGCCGGGCGTTGGCAAGCTTCTCGTGCAATCGGTCGCCAACCGTGACATTCCTGTCGTGCAACTGATCGTTCTGGCAACCGGTGCCTCACTCATCATTGCCAACTTAGCAATGGATCTGCTCGCACTGGTCGTCAATCCCCGTCTGCGAAAGAGCAATAACTAACCCGAGAGATTCAAATGGCTCAATACTCCAATGTCACAAAGAAGAGTTCAGAATTGTTGGTCATCTGCAGCGCCGTCTGTCTCTTCGTGTTTTTCTTCTGCGGCTTGCTTGCGCCCTGGATTGCTCCCTATGACATCGAACAGATGGACCTGGGTGCCAGACTACTGATGCCCTTTACAAGCTTGACGCACATTTTCGGCACTGATGAATTAGGACGTGATGTCTTTTCACGATTGGTGTACTCGTTGCGTTTATCGTTCTTGTTAGCCATTGCGGGCACTATTTTAGGCGCCATCATCGGGACCGCTTTAGGCTTCTTAGCGGCTCGCTTCGGCGGCTTGGTCGATGATGTCTTAAACGCTGCCGTAGACTTTACCGCCTCACTGCCCTTTATCATTTTGGCATTGACGATTTTGGCCTTCTTAGGCACAAACGTCACCGTAATCGTTGTGATCATGGCTGTCTACGGTTGGGACCGCTATGCACGGTTAACAAGAAATTTAGCCCGCTCGGCCTACACCGAAGGTTATGCCAATGCTCTGGAAGGTTTAGGAATTCCGACTTGGCGCATTGCGATCAAACACATTCTCCCCAACATTGCCTCGGCGTTGGTCGTCAACATGACGCTCAACTTCCCCGGCATGATCCTCTTGGAAACATCTCTGTCGTTTTTAGGTGTCGGTGTTCAGCCGCCGATGAGCTCCTTAGGAACCATGTTGGGTTTCGGTCGTGACTACCTGACAACGGCCTGGTGGATTGCTGTGATTCCCGGAGTCGTTATCGTCATGTCGACGTTATCGATGTCGATTTTAGGTGACTATGTTCAACAAAAATTAGAACCGCAAGCGAGATAACAACATGCAAAAACAAACCCGTTTTGTCATCGTCGGTTTTGACGGTCTCAGACCCGATTCCATCGAAAACGACATGCCTGTTTTGGCGAAATTTTTAAATCAATCTCATCGCTGGACCCAATATTTAGCGAGCTTTCCGACAGAAACTTACGTCAACCACCCGAGCATCTTCTCGGGATTCAAACCGGGGCAACACGGCATCATTGCCAATGCCTATTTCGATCGACGCATAGACCCCGACAAGGCTGTATTCCGAGGCAATAGAGTCGACTCCATCATGGCTCACGAAAGTGCCTTAAACGGCGTTGTAAGCGTCCCAAGTTTAGGCGATCGCTTAGGTGCCGCCGGTAAAACAATGCGCGTGATTTGTGCGAACTCCTCTGGAAATACTCGCCTGCAGCATATTCACGCCGATCGCTACGATGGTCACATGAATTGTTGCGTGCACGATCTTTCGTTGGCCATTCCGGCCTGCGAGCGAGAAGCTCTTCAAGCCAAGTGGGGAGGCGGTAATCCCCTGTCGTTTCCTGATTTTGTGGGAACGGAAATGGTGGCCGACATTTTCTTTGAATATGAATTACCCCGAGGATTGGCCGATGTGACTGTCCTTTGGATCGGCGAGCCTGATCATTCTTGCGACGAATTCGGTATCAATGATGAAAAAACGATCGCAGCACGCAAGGTTGCAGACGCTACTTTTGCTCGAATCTATGACTGGTGGGAGCGTGAAGGTAAGAATAGCGGCGTGCAACTTGTCACCATGTCCGACCACGGTCACGGAGAGGTCTCTGGCCATGCCGACCTTTCTGCTCTTTTGCGCGAAAAAGGCTACAACGTTGTTAGGGGTAAAGACTTCTCTGAGGGCAAGGCGCCTGACAACTACGACATTGTCATGGTGGGTGATTACGCTTGTGGACTTTGGTTTAAAGATCCTACAGCCGAAAAATTAGCCGATGTTCGAGACATTTTGATGGCGTCTCCCGATTGTGGAATGATCTTTTCTCAACCTTCGACAGATGCTGTTGAAGGCTTGGTAGAGGGCACTTTCTCCGAAGCACTTGTATTTTCCGATAATGAGCGAGGACCTGATCTTCGCGTCATCTATCGCGATGACCCAATCACGGGAACCATCACGATGGAAAAATCTATTGACATCGGTTGCAGCAATCATGGCGGACTTTTGCCACAAGCTATCAAGAGCGTACTAGCCATAGCCGGTGATCAATTCAATGCCGACGAAAAAATCCACGAGCAGCCTGCAGGTCACGATGACTTTGCCACAACCGTAATGACAATTTTGGGCTTATTAGACGACGAAAATACTCTGCAACCGGTACCCACTGCCCGAATCCTTACGGAAGCGATCAAAAATGAGCCGGTCTCTGAAACCGATCATGAGTACCTGCAACTGACTCACGGCTCTTTTGTGCAGTACCTCAAGCGCGTACACTATCATGGACACATCTATGTCCGTGAAGGCGCCCGTAAGGTCTGATACCCGATTACGAATTATTTTTTTGACAAAGGAAGAAAAGAAATCATGGATATCATCATTGAAGGTCAAGGTTGTGAGCAACTGCTTGAAGGCATCCACTTCTGTAACGTCTGGGTAAAAGACAATGCGATTCGCGTTCGTCATGTCAATCTTGAAGATAAAGCCGTTTCCGAATTCATGGAAAAAGCTACACAGAGCAATTTTGAAGTCAACACTGTCGCCGATGACCTCTCCATTAAATCTTTCGGTTTATTAGCCTTGGATATGGACAGCACTTTGATTGAGCTTGAATGTATCGACGACATCGCTGCTCAATACGGCGTCGGTGAAGAGGTCGCTCGCATGACTGAAATTGCNNCACTTACCTTCGCGACCGCGTAAAGCTTTTTGCTGGCGCTTCGGCCGACTTCATTGATGTTACGGTCTCGCATGCCAAACTCATCCCCGGTGCCCACAAATTAATTAACTTCGCCAAGGCTAACGGTCTTCATTGCTACATTCTCTCCGGCGGTTTTTCTGATATCGCCGCTGACGTTTGCAAGCGACTCGGTATGCACGGATACCTCTGCAACCAACTTGTTGTTAAAGATGGTGTAATCACCGGTGAAGTAACCGGACCGGGAGGTGGCGAAATTTTGGACGCCGACGGCAAGCGTCGAGCTCTCGAAATGCTCTCGATGCTGCATGGTATTGATCGCTCGCAGGCCATCTGTGGCGGCGACGGAGCCAATGATCTGGAAATGATTAAAGTAGCCGGCATTGGCTTTGCGTTCCACGGCAAACCGCTCGTCGCCCAAACCGCCAAGTATCGTGTCAATCACTTGGGGCTTGATGCCGTTATTAATTTCTTTGTCGAAGCCTGGCCTCAATACGCTGCTTAATCAACTCTTTTTAAATTGCCGCACTGTTCACCTCAATGAGCAGTGCGGCGTTTGTTATTGAATCAATTTACGCAATATCCGGATTTATTATCATTGACGAGCACCGGATCTGGCTGTTAGGCTGCCTTTAACGATCTATCAGGACTTAAGCTATGCCAGACAACAACTCTTCTCTGATCGGTTTATATGAATGCCTTTTGACTGAAAAACAAAAAGAAGATCTCCAAGGTTTACAACTGTCTTTGAAGGACAGACTCATCGACAATCAATTGCTGGCCACACTATTTAGACGCCATGCAGAACTCGCTCTTAGGCGCGCCATTGCTGAAGGCTTAGGAGAGGTTGAAAGCTCTGAGAAAACTCAAAGTGTTGCGATCATGGTGCAAAACGCTCTATCTCAGTTGCATAACATTCCGGACAATCTCAAAAGCCCCCTTATACTGCCCCCAGTTTTACTAGAAGCGGCTGATTCGACTCTCGTACCGGCCGATCAAGTTTGGTCAAAAGTTCTTCGACCCGCTAGTTCCTTTTCGCAAACAACACTTTTTACGGGAGCACAAGGGGAACCTTCCCTTGTCGAAGAGATGCGAAGAGAAATTGCCAGCGCCACTGAAATCGATTGGCTTGTATCGTTTGTGAAATGGTCGGGATTAAATCCACTGTTAAATGCGCTCGAAGAGTTCACTCATCGAGGTGGCAAACTCAGAGTAGCGACAACAACTTACATGGGCGCAACCGATGCTAAAGCCATTCTACGTCTGGCGGCCTTACCCAACACTGAAATTTACGTGAGCTACGACTCTAAAACGACTCGTCACCACGCTAAAACTTACATCTTCAGGCGTCCTAACGGATTAAGCACCGCCTATGCCGGTAGCGCCAATCTCTCTCACGCCGCACTCTCTTACGGTTTGGAGTGGACTGTTAAGATCACAGAATCAACTGAGCCTGAAGTTCTTGACCGCATGAACACCATCTTTGAGGCCTATGTTACAGACCCCGAACGCTTTGAGCGCTTTGATCCTGAACGTGACAAAGATCGGTTCATTGAAGCGATTAACGAGGCAAGAGCTTCCAAAGACGGTAAGAAAACGGTAGTTTCAAGCTATCACCATATCGCGATTAAGCCCTATCCTTACCAGCAAGATATCCTTGACAAACTACGGGTCGCACGGCTCCGACATAACGAGAAGCGCTCTTTAATTGTGGCGGCTACCGGTACCGGTAAAACAATGATTGCGGCCTTTGACTATCGTGATCGCGCTCGAGAACTGGGTCGAAGGGAAAAATTACTGTTTATCGCGCATCGTCGGGAAATTTTGGAGCAAGCGTTAAGTAGTTTCCGTTTTGTATTAAACGATCAAAATTTCGGAGAACTCCATGTCGGCGATTCTCGTGCCAGCGAAGGGCACTTCGTCTTCATGTCTATTCAATTAGCGAGCAAACTTGATGCCGATACGCTTAAACAATTTGAGTACGTGGTCATTGATGAATTTCATCACGCGCATGCGCAATCCTACCGAAACCTGCTCAGTAAACTCGACCCCGAAATTCTTCTTGGGATGACAGCTACCCCACAGCGAGGGGATGGCGTTAACGTTGCAGAATTTTTTGGCAATCGGATCACGGCTGAATTAAGTCTTGCCAGCGCCATTGATCAGCAACTGCTCGTGCCATTTGATTACTTCATGGTCAGCGATCCAGTATCTTTACAATCCATGACCTGGCGAAACGGCGACTATGACACGGCAGAACTAGAACGCGCCTACACAGAAGGCAAAAGTGCTCTTGAACGGGACAACGCTATTTTGAGCGCCATTGATCGTTATCTACCCGATCTCAACCAAGTAAAAGGCATTGCATTTTGCGCAAGTCGCAAACATGCCGCGCATATGGCTGAAGTCTTTAATCACCACGGTATCAAAGCCCAAGTTGTCGATGGTGAAACCAAAGATGATTTGCGAGAGGCAGCTCCTGAAAAACTTTTAAATGGTGAGTTGCAATTTGTCTGCACGGTCGATGTTTATAACGAAGGTGTTGACATTCCCTCGGTCAATACCGTGCTTTTCTTACGGCCGACCGCTTCAATTACTGTTTTTACCCAACAATTAGGACGTGGGTTGCGACTATTTGATGATAAAGAGAAGCTCACCGTCCTTGATTTTGTGGGAGCGGCCAAAAACGAGTTTTCCTTTGAATCTCGCCTTGCAGCCCTCAAACGACCTTATAGTGGAACCAGTTTTTCGCTTGTCATGAACCCGCAAGCAAATATGTTACCACTTGGGTGTACTCTGACTTTTGAACGCGTTGCCATGCAACACGTGCTTGAAAATCTTAAAGTCAGGCGGTTCAAAAGAGATGATTTTCTGCAAAATTTACGAGACTGGGCTTCCACCAAAAAAGATCACGAAATCACCTTTGAAGCGTTCTTGGCACACCGCCATATGAGAGCGAGCGAATGGGTTCGCATGCTCAAAGACAATGAACCGATTTTCTTCAGGGACTTCTTAGCACAAGTCCTTCCTGACCGATTTAATGCGCCAACTTTTGAGGGTGCACTCAAACTTTCCTCACGAAAGGCTGCTCGCATTTTTCAGAAAAACGGTTACGAAGCGCTTCAAACCCTTGTGCGAACCCTTCATGAGAAGCGTTCTTTTAGCGCACTCACTACTCGAGAAAAGGCTACTTGGGTTGGTTTTGCCTATGACTGGATGGCAGAAAACGTAAAAGAATTAGGCGGAAATATGCTAGCCGCGCAAAGTCTCTACGAAGCACTTATCCGCGATGAGTTGTGCAACCTAACTGTCTCTGAAACTCTCCAAGCTTTAGCAAACGACGTTGACTTCATCAGTCCACCTTCTCCGCTTTCCGAAGAGATTCCTTTGGAATTACATGCCTCATATCCTGCAAAGTCTGCTTTGGGTGCTTTCGGCTGCGAGACCGCTTATTCTCTTTCTGCTGGAGTGATGTACGCTAAAAGTAATCACGGCAATGCAGACTTTTTCTTCGTGACCATTGATAAAGATGAAAAACTGTTTGGACTGACAACACGCTACGATGACTACGCCATGAATGAACGGCATTTTCACTGGCAAAGCCAATCGAAAACATCACTGGCAAGCACAGTCGGTCAAAGATATTGTCGAGTCGACTTCACGGATGAAGCTCCTCAGGCACACCTTTTTGTCCGTCGCACGAAAAAAGAAGGCTCTGTGACCCCAACCTTTGTCTACCTTGGTCGCGTCAGGTACGTTAAACACGAAGGAGAATGCCCTATATCTTTTGTCTGGGAACTGGAAACACCGATGACTGCTACTCTTTTGACACAGTTCTCAAAGCTTTCTCTTTAAGAATATGTGCAACAGAAAAATCTTGAAAAAATCGCATCCTCGTCGAAAGGACCTACCTACGAGGATGCGACAAACAATGTATGAAAAAGATCTAAAAACTACCTACCAACCATAAAATTCTTTCACGGTCTTCCAAGCAACAGTTTGCAGATGCTTAGCATCATCCGCTTTTAATGGCTTTTCACATTCTCCTTGGTACTTTAGACCCTCAGGGCTCTTTTTGAAGAGAACCGAATACAGCATCGCTCCATAAAGATAAGAGCCAGCTGCCGAAGGATGGCTCTTGTCACTTTGGTGCATTGCAAGATCCGGACGCAACTTCAAACTTTCGGCAAAGGCTAAACCAACGGGTAACACCAAGACATCATTGGCATTCCCAGCTTTAATTGTTTCATCGGCCAAAGCTTTCGTATCTTGAGGTTTGTCTTGGCGAGCCCAAGTTGCAACCAAAACAGGAACTGCGCCCGCATTGCGAATCGTTTCTGCATGCTCAGCGACATACTTTTGAAAAGTCGCCTGACGCTTAGCATTAATCGGCTCGTTCGAATGCCCTTGCAAGAACACAACATCAAACATCGGTTTTTGCTTAGCGTACGGATCCATTTCCTTATCAGGCGCTAAATAGTCCTTGACGTTGTGATAAGAGAGCATGGCTGAACTCATCGTCAAAATACGCGTTTTCCACAGTAGCTTCGACTCGCGTGTTAAACCACGTAAATACGAGTGCACACCACAGTTATAAAACGAGTAGGAATTACCAACGAGCAACCCCGTCTTAGGAGACTCAACTCCCAATTGGGTTACTTTCGGTTTAACGGTATTTTCCAACGCACTGGCAGAGGTTGCCGCAAAGACGGAACCCAATAGCACACTCAAAAGGATTTTCTTCATTCTCGCCCCTCTCAAAATAATCAACAATTTATCGGGACCTATTGAAACCTTTTGGCTAAAGCGGTCTCGACATTACTATCCTAGTCTGCAATGCTCTTTTCTCGAATAGCCTCAAAAGGAAACGCAATTTGCGCTTGGTGCACATTATCGAAAATAAGCTAGAGACTCCCCTTTGCTACTTTGCGTCTTGCGCAAATTAATTTGACGCGATTTTGCCTATCCCTAAGTCACCAACAATGCGAAACTCGTTAATAGCACAACTCTAGATTGTTTTTAATTACGAGGGGCTTATATGGAAACTCTATTAGCTTTGTTTGCTGTTGGCGCGACGATTCTCGCCGGCTGGGCAATGATCAAGCGATACCAAACACACTTGGTATTACTCTTTGCTGGGTTGGCCATTTTCTTAGCAGCCATTGCCCTGGGTGAAACCAATATTTTGCCTAAAGGAATGAAACCCTCCGGCTTTATTGGCTTTGACATCATCGATTTACTTCGTAACATCGGCACCAAACAAAGTGCCGGAACGGGCTTCATCATTATGACTGCCGGGGGTTTTGCTGCCTACATGGATAAGATCGGTGCAGCCCGCGCACTCGTTAACTTTGCGGTCAAACCGTTGCAAATGTTAAAAGCACCCTACATTGTGCTTGTGGGCGGGTATCTCGTCGGGCAATTCCTCGTCATGATGATTCCGTCAGCCGCCGGTCTTGCCATGCTTTTGTTAGTGGCTTTGTACCCAATTCTTACAGGGGTCGGCGTTTCGGCAGCTTCTGCTGCGGCTGTCATCGGTACTTCAGCAGGTATGTGCTTAGGACCGGCCTCGGGCACGGCTAACCTGGCCGCTCGCACAGCAGGTCTTGACCCCATCATTTACTTTGTTCAATGCCAAATCCCGGTTGCCATTCCCACTCTGATTGCGGTTTGCATCGCTCACTACTTCGTACAACGCTACTACGACCGCAAGGCCGATGATGTTTATGCTGAAGCAACAGAAGTCAAAAAGAGCGATGCTCCGGAGGTGCCGGGGTGGTATGCACTTTTCCCGTGCTTGCCAATCGTTTTGATGGTTATTTTCTCCAAACTCGTTGTAACGAGTGTCAAACTCAATACGATTTCGGCTTTGATGCTTGTCTGGATTTTGGTGATCATCGTTGAATGGATTCGCTTGCGAGATCCCAAGCGAGTCTTTAAAGATGCGCTGTCCTTCTTCCAAGCCATGGGTAAGATGTTTGCAGGCATTGTGAGCTTGATCATCTGTGCTGAATTCTTTGCCAATGCATTAAAGATCTCCGGTCTCATTGACATCCTGATCAACTCGGCTCACGGTTTAAATGCTGGCACTAACTTCATGACGGTTATCCTTGCTGCGATCGTTGGCTTGGTCACTTTCCTGACAGGCTCAGGTGTCGGTGCTTATTCGTCCTTTGCCGCGTTGGCTCCTGATGTCGCTGCTGGTCTAGGTGGCTCGGTCTCTGCGCTTGTTACTCCGATGCAATTCGCCTCAGGCATGCTTCGCGCCATGTCGCCTGTAGCCGGTGTCATTATTGCCGTGGCTGGCGCCGCCGGTGTCTCGCCCATGGCCATTGTTCGCCGTACTTGGATTCCGATGATGGTTGGGATGGTCGTGACCTGCATCGCTAACGCTATTTTCCTAGCTTAATTAATATCTCCTTTCATACTTTACGGGCTACCCGATGGGTAGCCCGCTTTTTATCCCGAAGAAATTGTCCGCTTTGCCTTTAAGCGTTCACTACTTCCAAACGATTAAGTGCCGTGGCGGTCAGTAAGGTTGATCCCGTCACAATCGCCTTGTCGTTAAAGTCAAATCCGCATTGGTGCAAACTGGAGATATGTTCACGGTCACGAAGGCCGAGTCTAAATAAACAACCCGGACGCTTTTGTGTCATGNNAGTCATTTGAGGCTCTTCACCCTTCACATGAGACTCGCCCAACCAGGCAACAGCTATGTCTTTCACGGCTTGAGCCTGCTCGGCATGGTTTAATAACGCCGGATAGAGTCTGCGATAGTCGCAAAGTGCTTGAGCCCCCAGACTAGCCGCAACACCTTGGGAGACAGCCACCAAACGTTGCTCAATAAGATTTCGCACTTCAGGCTCAAAGCTTCGGCAAGTGCCGACCAATTTGG
>DCTK01000031.1 GCA_002329575.1 Sutterella sp. UBA1442 | reverse complement strand
CGGTTTCAAACGGGGGAGCTTCAATGTGCCCAGTTGTGCAAATACAAAAGCCGGCAAAGACTGTCGAAGTCAACGCCGGCTTTTTGGTGGCTTAACAGACGATTCTAGAATCGGAAATCCCGTTCGCCTTCTTCAATCTTTTTCAAACGAATGACAGAGGCTTTCCGGATTTTCTCGTGCGGGATTTTCGGCAATTCAGCTTCAATCACTTTGGCGGCACTTTCTCGGGTTTGTGGACGGGCGTAATCCTGTGCGTATTCTTTCAGGGTCATAATGGCATTGGCTTGACAGTAAGTGGCAATTTCGCCAGTCTTGGCAAGTGTCATAAATCGATCGCCTGTTCGACCTGCTCGGTAACACGCCGTGCACCAACTCGGTAAATAACCGCCGTCTAAAAGCCACTTCACGACTTCATCCAATGTGCGACGGTCGCTTGTTTCAAATTGGGCGGAATTTTCCTCTTTTTCTTCCTCAATGACGTAACCGCCGACGCTTGTGCGTGAACCGCCGCTAATTTGCGATACACCCATCTCAAGGCACTTCCCGCGTACTCGAGGCGATTCACGCGTGGAAATAATCATGCCGGTGTAGGGGACAGCTAAGCGAATCAGTGCAACAATTTTCAAAAATAGATCATCAGGCACGGCATTGGTGAAGGTTGCAGGATCAACGTCATCGGCCGGACAAATCCGAGGCACGCTGATCGTGTGAGGACCGACGCCGAAAAGCGCTTCCAAATGCTCGGCATGCATCAGAAGACCCACGAAGTCGTAGTGGCACAAAGACAGACCGAATAAGACGCCTAAACCGACATCATCAATGCCGCCTTCCATGGCTCGATCCATGGCCTCGGTGTGGTAGTCGTAGTCGCTTTTGGGGCCTTTCGGATGAAGTTCTTTGTAGTGCTCTTTGTGATACGTTTCTTGGAAAAGTTGATAAGTGCCGATGCCGGCTTCGTGCAGTTTTTTGTAGTTTTCCACGGTTGTGGCCGCAATATTAATGTTGACGCGACGAATGGCACCGTTTTTGTGTTTGATGGAGTAGATCGTTTCGATGCATTCAAGAATATATTCAATCGGGTTGTGGCGGGGATGTTCACCGGCCTCAAGTAAAAGACGTTTGTGTCCCATGTCTTGAAGCGCGATCACTTCTTGCCGAATTTGCTCTTGCGTCAATTTTTTGCGAACAATGTGCTTATTTTTGGCGTGATAGGGACAGTAGGTGCAGGTATTGACGCAATAATTNNGAGGGGTGCAAATAAAACAATTCGATTGCCGTAAATATGCTCTTTAACTTTTTTTGCGGCGGCAAAAATTCGATCATTGAGATCTTGCTCTTCACAGGCTAAAAGAGTGGCGTGTTCTCGGTGCGTGAGGCCTTTGAATGTTTCTGCCTTCTGAAGCGCCGCTGCAATCATGGCGCGGTCGGCTTTGTGCTCTTGCGCAAAGGCAAGCGTATCTAAGATTTCTTCGTGACTGATAAATTCTTCGGCTTTGGCCGATTTGGGATCATACATCTCTGAGCTCCAACGATGGAAAAGTTGAGTGTCAAGGCGAAGTTTACGGCACAAAATACAACATTTGTTACGAAGGTGATAGCCAAAAGTATTCGTAATTTCAGGCTTTTTATTAAATTTATCAAAAATTATACCCACTATTGGAGTGTGTTAAAAATTTTAAAATTTAAAGCATAAAAAATGCGATTTTTAACCAATTCGGTCGATTCCTAGCCATGATTTAAATTTTTAGATAGCAATATGGTGATAATTCAGATTTTTTGATGTACCCCGTGTGAGAGGGGAAAGATTTGTTGCGACTGAACAGAAAGATAAAGAACATTTGAGTTTGCTCAAGTTTTGGAGAGTCCTATAACAAACCTTGGCTAAGTCCTTTAACTGTTTGCACAAACGCATTTTAAGGTTTTCAACTTTTTCAGTATAGTGTTCGACTCGCCGATTAAAAGGATTTTGCATGAGACAAGCCCCGGGGCCCTATACATTTTTTGCTGCAACACTTAGCCTTGTGGCACTTTTTGCTGTGTCTTCAGCACCTGTGCCGCTGTTCGGCCTTCTGCAAGCCAAGCTTTCCATGAGTTCGTCGGATTTGGCCATGACGGCGGTGAGCTACTTTGGCGGTTGTATTCCGGCTTTGCTGTTTTTGTCTCGCCTTCCGAATTGCTTGGGGCGCAAAGTGATGGTCAGCGTTGCGCTGGCGATCGGTCTTGTAAGTGCGCTTCTTTTAGCCAATGCTGGTACAGTCATCGATGTGCTGTTGGCCCGTTTCATGCAAGGTATGGCTTGCGGTTTAGCCTCCGGCAGCGCCATGGCGTGGGTGTTTGATGCCGCACCATCTCATCGTCGGTCGCTTGCGGCTGCACTAAGCGCTGGTTCGCCGGGCATGGGCTTTTTATTCGGAGCACTCGCAGGAGCAGTCTTAAACGAACTCTTTGGTCTTCCACTTCAAACCATTTTTTATGCAGTGGCTTCTCTTTTAGCGTTGGCGTTATTGGCTGTGCTTTTTGGTACAGAAACAGTCAATCGAAATGTTGGCGCAACCTTTAAAGCGCTGATTCCTGCTGTTGAGGTGCCGGAGAGACTGCGTGCAACCTACGTACTTGCCGTATTGGCTTACGCAGGGACGTGGGGCGTTGGAGGTTTCTTTCAAGCCTATAGCGCCAAAATTGCCACAGATGCCTTGCACTCTACAAGCACACTGACAGCGGCGTTCATCTTTTTGTCCTTTATCGGCACAAACGCTTTCGGGGGATTTTTTGCTTCAAGATTGACAGCATTGTCGGCATTAAGAATCTATATGGGATTATTTTTGTTGGCCGTAATTTGCATGTTTGCCGGTCTTTGGGTGGGATCGGTGACGGTATTTTTTGTCTTTAGCGTAATAGGAGGCGTTTGCGTCGGTGCCGTTTGTGCTTCGGCTTTAAGACTTTTGACGCATGAAGCTCAACCCGGGGAGCGATCGGGGCTGCTCGCAGCGGTGTATTTAGCGGCTTATTTAGGACCGGGTATTCCTAATTTGGCTTTTGGTCTTTGGGTGACGGGTGTCACGGTTTCTCAGATGAGTCTTTTTTACGGCTTTTGGGCTTTGGTATTTACTTTGGCGGTCTGGGGGTTTTCTAGACGATTTAACTAAATTTCGACAAAACAGTATTCCTCCAAAAAAATAATCCCGACACTTTTTGCCGGGATTATTTTTGGTATTACACGCTGTGCAACCGATTACCAAATCGCCGAGAAATAGCTTTGTGTGATGTGATAGTAAATCGGAGCCGAGAACATCAACGGAGCCAAGCGTTCAAGCGTGCCGCGGCCGATGTATCGGTCACCATCCATAAAGCGGCTTCCCAACGAACGCTTCACGGAAGAAATGACCATGTCCCCGAAAGCACCGGTTACTACAATGACAATCGCCATGATGAGTGCTTGCCAGCTTCTGAACGGAGTCATCCAGTAGAGCGCGTAGCCAATCAAAATCGTGATGAAGCCGCCGATCAACAGCCCCTTGATCGTCTTGTGAGGATTATCGCGCAGGGGCTTTCCGCCAAAGTATGAGCTCATCATCACAACGAGCAAGTCACCTAAGAAAACGATCAATAGGAAAAAGAGCAACAACAACGACGGGCTGGAGCCAAAGCGCAAAATTTCAAAATTCATGATGGCTGGCGCATGGCTCACGCAATACACACTCAACATCAAACCCCATTGCACCTTGGCCACGCGTTCCAAGAAGCGATCATTGTCATGACGCAAGCTCATCAAAACGGGTAACAACAAGAACAGGTACACGGGAATAAAGAGCGTGTAGAGCAAATACATATCAAGCCCGATCAACACATATTGAAGGGGAATGACGATGTAAAAAGAGATCACGAGAGCCCAGTGGTCGGAGACCTTTGTCGGTGTCAGAGCCACGAATTCACGGAAAGTGAAGAAGCTTACTGCCGCAAAAATGACAAGCAGAAGCGGTTGACCGGCCCAGAATGCAATCGTAAAGATGGCAATCAACCACCAGCCCATCTTCACGCGAGAGCTCACGACACGAATGCGCTCGATTTGTTCGGCGCTATGCGCCTTTCTCACAGCCCATTGGCAGTAGCTTGAGCCAACGGCCTGAAGGAAAAATAAAATCACCAATACGAGCGTATAGGTTTCTTGAAGGGTAATACCGAGGCGCAGCATATTATTGCTCCGAGAGTTTAATCACCGCTTCGCGGGCTCGTGCAAGAAATTCTTCTTTCGGATCGTCCGGTGTAAAGGGCAATGGTGCACCGAAGCGGACCGAGCAAACTGTCGGCACCGGAATCAAAGCGCCCTTGGGCATGGCACGGTGGAGATTTTCGATATAAACGGGGATAAGCTCCACGTGCGGAAATTCTCGGGCCAAGCGCCAAATCCCGCTTTTGAATTCGCTGGGAATGGCTTGCGGACGACGTGTACCTTCCGGGAAGATAATCATCGAGGAGCCTTCACGCAGACATTCACGAAGCGGCTCCATGGGATCGGAGTGCTCGGTGCGTTTACGATCGACCAAAACGACATTGAGCTCTTCAATAGCGATGCGACGACGAATAGCACCTTTTACCCAATAGTCTTTCGCGGCAACCGGACGAGTATGAGCGCGCATGGATTGCGGCAAAGAAGACCACAATACAATAGTGTCGAGATGGCTCGTGTGATTGGCAAAGTAGATGCGTTGCGTATCCGAAGGAGAGCAACCCTTCCATTGCGGATAAGCCCCGACCAAAAGGCGGGTCAGCAACACAATCGGAGTTGTAATTCGAAACAAGGTCTCAAATCCTAAAGAAAACTTTTATCGGATCCGATATCGGATCCACTCATAAAGCAACAACTACTTATCTTAACCTATGTAGGGCAAAAATGGAGATGCAAAGCGGTCTTACGCATTGCTTCCAATTGTTTCGTCCCTCAGATTCGGCGATTTTGCAGTGCCGGCAAAACCTTTCTTACCTTGGCGATGCGCTGCTGCGTTACTTCAGCAAGTAACACTCCTTCGCCTTCGGTAAGCTCGGCAACCACCTGTCCCCACGGATCGACCACCATGCTACGACCCCACGTGCGTCGACCGCATTCATGAGTGCCGCCTTGAGCGCAAGCAATCACGTAGCATTGATTTTCAATGGCTCTGGCTCGCACGAGTGTTTGCCAGTGAGCGCGACCGGTAACTGTGGTAAAGGCTGCCGGTAGCGTAATGATGTCGGGCGTGCCGAGGTCACGAAAGAGCTCCGGGAAGCGCAAGTCAAAGCACACGGTAAGCCCCAGTTTCCACAAACCTTCCCACGTTTCGATTTGTGTCGAGACGGCTTTGTGGCCGGCCTGAATGATGGAAGATTCGCTGTAGGTTTCGCGTTCATCCTCATAATTAAAGAGATGGATTTTGTCGTAACGGGCAGCGACTTCTCCGCTCGGGGAGTATAAAAGTGATGCATCGATGAAGTGCTCGGCATCATCCGTTTTCAGAGCAATAGAACCGGCAACGAGCCAAATTTGTTCTTTCCGAGCTACTTCACTCATGGCTTGCTGTACGGGACCGCTCCCAAAGGATTCGGCAACTGCCAAAAGTTCTCGCTCGTGAGCTGGCATATAAGAAAAGTATTGCGGCAACACGACAAGTTCCGCTCCGCTTTCGGCGGCAGAATTAATCAATGCTCGTGCCCGGCGGATATTGTCTTGAAGATCAATGCCGGAAACCATTTGACAGGCTGCGACTCTCATTTTCTTACATGTCCTTTCAATTAAATCTAAGGTGTCGAAGGCAACGATTGACTTGTCTTTGCGCTTTCTATTTTAGTGATGACAGGTTCGTCAATGGTGCCGGTAATTTCATATTGCACACTAAAGAGTTGTGATAGCGGGGCTTGCAAAGCCCATTGGGCTAAGAAACTGCCCACCCCTAAAATGGGGTTGGCAACCGTGAGTGCCAAGGCGGCACTGCCCAAACTGATATCGGGCAAAACCGTCACGGTGTAGTTTTGTGTGAGGCTATTGAGATCGAGCCAACCCTCGCCCAACACGGTGGCTTGAGGACCGATCATGCGGAAGTTATTGAATCGCATCATGCCATTGGTGATGGAACTGCTCGAGGCAATATTGTCAAAAACAAAGCCTTGACCGATGACGTCGCGGAAGTCAAGCGTCAGGCGGCGCAAAAGTGTCTGCAGAGACAATAATGAAATCAGTCGTCCGGCACCGGGCTCAACCTGCAGAATTTGCCCCGAGGCCATCGCAACAGACAAGTTACCATTTAAAGACTCTGTGTTGAAATCAATAGGCGCGCCTTGCCAATCGAGTTGTGCATGGACCTGACCGGCTCCATCGTTAATCACTTGGGTAAGGTTGAATCGATCCAACACTTCTCCCAAATCACGAATGTCTGCAGTGGCCTCAACGGTTGTCTTGGAGTGAGTACCGCGGCCGGCGTTCCAACGACCCGTGGCGGTAAGTTTCATCTCATCGTTAGTGAGCTCAAAACGTGTCATGTCCCAATAAGCATTGAGTCCTTCGCCTTTATTTTGGGCAACAACATCCAAAGAACCCAATCGGTAACTGCCGTAGCGAAGATCCTTCACATTTAAATCAACCGAGGGTAATGATTCCGTTTTTTTC
>DCTK01000019.1:5798-6830 GCA_002329575.1 Sutterella sp. UBA1442 | reverse complement strand
GAGAAAGCCTCTCAAAGTGCCTTTTTATTGGCGCAGACCTGTGGGCCGTGTCGTGCAACCAATTACCCGAATTTGTTGCGCTGGGCTTTGCAAGATTTGGGTTACAGCGATATTCCCGTCACCAGTATTGCCGGAGGGCATTTGCATGGCGCTCAAACAGTGTCGCTAGGGCTCAAAGGGCTTAAACGCATGATGATCGGCATCATCTACGGGGATCTTTTACAGCGGTTAAGTCTCTTTGTTCGCAGTTACGAAACCGTCAAGGATAGTTATCGACCGGTATTGGAAAAGTGGACTAAGCGGGCCGGAGAAGTAGCGGCTCGAGGTGATCGAAAAGCGTTTGAACGTGATCTAAAGCCCATGGTGCAAGAGTTCCTCAGTATTCCTCGGATCAATATTTCAAAGCCGAAGGTGGGTATCGTGGGTGAGATTTTGCTCAAATATCACCCTGAGGCAAATTTAGATCTGGTCAGTACATTGATTGCCGAGGGCGCAGAGCCAAGATTGGGCGACATTGCNNCGCAGAGCCAAGATTGGGCGATATTGCAGACTTTGTTTTGTACTGCTTCTACGACCATATATACCAAGCAAAAGCCTTGGGAGGCTCGAAATTTAATGCTTCGGTGGCATGGTTAGCCATGCGGTACTTTGACTCGCTCAGAGAATCAATGAAAAAAGCTTTAATGAATACGCCGTTGCCGGGTGTTAGTTCGTTGCAAGAGCTCCTTGATTCAATCAAAGGTTATGTCTCGGCCGGCCAGCAAGCCGGTGAAGGATGGTTGTTGACTGCTGAAATGATTGAGTTTATTCGCACGGATACTCCCAATGTTTTGTGTCTGCAACCTTTCGGTTGTTTGCCCAACCATGTGACGGGCAAAGGAGTCATGAGGCGGCTTCGTGAAGAGTTTGAAGAGGCAAATTTCTGCGCGATTGACTTTGAAGCCGGCACTTCAAAAGCCAACGTGGTTAATCGCTTAAAGCTTTTCTTAGATCAGGCGGCAGGTTTCTCAGATCGACCGAAAGCGGCTGTGC
>DCTK01000019.1:0-5720 GCA_002329575.1 Sutterella sp. UBA1442 | reverse complement strand
CTATAATTCAAATATGTATTTGAATTAATATTCAAATTTGATTTTATTTTGGATATAAAGTCGGAGGGCACGATGCCTGCATTGGACAAAAAGAAAAAGGTTGCGATTGCCACTGTTGTACTCGTTGCGTGCGCGGCTGGAGCCTATTACTTCTACTCCCAAGATGATGAACTGAAGCTCTACGGTAGCATTGATATGCGTACCGTGGAGCTTGCTTTTGAAGAGTCCGGACGATTGGAGTCTTTGGCTGTTGAAGAGGGCTCGAGTGTGAAGGCAGGCGACATCATCGGAATGCTCGATCAGTCTCGTTACCTCATTGCTCGTGATCAAGCAATCTCAGACGTTGGTGTGNNAATGGCTCAAGCCAATTTGGACTTGTTGCTGGCAGGCACTCGTGTTGAAGAAATTGATGTTGCCAAGGCAAAACTGAAAGCCGCAGAGGCCCAACTTGTCTTGTCAGATCGCACTTGCCGTCGCGAACGTAATATGAAAGATGCCAGTAGTCAAATGGCAAAAGATCAGGCTTGTTACACCGCAAAAGTCGACCGAGCCAATCGCGATGAAGCGAAACGCACTCTCGAAATGCTTCAGGCCGGCACTCGTGCTGAAGAAATTGAAGTGGCGCGTGCAGAACTTGCGGCTTATAAGACGCGCTTAGCCGATGCAGAACGTGCGCTCAGAAACTGTCGTCTAATTGCTCCGTCCGATGGTGTTGTTCGTACTCGTATGAAAGAGCCGGGCGACATGGTTGATTCCAATTCTCCGATTTTTGAAATAGCTCTCATGGACCCGTTGTGGGCTCGTGTTTATATCGATGAAGTTCATTTGGGACAAATCAAGATGGGGCAAAAGGTCACGGTAAGCGTTGACAGTTACCCGGATCGAACTTTTGATGCAACGGTCGGTTTTATTTCATCGGTTGCCGAATTTACGCCCAAGACGGTCCAAACCGAAGCAATTCGCACGAATTTGGTTTACGAAGTACGTTTGACCGTTCAAGATCCTGAAGGGTTGTTGCGTCTCGGGATGCCTGTTACGGCTCGTTTAGTTGAAAAGGTTCAATGATGCAACAAAACTCGGTCACACTGAAAAATGTCTCACGTTGGGAAAAAGGGGTTAAAGAGCCCATTTTGAAAAACGTGTCTGCCGAGTTGCCGGAAGGTCGCCTGATTGCTTTGGTGGGGGCTGACGGTGCGGGCAAAACGACATTAATGCGCATTGTGGCCGGGCTACTTGCGCCTCAAGAAGGGGACGTAGCGTTATTTGGTGAGTCGCTTTATGGTCCAGATCTTTACCGATTGCAAAATCTTTGCGGTTACATGCCCCAGCAATTCGGTCTATACACGGATTTGAGTGTCTTTGAGAACCTATCGCTATATGCCGATCTATTTGGGCTCGAAGGCGAGGTCAGAGCCGAGCGTTTTGAGCAGTTATTGAAAATGACTGACTTGACGCGATTCCAAGAGCGACTCGCGGGCAAACTCTCAGGCGGCATGAAGCAAAAATTAGGTCTTACCTGTGCGTTGCTCAATCATCCCAAATTGCTGTTGCTCGATGAACCCAGTGTTGGTGTTGACCCGCTTTCTCGTCGAGACCTCTGGAGCATTCTCAAGGAAAACGTCAAGCAAGAATCCATGAGCGTTTTAGTCGCCACGACTTACATGGATGAGGCGGCACTTTGCGATGAGGTGTTGATCCTGGAAAACGGCGAGTTGATGTTAATGGATACACCGGCCAATATCGCCCATTACGCCCATGGACTTTGTTTCAGAGCAGAAGTAAATGAAGACGAAAAAGTGCGCGATGTTCAGGCGGAGTTTTTGGATGATGTTGATCACGTCTTAGATGCCGTGCCGGAGGCCGGTTATGTGCGAGTACTTTTGCGTACCGATTGTGATGTTGACGCTTATTTGTCAGGGTTGGATCGCGAATTGAAACCGTTACAAGCTCGACTTGAAGACGGGTATTTAACCAAGCGCTGGGAGAACCAGCCGAAAAAGAGCTACTCAGTCATTCATGGCAGTGATGATCAAAAGACCCAATTCAACGACAAAGAACCAGTCGTTAGAGCCAAGGATTTGGTACGAAAGTTTGGCGACTTTGTGGCCGTTGATGAGACGTCCTTTGAGGTCTATCCGGGAGAAATTTTCGGTCTCTTAGGTCCTAATGGGGCTGGGAAAACGACCACTTTTAAGATGTTGTGCGGACTTTTAACGGTTAGTGCCGGTGATTTGGAAGTCGCCGGACTTGACGTGCGCAAGCAACGTGAAAAAACACGTGAGCGTCTGGGCTATATGTCGCAAAAATTTGCTCTTTACGGGGATTTGAGTGTTAAACAAAATTTTGAGTTTTTCGCTAATGCCTATGGTCTTCATGGGCAGCAAGCACGCGACCGTATTGCGATGTTGGCCGAGGAGTTTGAACTTGAAGACTCCATGGATCGTTCTGCTCGGGAACTGCCCGGTGGATTAAAACAACGACTGGCAATGGCCGTAGCCTTGTTGCACCATCCGCCGATACTTTTTCTCGACGAGCCCACGAGTGGCGCAGATGTTCCAACGCGTCGTCAGTTTTGGCGTTGGATGACGGCGCTATCGCAAATGGGCACGACCATCATTGTGACGACTCACTTTATGGAAGAGGCTCAGTATTGTGACAATTTACTGATCCAAGATGCCGGCAAGAGTTTGATCTTGGGTTCGCCGGAATATGTGCGGGCTGATTCGGCCACGATGGATGAAGCTTTTATCCGCATTGTTAATGAGTCTCGGAATGCCAAGGAGTAGTGTGATGCAAAAGTCATTATTTTGGCGTCATGTATTTGCTCTGAGTGTGAAGGAAGGTCGGCAGATTCTGCGCGACAAAAGTGCGATTTTGCTCGGCGTTGTACTGCCATTGATCTTGATCGTGTTATTCGGTTCAGGCATCTCCTTTGATATTAAAGATGTAAAACTCGGCGTAGTGAACACTCAGTCGAGTAGCCAAAGTACGCTGTTTGCCACGGCGATTCGTCACAACAAGTCTTTTGTGGTTCAGGAATTTAATTCTCGCCAAGAAGCTCAAGCGGCGATGGAACGTTTTGAAATCGAAGCCATGTTGGTCATGGAAAAAAGCGCAGAGGGTAAGGCTCAGCTATTAGTCGATGCCATCGATGCGCCTCGAGCTTCTCAAGTGGCATCGGCCGTGACCGGCACCATTAGTGCGGCAGCNNGTTTCAAGCGGCATTACCATCGTGCCGCGTACCTGGTTTAATGAAAGCTCAGACAGTCAATGGTATTTAGTTCCGGGGCTTTTAGCCATCATTTTGACGATGATCGGCACGATGCTCACCGGCCTCGTTTTGGCCCGTGAATGGGAACGGGGAACGATGGAGGCGATGCTCGCCACACCCATTACAACGCAAGCGTTTTTGCTCTCCAAGATCATTCCCTACTTCATGCTCGGGATGCTGGGGTGGGCTCTTTGCATGCTGGCGGCAGTCTTTTGGTATGAAGTGCCAATTCGGGGAAGCTTCCTTTTAATTCTTTCCTCTTCGGCACTTTATCTTTTGATTAGTCTTTGCATCGGTTTGACCATTTCAGGGCGCACGCGGTCTCAGTTTTTGTCTTCGCAGGTGTGTCTGTTAGCGAGTTTTTTGCCGGCGATGCTTTTGTCGGACTTTGTCTTCGATTTACGTTGTACGCCGCAATGGGCAGCGATGATCGCAAAAGCACTGCCTCCTTACTACTATTTGCAAGTGCTCAAGATCGGTTTCTTAACCGGCGAAATGTATGAAATAGTGGTGCGTGACATGTTGATTTTGACAGGGTTTGCAGCCTTGTTAGTCTTTGCCGCACACCGTCAATGTCAGAAACGGATACGGTCATGATGAATAAAGAATGGCTATTGCGCTTCAGGGCGCTTGTTAGAAAAGAAATGATCGCTACGCTCAAAGAGCGTACCGGGCGAATCATTTTGGTCGGGCCGTTGTTTCTCTATATTTTGCTGTTCGGCTACATTGCAACGTTTAACTTAAATTACGTGCCCTATGCATTGTGTGACATGTCTCATAGTGCAGCCTCTGAGCAGTTTGTTCGAGCCATTGACAACAACAGAATTTTCGATCGTGTTGAAACGCTTCACAGTCCGACTCAAATCGCCGAATCGATTGAACGAGGCGATGCGATGCTTGTGGTCGTCATTGATCAGAATTTTGCAGATGATTATTACGAGGGCAAAGCGGCTGAAGTTCAGGTGATTATCGACGGCAGAAATTCCACAACGGCGCAGTTAGCCATGGGATACATCTCAACGATTGCACAGACTCTGAATATCAATCTGTTGGGTGCCGAAGAAGTCTTGTCAACGCGCTATTTGTTTAACCCAAATACGATTACGCAGTGGTTCATCATGCCCGGGTTGATCGTGATGCTGTCGATGTTGCAAGTCATTATTCTTTCGGCGTTGTCTGTGGCCAGAGAGCGTGAGCAAGGGACTTTTGAGCAGTTGTTAGTCTCGCCTTACTCAACTTTGGACTTGCTGTTGGCGAAATCCATCGTGCCGATTTTGATCGGATTATTCCAAGGCACAATGATTTTCCTCGTGGACTTGTACTGGTTTGAGATTCCGATGGGCGGTAGCGTTTTGTCGCTTTACATCATTATTGTGTTTTTTATGCTCTCAATCGTGGGGTTTGGGTTAGCCATTTCGGCTTATGCTCAAACGATGCAACAAGCAATGATTACGGCGTTCGCTTGTTTGGTCCCCATGGTGTTACTGTCGGGGCTATTTGCGCCCATTCAAAATATGCCCCAACTTGTTCAATGGCTGACGTATTTGGATCCTTTGCGGTTCGCCTTAGAAGCCATTCGTCGAATTTATTTAGCCGATGCTTCCTTGACGGTGGTATTGGCGGGAATGTGGCCCGTTATTGTGACGGCGTTGATAACCATGCCGACGGCATATTACTTCTTTAAGAAACGGTTATGAGAAAAGTTAATGCAAGAGTCAGAGGTGACGGTGAAAAAACGCGCGAAGCGTTGATTCAGGCGGCCGGTGTTTTGGCTGCGGAACGTGGCTGGAGTATGGTCTCCGCTAAAGATGTGTGTGATTGGGCCGGTGTTAACGGTGCAAGCATCAACTATTGGTTCGGTAGTCGAGACGCGCTCTACGAGGCGGTGTTGACCCGAATACCTGATGTGATTTTCAGCCAAGAGCTCGAGATCGAAATGGTGCAATATGACACCGCAGAGGGCGCAATTCGGCACTTTTTGGACTATCACCTCAATAACATCAATGCAGAAAAGAATTGGCGGATTCGTGTCTGGGCCAGAGAAGTGACGGGAACGCCGGCTGATCAATTAATCAAACTGTTCGATAAGATGGGTCGCCAAAGAATGGCAGCCATGCGTCAGTTCTTCGCGGATTACTTGGAAATTGATGATATCAACGATCTTCGGGTGCAAGCCGCGCAACTGACAACAATGTCATCAGTGATGCTATTGATTATTTTGTCACCGAAAATCCGCAATCATGCATATGACGGCTTCGAAAGTGACCCGAAACTGTTTGGAGAGTTGATTAAAGAGCAAATCATGGCCGGCTTGAGCAAGGCCCGAGAAGATTATCGTCGTCAGATCGGTTAACAAAGGGGAGTGCTAAATGAGCGGTTTTAAAGTTCTGCCACTTGTAGCCGCACTGGCTCTGACGGGGTGCATGTCCATGGCCCCCAGCTATGAGCG
>DCTK01000010.1 GCA_002329575.1 Sutterella sp. UBA1442 | reverse complement strand
TGCGGCGCTTAATGGTACTATCAATGGGGACTGGCCGATGGGAGCAACTATGCATCGGATCGTTTGTTGAAATTTGAAAATGTGGAGCAAAAACATCTCTTGTTAAACGAGTTTCTGACCATGACATTAGCTCGTGAGATGGGTTACAACACTGCACAAGTCAATATGCTCCATGTCGGTCCTTACAGAACACTGGAAGTCATTCGTTTCGATCGACAAATGATCTACGATAGTGAACGCATCGTAAAAGTGGCTCGACAACATATGATTGATGCGTGCCAAGCACTGGGATTGACATCGACAAAAAAGTACGAGCTACATTTCGGCGATGGTAAAGACGTTGCGCATATACGAGAAGGCGTCTCCTTAGCCAAACTCTTCTCATTGACGGCCTTTGCTAAAGATCCTGTTGCAATGAAAGATGAGTTACTTAATTGGCTTCTGTTTAATCTGCTTGTTGGCAATACTGATGCTCATGGTAAGAATTTCAGCTTTTTTGTCGATCAGGCCGGATTAACGCCTACGCCTTGGTATGACCTCTTGAGCATCATACAAATTCCAACGGTTAGCCATAGTCTGGCAATGTCTATCGGGGATAAATTTGAGTACGATAACGTCCATGCACTTCAGCTTCTCTACGAGGCTGAGAAAATTAACGTGCCGTTTGATATGTTGCAGCAGAGACTGCAGATCAGCATTGAAACTATGCGATCTGCCCTCCTTACCCTACCTCTGACCGTTGAATTATCTAAAGAGGAACAAGCCTTTGTCGCCCGTTACAAAGACTCGCTTTTTCTTCGCTTAAATGAATGGCAGGCTCAGTGCCGGCTAATGCCGCAATTAGCCCAAGATTCTTCGCTTTTCTGATGCAAAACAAAACCCACTGAAAAGCTCTCTTAGAGTCCTCCAGTGGGTATATTCGATTGCCGACAAATTAACGCGTTGTGCGTTCGATCAAGGCAGTCGCATCGATTTCTTCGACTTTGGCAAAGACATCATCACGCGTGAGCACCTGACCGACAAATTGGTATTTGTAGGCCACATATTGAGCATGCTCTTCACGAGTGCAGTTTTGCCCTTTTTGAAAACGCGCAACTTGCTCGCACCAGTGCTCATCAAAAATCTCCGGATTGAGCACAAAACTCACTGCGCGATTCTTGACAGCGACTTCGAAATACATTCTGCCGCCGATAGCCGAGCGCGGAGCTTCTTTAGGACCGGCATCGGTATCCAAGACAAAACGACCATCGGTAATGGCACGAGTCACAAGCTCAACGTGATCTCTCACCCCCAAACCGGGAAAAGCCGAGAGCACTCGAATGTCGGTTCTCATCGGAGGCTCTTGGGGTGACAAACGAGCAAAGGCCTCTTGAAAAAGTCGCAAAACAAGAGCACTGGCAATCAAATGCCCCAAACCGGAATAGCGCAAAAGGTCTTCACGATTGAAGGCCATCACACCTTCTTCGTCACGAACACAAACCGTTTGTGGAGTGGCGTAATGCATGCAATCTCCTTATTGACGAGCAACGGGAAGCACCAAGGCGTTAACATCAACAGCCTTTTGCATGAGATTGTTTTCAATCAAGAACTTTTGATCAACATCCAAGCCCTTGATGTCTTCTTCTGTGACAACATCGTAGAAGTTAGACCATTTGGCCAACGTTTCAGCGTCCTTGTAGCTGATGCCGTGTTCTTTGGCACCAAGTTCAATGGCAGCCTTCTTGTTTTCATTGATCCATTGGAGTGTTTCGCGTTGCACACGCACGACTTCCTTTACCGCATCGGGATATTGATCAGCAAAAGCCTTACGAACAGTCAGCACGAGGTTGACGTTCACCAAGCCCTTGGCAGTCGTAATGACCTTGCAGCCGGCCTCTTCGGCTTTAATTACGCCGCTAGCGGCTTGAAGTGCAGCATCAACGTTGCCACTTAAAAGAGCCGATTGAGCTGCCGGCAAGTCCATGGCCAAAAATTCCACATCTTTAATGCTCATGCCCTCTTTTTGCAAAGCAGCGATCAAGACTTGATGCAAAACGGTTCCGCGAGGACCAGCCACTTTCTTACCCTTTAAATCCTTGACGCTCATCTTGGCACCGAGTTTACCGACCAAGGCGAAGTTATCCGACGGGTGAGCCACGCCGTTGGCCACTAAGACCGGATTGCCTGCGCCGTTCGTGGACAAAAGCGAGGCCGTATTCATCACAGCCGAGAAGTCCAAGGAGCCTGCTGCCATGGCTTGAGCTTGCTTAGCACCCGAAGTAATCGTGTGCCAACGCACGGTCGTGCCATACTTCTCAAACGCTTTTTCTAAACGGGCCTGATCCTTCATCACCATGTTTTGGAGATTAAAAGGCGCCTTCACATAAGCGATATTAATTTCTTTGGGCATTTGGGCGGCTTGAACCAAACCGCAAGCGGCAACAAGAACGCCTGCCAAAGCAAACTTCAATTTCATTTTTCTTCCTTTCTGGTGTGTAAAAACTGATCCAAAATGGTCTCTGACAACTCCCCGAGCCCCTCGGTTGCAAGGCTTCTCGGGTAGTCAAAATCAACACTAAATTGCTGCCGGCAACGCCCCTCGGCAAATCGGTAAACCTTGGACGATAAAAGCACGGCCTCGGTCACATCGTGCGTGACCAAAATCGTCGTGATGGGGGCCTTTTGGTGAATGCGGATGAATTCACCGTAAATGCGACGGCGAGTTAAAGCATCTAAGCCACTGAAAGCTTCATCTAAAAGCAAAATATCCGGCGACGGACAAAGGGCTCGAGCCAACCCCACGCGCTGCGCCATACCGCCCGAGAGCTCTCCGGGCAAGGCCTCTCTGAAGGCTTTTAACCCCACGAGTTCAAGCACATTTTCAACTTTCTCGCGTTGCTCTGTGCTCGGCAAATGTCTGACTGAAAGCGCAATGTTTTGTTCAACGGTAAACCAAGGAAATAGTCGCGGCTCTTGAAACACCATTGAAATAACAGGAGCTCTGTGCAATTGACCGAAAATGATTTTGCCACTATCGGCCGTTTCCAATCCCGCAATCAAGCGCAAGAGTGTTGTCTTTCCACAACCGCTTTCGCCGATGATGGCTGAAATTCGGCCGGCTTCAAACTCAAGCGTTAAATCATCAACGGGCTTAACAATGGTGCTTGAGCCTTCAAACGTTTTTGTTAAATGTTCACAACGGATACTGATCATGACGGCCCTCACATTGCAAAGTATTTAGCAAAACGCTTGATTAAGAACGAGAGCAACAAGTCAGCCAAAACGCCGATCACAACAATGGTGAGAATGCCCACAAAGACGACACTTGTCTTGGAAAATTCACCCGCTTCGCTGATCATGAAACCAAGGCCGGTGGACGCTGCGATAAGTTCTGCGCCCACCAAGGCTCGCCAACTGTAGCCAAACCCCACACGAAGACCGGTCAAAATGCCTGGCAGAGCCGCCGGCACCGTCAACAATCGGAACATTTCCCAACGGGAAAATTGCAAAATCTTTGCCACCTCTTTGAGCTTATGCTCGATCGACTCAATGGCCGTTAATGCATTTAAATAAATCGGGAAAAAGCTCGAGAGAAAAACAATGGCAATCTTGGGCGCTTCTTCTATGCCCAACCATAGAATCAAAAGCGGAATCAACGCCAAGGGCGGCGTCACACGCATCGCTTCAATGAGAATGTAGCCGAGATTTTTGGCTCGAGCCGATTGCGAAAATAAAAAGGCTAATAAGATGCCAAATACCGCGGCCAAGGCAAATCCGCTTAACGTGCGCTTGGCACTAGAGACAATGTGATGCCAAAGCTCCCCGCTCGCAATAAGCCCACAGGCACTATCGATAACGGCGCTTGGCGCAGGCAGCAAAATAGGCGACACGGATCCCCACATCGCCGCCAAAGCCCAAAGAATTAATACCAGTGTCGGCAAGAGCGCTAGCTCAAACCACTTCAAAGTCAGTTTCATATCATCCTTCAAAGAATGATTCTCATTATACAAAAAGAAAAATCTTCCTAAAAACTGAAAATAAGTATTTTAGCCGTGTTGAATGCAACAAAGTATTGGCCAAAAAGTCATTGAAATTTCACCGTAAAAATGAACATTGCAGACTCTGCAACCACCTTAGACACATACGCTCACAACTGAACCGGCCCTCTTGGCGCAATTTACTCTGAAAGCGCGTATGGTAGCCAATATAGACATTGTATTTGTGCGTCCGCACTCGCTTCGACTGACTCGACTCCTTCTGCGCCGCTCGATTCCAATTCGTTTTCTTTCCCTTTCTTTTTTGGAAAATTTGTAATGAAAAAACATTCTTTGTTGACAACTGCGATTGTCACAACACTATTTGTCGCGCCGCTCTTGACGCCGGCAGTGGCCTGTACGGGTATTACACTAACCTCTTCGGACTCCGCTTTCGTGACCGCTCGCACGATTGAGTGGGGAGAGTCCAAACTCAATAGCGAACTCGTCTCCGTCGGCCGCTCTGCGGTCCCCAATTCCCCTACCGTGGCTCATGTTACAACCAATACCTACGGTTACGTCGGCATTGCCATTGAAAATACCGACTTCGTTGTCGAAGGGCTAAACGAAAAAGGGCTTTCAGCGGGACTATTCTTCTTTCCGGGATACGGCGACTATGGAACGGCTAAAAAGGGCGAAGTCGTGATCGGCGATATGCAACTTGTCAGTTGGCTTTTGGGCAATTTCTCAAACGTCGCTGAAGTCAAACATGCCCTTCAAAACGTCAGACTTCAAAGCTCCGTTAAAGGAGCCGGAACCGTGCATTTTCGAGTACTCGATGCGACGGGGGCACAGATCGTGATTGAGGCGATTGACGGCAAACTGACGGTGATAGATAACCCAGTTGGCGTTTTAACCAATTCGCCAGACTTTAAGTGGCAGATGACAAATCTCAATAACTACGTCAATCTCAAAACGGGCTCCGCAACAGCCACTGAGTGGGGAAAGGTTCAACTGAAGGCCTTTGGTGCAGGAGCCGGCCTTATGGGACTGCCCGGCGACATCACTCCCCCCTCTCGTTTTGTACGTGCTGCTTTGATGCAAAACTCAATGCCAGAAGCCTTGACAACCGATGAAACGGTGCTCTACGCATTTAAGATTTTGAACGCATTTGAAATTCCGATTGGACTGGAATTGCCTGACACGAAAACAAAAACACCTTTACTAAGTGCCGTTCAGTGGACAAGTGGCTCAGACCTAACTAACAAAGTCTTTTACTTTAGAACGCACGATGACAGTCAAATTCGGCGTATCGATTTAAAAACGATCGATTTCAAGCAACCCGTAAGAATTCACAAGCCGCTTGAAGTCACGGATTGTGCTACTATTCGCGACCTCAAGCTTTAAGTGTTGACTGACTGTCAGTTATTTTGAGTGGCATTGGCGGTAGGGCTATTAGCAAAAATCCAGTCCAAAAATCCGCCTTTGTTTCTCGAACAGACAAGAACTTTTCCTTCACCGCGGAACTTCAACACGATGCCTTCACCCGTAATTTGACTATTAACAAGTTTCCCCAAAAGACCTGTACGGGCAGTATTGATACTTAACTCATAATCCAATTCTGCATCCCAAGCTACCAAATGCCCGTTATCGACAATCAACGGCTTGTCGGATGTGACCTCTAATTCGCGAACACTCCCAAAACCGCTGACGGCAACACAACCATTGCCCTGTGTCGCCATCACGAAAAAACCGCCTGAGTCGCCTAACAGAGCTCGACCTAATCCTTGACTTTTAACACCAAGCGTTACTCCGGGTTCTGCCGCTAAAAATGCTCCGTCAGAAATCATATATTGACGTTGACCGACCTCTAGGATACGAATATCTCCCGGAATATTAGGTGCGAGAAGCGCAACACCTGCTCCCTTATCTGCTTCAATATACTGTTGAAAAAATGTCTCATCATTTAAAAACTTACGTGCCAGTGACTTCATAATGCCACCACGACTCTTACCCTCAAGCTTTAAATTGCCGTCCATAGCAACCATTGCATTGCTTTCGGCCAAAACTTTCTCACCTTTTTCGAGCGTCACAGTCAAAAGTGGATCGATACCACCGGTAATGTCAAATTTCATCTCGTTCCCCTTCCGAGTCATGCAAAGAGAACTCCCGAAAGAGTTCTCTCATCGTCAATTAAACTATTCGTTTACTTACTCATGTTTCGAGCCTCAATGACTTCCAGCTCCGGATCTCTGAAATGATTCTTATCAATTTCAGCTAAAATTTCCATCGGTTGATCCTTCACCACATGCGACCAGTTATAGTCATCATCAAGTTCGGCAACAATTTTGCCACCTTTTTCATCCACGAATTCATATTTATCGCTGGATATTTGGCGAGTAAAACGACCGCGCAATTGCACAAGCTGATCATCATGACCGTTTTTCTTAATCTCAGCCACTGAGGTAATCGTAGAGAGCTCGAAACCTTGCGGTTTACCTGTCGGACGATCAAATCCTTTCGGCGATTGTGCTAATGCGAAACCTGGAACCATGAGAGCACACATCGTAGCGGCAATCCATGTCTTTCTCATCATAAACTCCTTTAAATAGTTAAATCATCTTTTCTNNCATCGAAACTAAATGCAAAAGTGCCGCAACCGTTTTTTGCCAGCGATACAATGACAGTATTCTTAGAAAAAGGAATACTGTTAATGCGTGTGTTATTAGTTGAAGATGATGCCATGATTGCTCAAGCAGTCAAAGCCGCCTTGACCGATGAACTCTACACCGTCGAACATGTGGCCGACGGACGNNGCTTTAATGATGCTATCGGTTAACGAATATGGCTTTGTACTACTTGATTTAGGCTTGCCGGGACTTGACGGTATGAGTGTATTGAAAACGTTTCGCGCTCATGCGAAAGAAACAAATACACCGATCATTATTATGACGGCGCGAGATGCACTACAGGACCGTTTAGACGGTTTAGATGCCGGTGCCGATGACTATATCGTAAAACCATTTCATATGAGTGAATTACTTGCTCGAATGCGCGCTGTCCTTCGACGTAAAAATTTATCAACTGAACGCACTCTCACCAATGGCATCATTTCACTCAATGTAGTTGATAAAACAGTGTCTGTTGTGGGTCAAGATAAGCCAATAACTTTATCTAGACGAGAATATTCACTGTTAGCAACGCTACTGACCCGACCCGGTGCCATTTATTCGCGCAGACAATTAGAAGAAAGTATTTATGAACCTGGAGAGGAACCCGAAAGTAACGCCATAGAATTNNTTCAGAGGTCATTAAAAACATTCGCGGGCTTGGATGGATGGTCCCTAAAGGAGCTAATTGATGAAACTTGGATCGTACAGTCTGACACGTCGGGTGCTTGTTTGGGGATTGTCCATCGGAATAATTCTCTCGACTTTATCAGCGATAACTCTTTTTGTCGTCACTTATGATGAGGCACGGGACAATCAGGATGATCAACTGGAAGAAGTTGTTGGACTTTTAGCTAGAGTCGATGTTTCNNATGCACTTTGGATGGACGATGAGCAGTTTGAAGATTGGTTTATCGTTGACGAGGAGTCTGCTCAATCAACGGCTAAAGCGGGTTCGACAATACTAGTGAGAACACTTCATGGCGGTGGTCGTGCAATGAGGGTAGTGTTTGACCAAGACCTGCATGACGGAGCTCAAACTCTTACTATCTCAGGCAAAGACTATCGCTCNNCATTGCGGTAGCACAACGTAGCGATGAGATTCGTGACATGGCGACGGCTTCTGCTATTGCTGCAGTCATTCCTCTATTAGTTCTGACTACAATTTTATTTATCACACTTGGAACCATTTTTTGGATTTCGACTCGTCCAGTGGCTGAGTTTGCCCGATCTCTTTATCAGAGAGATCCCAACGATATGAAGCCCATTGCCTCGGACGGCCTTCCTTCTGAATTACTTCCGCTAATCAATGCATTCAATAGCGTCTTAGTCAAGATTAACGAACTTCGCGAACAAGAATCTCGCTTTACAGCCGATGCCGCTCATGAATTGCGCTCCCCCTTAGCTGCATTATCGCTTCAAGCAGAGCGACTTGAGAGAAGCATCAAAGACAATGCCCTCCGAGATCAAGTTCATGAACTTCGCAGTAGCATTGATCGTACAGCGCATCTCGTCTCTCAGCTATTGAGTTTTAAACGTGCTCAAGCAAAAAGCAAACTGTCTGATTTTGAGCGCGTATGCACCGCCGAAGAATTGATCAGCACATTATCTGAAGCGATTGAAAATGTCATAACAGAAGCCGATCAAAAAGATATAGATATTGCCACCGAAGGCCTTGATTGTTTAACCAATCAAACAAATCTACAAATCCCTGTCAACCGAGATGATCTTTATACAATTTTGAGAAATCTATTGGAAAACGCCATCCGCTACAGTCCTCAGAACGCTCGAGTCACCATACAATTGGAAAACTTAACACCATTTACATTAAGTGTAGCGGATACCGGTATTGGCATCGCACCGGAAAATCGTCAACGAGTGTTTGATCCTTTCTATCGAGTACTCGGTACCAATACCACAGGCACAGGATTGGGGCTGGCGATTGTGAAAACGTTAGCGGAACAAAATTCACTTCTCGTTGAGCTTAAAGAAACGAACCCAAACAATGCAAACCATAAAGGACTGACGGTAAAACTCACAAAAATGTGAAAATACAAAAATTAATTGATTTTGAATAAGTACCCCAGAAATCATTTTCTTTTTTCTAGGTCTAGAGCGGCGGATATTTATCAAAAATACCGTCACTCATTTGACTAGATCAGTCCGTTTTTGATCCGATTTTTTAGTTCACAAATTTTTTTCTCGATTGTTTTGATTGTTTCTACAAAATACTCCTCTGATTTATCGGTAGGATCATCTAAGCCCCAGTCTTCTCGATAACGACACGGCAACGAGGGACAAGATACTTGGCAACCCATCGTGATAACAATATCAACAGAAGGAATTTTCGATAACGATTTGCTGTACTGTGTTTTTGATATATCTATACCATAATACTGCTTCAAGAGCCGCACTGCATCCGAGTTAATCTCCGTGACAGCATATGTTCCGGCAGAATAGCTCTCAAATATATCCGATGCCAACAACTGTCCTAATGCTTGCGCAATCTGGCTTCGACAAGCATTATGTACACAAACGAATGCTACTTTGGGCTTTTGGTTCATGAGTTATCCTCTAACCTTCTGAATCAACGTCTTAGCTTCGTCTTTACTTAAAACCTTCCCATAAGAAACAACCTGACCATCAACCACCAATGCGGGTGTTGTCATTACACCATAAGCCGCAATTTTCACGAAATCGGTCACATGCTCAATATCGGTCGGCATACCAAGTTCTTCTAATGCTTCTCGAGTTGAATGTTCTAACGCATTACATTTGGAGCAACCAGAGCCCAACACTTTGATGCCTAATGAAGAGCTTAACTCTTGTGCTTTGACCATTTCTTCGACTGAGCCACAATTGCCACAGCAACAAGTCTTTTCCTCTTTTTTATTTCTGCTAAAAAATCCCATTTTTATTCCTCCTTAATTAAAGAAAAACAAATTGAAGACTATTAAACAAATAGCCCATTAAAATGATTCCGATTGTGCAAATACCAATAAACAAAGCCAACAGTCTCGGTTTAACGGCTTTACGCAACATGACGATAGAAGGCAAACTCAACGTAGTGACAGCCATCATGAAAGATAAAATCGTGCCCAGTTGTGCCCCCTTATCCAATAGCGCTTCAGCCACAGGAATCGTGCCAAAAATATCGGCATACATGGGGATGCCCACTAATGTCGCTAACAACACACCGAAGGGGTTTTCACTACCTAATATTTTCGAAATCCAGTCTTCAGGAATCCAATTATGGATCACTGCACCAATTCCAACCCCAACTAAGATGTAAATAAAAACCTTTCTAAAAGTATTGCCAACCTGTTCCTTTGCATAGTTGATACGCTCGAGCCAGGTTAAATTCGGTGATTCAATGTTGATATGTGGGGCTGAGAAAATAAAGCTTTCAACATATTTTTCCATATGCATACGTTCAATAAAAGTGCCCCCTGCAACAGCAATGATTAGCCCTATGAATACATAAGCAACAGCAATCTTCACGCCGAAAATACTTGTTAGCAGCAACAAACTACCTAGATCAACCATTGGAGATGAAATCAAAAAGGAAAAAGTTGCCCCTAACGGCAGCCCAGCACTGGTAAAGCCAATAAATAAAGGAATCGATGAACAAGAGCAAAATGGGGTTACCGTTCCAAGCAGTGCTGAAACAATATTCGCAGTAATACCACGATATTGTCCTAAAATTCTTTTACTGCGCTCCGGTGGAAAGTAACTCTGAATATACGAAATAAGAAAAATGAGCACCCAAAGTAAAAGTGTTATTTTTATCACATCGTATAAAAAAAACTGAATACTACCTCCCAATCGGTCGTTAATATCAATCCCTAAAATTACTAGTCCTTGACCAATGAGCTCATTGAGCCATTTCATGCCCAAAATCTCATCTTGAAAAAATTGCCACATTTCCATGAATCAACCTTCATTAAATATAACATATCAAAAATTTTTGATCTATTTGATTCAAATAAACGCCACAACAAATGATGGCGTTTATCACTCACAAGAGCAACGATCAGAGCTCTGTTTAGAGTCTGTTGAAAGAACTGCACTCAACCTTGCCAGCGCCAGAGTCTTTCCCGATTCACTGATCCGATAATGTGTCCACTTGCCCTCTTGCCGACAAACCACAAGTCCTGAGTCACAAAGTATTTTCATGTGATACGACAAACCCGATTGAGTTAAATCCATCGGCTCCAGTAAAACACACGCACACTTCTCACCACTTCGTAATTGCCGCAAAATAGCCAGCCGTTTAGGATCAGACAATGCCTTAAACACCTTGGCGTCTTCTACACTTTGATCCATAACCTTCTCACATCAAAATTTTTTGATGTTTTAGTGTATTAGGAAATTTAAAAAAAATCAAGCAACAAAAGTTTGGGAATGCTTTTTAGGATATACACTAAATCGTAACCATAAAACAAACTAACTTTGAATTCGCAAAAAAAACCGGTAAAACGAAAATCGCTTTACCGGTCAAATTTAGTTATTCCCACTCAATCGTGGCAGGAGGCTTACCGCTG
>DCTK01000077.1 GCA_002329575.1 Sutterella sp. UBA1442 | reverse complement strand
TTCTGACGGATCTTGGCACTTTCAATCGGCGTTAACACTTCAATGCGACCGTTTAAATTGCGGTTCATCAAGTCGGCACTGCCGACATACATTTTTTCGTCACCGTTGTGATTGAACCAATAGATGCGAGCATGCTCGAGGTAACGACCGACGATACTCTTGACCGTAATANNCAAGCAGCAGATGCCGCGCACGACACATTCAACCTTCACACCCGCACGACTGGCACGATAAAGCTCGGCAATAATCTCTCCGTCAACCAATTGGTTGCATTTAATCATGATGTGACCATTGCCGTTAGCTTTATGAAACTCCACTTCTTCACGAATGAGTTTCACCAATGATGGGCGCAAGGTCTTGGGAGAGACCAAGATCTTGCGATAGTGATCAATCTCGCCGCAACCGGTCATCACGTTAAAGAGTTCGGTCACGTCCGAGCAAATTGCCTCATTGGCAGTCAACAGCCCCAAGTCGGTATAAATTTTTGCCGATGAGGCGTTGTAGTTCCCCGTGCCGATATGCACGTAGCGTTTAATGCCTGTGGCTTCACGGCGAACAACCAAACAGAGCTTGGCGTGAATTTTCAGTCCCACAAAACCGTAAACCACGTTGACGCCGGCCCGTTCCAACTCTTCGGCCCAGTTAATATTGCGTTCTTCGTCAAAGCGAGCCTTTAATTCAACAACCGCGGTCACCTGCTTGCCGCGACGACGGGCTTCCAGAAGACTGCGAATGACCGGCGAGTCACTGCCGCAACGGTAAAGCGTTTGTTTAATAGCGACCACGTTGGGGTCTTTAGCCGCCTGATCAATAAAGTTAAGTACGCCTTGGAATCGATCATAGGGGTGATAGAGCACAATATCGCGCTTTTTGATTGCCTCAAAGGCATCTTGTTCACCGTCAAGTTCTTTTGCTAACTTCGGGCTATCGGGGCGATATTGCAACTTGGGTCGATCGATGCAACCCAACGACATGAATTCGGAAAACGCCAACGGAATCTTTTGCTTATAGATTTGGTGAGGCTTGACTTCCAAGTGTTCGATTAAGAAATCGGCCAAGCGCACGGGCATGCCGCGCCCCATTTCCACACGCACAATGTCACCGAAGCGACGTTGATCAACGTAGTCACGCACCGCCGCCAACAAATCATCGGCTTCGTCTTCTTCGATTTCGCCATCGGTATTGCGCGTAATACGGAACTGTCCCTTGGCTTTTACCTTGTAGCCCGGAAAGAGTCGCTCCAAGCATTCACCGATCAAATCTTCCACGAGTACGACATTAACTTCGCCGTAAGCGGAGTTAAAGCGCAAACTCGGATCGATCTCGTCTTTGCCACGCGGCAAATACAAGAAACGCGGAACGTTATTCGGGCATTTCAGACGACCGAAACGAATGTCGGAGGGATTCTTGGCATTGACGAGTTCAATGACAAAGTTAATACTCGTGTTGGAGACAAGCGGGAAGGGGTGGCCGGAGTCCACCACCTGAGGCGTCAAAATCGGGAAGATATCCGTATCGAAAAACTTGCTCAGCACTTCCTGTTTTTTAGCCGGCAAATCGGCATAGTCCACTAAACGAATGCCGTTTTTCTCCAAAGCCGGTAGCAAGCGTTTCTTCCAGTGTTCTTCAGCTTCGTCACAAAGCTGGCGAACACGACGACCGATTTCAGAGAGCTGACGGCGAGGCGCAGTTTTATCAGCCCCGGTCGGTTCTGCGCCGCTTTGCACTTGCTTCCAGACGTTGGCGACGCGCACCATAAAGAATTCATCAAGATTGTTATAAAAAATCGAAAGGAATTTCAGCCGTTCAAGTAATGGCACGCTCGCATCCATTGATTGCTCAAGCACCTTGCGATCAAAATCAATCCAATTGATCTCGCGATTTAAATAAAGCGAGGGGTCGGTGAGGTCAATGTTTTTGGCAATCTCGGCCGAAGCGGCTTTCGTTCGTGAGCGCTTGACAGTCGTCGCGCGCGATTTGGTCACAGCAGGCTTTTTTGTCATTTCCACCTTAATCGTTTTAACAGGTTTTGTTTTAACGGGCTTATCGCTTGCTTCTTTAACCTCATTGTCGACTTCCAAGACCGTGTCGACAACACTTTCGGTCATTTGCTCAGTAAGAGCATCCTTGATGTTGAGCTTTTGCATTGACATTCCTTTTGTTGGCCTCACACACGTCCATGAGTAATTGTCTTCTATTTATATGACAGAACTATGAAAAAGCCATCTCGATATTTTTCTCGTGTCCATTATCTAATATTAACAAAAGCGTCGATAAACTTTTGAGAGAACACAACAATTTGTGGTGTTATAGGCCTTTCTGGCATTACGAGATTTTTCGTAACGACGTTTTTCGTAATACAAACTACACAAAACATCGTAATCGCATAGAGGTACTTCAGAAAACGAACAACTCGACTTAAACTTCAGTTTTCGATGCTTTTTACTGTGGTTTAATTGCCCAAGCTCGTCAAATTATTGTTTCAAATTGTATAGCCTGAAATATTTACTGCTTTCAAAGACTTGTTTTAGTCAGTCCAAAAAAATCGGTATTTGTAATATTCAGTAATCAACGCCTGTAATAGTTGCCTATTTTTTAGGCAAACATGACAAATTTGTACTGGATTTTGTTAATTGATGGCTATATTCCACTTCTGGTAATTTGTTTCGATAAATCAACACAAGGTCAAAAAGAAATTAGAAATTGCGCAATTTGGCGGTATTATGCTCACAGGCGTTGGAAATTAACGCTCTGTAATTATTAAATCCAGAAAGGACCTCACTATGATCGGCGTTTTTGACCAAGAAAAAACCAAGGCACTTCTGAAATTTCGCCTTCAGCTCGGTTTGACTCAAACCGAGGTCGCTAAGCGAATGGGCACCGTTCAGCCAGCCGTTGCACGCCTTGAAGGTAAACTGAACCGGGGTATTTATCCTTCCGTCTCCACATTGCAAAAGTACGCTCAAGCAATGGGGTTAACTATCGATATCTCGTTCATCAATCCCAACCCCTCGGGCGCGGCCCAAGATGAACAAAAGGCCTAGTGACCTTTCTTTTACTTGAGCGTATTTACTCGCCTGATACCCCTAAACGCACGCATGAGAGCGTGCGTTTTTGTATCCGCTCTAAAACACCCGCCCTTAGCTTTAAAAATTACCCTTTCAGCTTGAAAAAATCCGTCTTGTCCCTTGGTAAAATCTCTGAACGTTCAGTCTGCATTCAAGACGTATCAGGAGTCATCAATTGGTTAAAGTCGAAAATCGTCGCCGTCTCAATATTATCGTGCTCGAAAGCGATGAGTCCGTTCTCATGCGCATTGAGCGTATCCTCTCGGACGTCTCCGACATTCATATCATCGGCAAAGCCTCTACGAAACGTCAAGCCCAAGAGCTCATGGCCCGATACCCATTTCAGATGTTGGTGACCGATCTTTCTTTACCCGACGGCTTAAGTCTTGATCTCATCCGTCAATGTGCAACCTCTCGCCCCGAGTGCGACATCATGTTGCTAGTTAACTCCGGCGAAAACCCCCACATTGTCAGCGCAATTGAATCCGGAGCCAAAGGCTATGTCATCAAAGACGAGCTTGAGATAAACCTCATTGCTGCCGTGCGACTTTTGCAAGCCGGCGGCTCCCCGGTCAGCCCCGATGTCGCTAAAAGTGTTTTACGTGCTCTTCGCACACAAGCCACCCAAGTGGCAACGGTTAATCAAGCGAGCATGCCTAATCCATTATCTGAGCGAGAAGCCGAAATTTTGAATCTACTTGCCAAAGGCATGAGCTTTAATGAAATCGGAGACATTCTGGCGATTTCACCGCACACCGTGACCGCGCACGTTAAAAAGATTTATCGCAAGCTTCAGGTTCACTCTCGAGGAGAGGCCGTATACGAAGCCGCTCAAATGGGACTTTTTCGCTAATCGGTGATGTCTGAAAGCCTCGTCTGTCTCCTTGCGATTGTGCTCATTGCCATCGCTTTTGCCGTACTCACGATCCTGGCCCACCGGACCAATCCGCGAGCCAAGCAAACTTTTACCCTTGGGCTTACCCTGACGATGGCAATTTTAGGCCTTCTTTGGTGGTGCACAAGTCCCTCCTTTGGGGTTCTACCCATTACCAGCAAAATCCTCTCTGCCGGGGTATTTGCGCTTTTGGCGCTTTTCTACTCCCGCTGTGTACTGCAGAGCCGATCCGTGTGGCGTTGGGCCGGAGCTTTAGCGGCCATCATTTTGCTTGCGGTAGCCTTAGTCATTGACTTTATGGCCGATGCCCGAACTCGTGACATTGCCATCACGCTTGACATCATTGTCTTGGGCACAAATTTCCTGGGACACTTAATTCGTGCTCGCATTAATCAGATGCTATTTCGTGCTCCGGGCGGACTTAAAGAAGAAGCCAAAGTAGCTGCCACGCTATCTCTCATTAAAGAGAATCCGAACTTAGCTACAAGCGATGCACTCGATACGCTTACAACTGACATCGTCGTGACTCAAAAAGATGTTGCAACGGTTGTTAAGGCAATTTTGCAGCTACTTTCCATGAGCCCAGATACCACCGCAACAATTGACATCAACGTAAAAGTTGCTGCCAAGATGCATGACTTAATTTATGTCGCCCGCATCGCGAAAGCCTTTAAAGATATCACTCAAGAAAAACTCAGCATCACGGTCAATGAGACCGATATTGCCTTTAGCATTCAAAACACTTTATCCACTCAAGCCATTGAAGATCTTTCTCGCGCGCTATACGGCCTAGCCGTTGATGCCGTGGAAGTCTCCGATGAGCAAATCAACACAAGATTTCGTAAACGCTGATAAGGAGCCGGCCTTGAAAAACAACCTAAAACGACGACTAACCGCCGTCGCTTTGTGTTTGTGTGCCATTTTCACCACTTCTGCCAGTTTGGCCGATGAGCCCAAAGCTTGGCCGGAAGAAAAACGTATTCGTTTGGTGGTA
>DCTK01000104.1 GCA_002329575.1 Sutterella sp. UBA1442 | reverse complement strand
ACCCGAACTCCCGCCTAACTAGTCTTTAATGACACGAGTTGGAACAGGGAGTTCAAGGGCCTCGAAGAGGTTCCGAGTTTTTCTCGGGACCTCTTTTACTACCCAGGCATTTCTTCCAATCGGCTTATCAGCCATCAATTTTTTCATCTGCCAAAACGCTTTTTCAAGCGAGTCTTTGGGCAACGGATTGCCCGGCAAGTCCGAGCGCTTAATCTTCATCAACATCGTCATTCGTATCGCTTGAGCCAATGTGTGAATGAAGAGCTTACCCACATATGAGCTTTGAGTGGCATACATCCGAGAGCCTCCCGTTTGATTCTTGAATTGATTAAAGCCCACTTCCACCACATTGCGCATACGATAAAGCGATAACGCTGCAAAGGGATCGCTGACAGCGTTACTGCGAATGACAAATCGACCCATCGATTGAGCATAAGATTCCAATGCTTTCAGATTGCGACTAAATTGCCCTTGGTTTTCCGTGATAAACCGACTGACTTGTCGCCACTTGTCGTAGTCATAACGGGCGCCACTGTTACGTAGCTCAATCATGGAGTCAACCGCTTTGAGTAAATCCATCTGTTCTCGAGAGGCCTTTGTCGGATTGTGGTACAGATGCAAATAACCCTTAATCGTGACTTGTCCGCTGTCGGTGTCGGCTCTCCATTGATCTTGGAAACTTCTGGCTGCCACGCCTAATCGACTGTCAATGAAGGCAATGCCTCTGAACGAGGCGTCGTACTTCTCAAATTTCTCTTTGATACTGTCCTCAATGACACGCACACCTTGAATAAAGGGAATCTCAAGGTTGTAGAGCTTTTGAGTGTTATACAGGCTGGCGTAGCCTCGATCGGTAATGACCAGAGTCTTCGCCAAATCGATCCCATTCATTTGCATACGCATCAATAAGTTGGGGAACAAAGCAATGTCAGTGATAGAGCCTTCGCTTTGGTAGGCGTAGCAGATATCGCCGGTCAAGTAATCGGTACAAAGTGTCAGATTGACTTGTTTGAGATGAGCGTCTTGTTTGGCATGACCATAAGCGGCATCACATATGGTGTCTGAGTATGTGCTGATACTGGTGCTGTCCAAAGCGATGGCCATCGGGGTATTGGCCGATTGTGCGTTTTGTTTGAGTAGTTCCTCATAGCGCTCAACAATGCGGTTGTAGCGCTTGCTGTAATAGGTATCCATTTTGGCTTGATCGACCTGAGCCAATAGCTCCGAGATGCGTTGACCGGATAAAGGTTGAACTTTCGGCAACCAATTCATGGCAAGCCAATCCTCGAAATTCATCATGGCACCGGCGCAGTCAAGCTGATAGATGGCCAAAGCTAACAAGTGTCTGGCATTGGTTGCCCCAAAGACTTCTTCCAAATCCTTCAGCAAACCGATTTTCTCGGCCTGTTTCCAAGCTGCCCAACCGAGTCCGACCGACACGCAGTCATTGCGCCATTGTGTTTGTTGAACGTTTTGCAGTTCTTCTTGGATGATCTCAGGGTCTCTTTGAACCAGCTCATTGTCTTCATAAAACCAAGTCTTTCCTTCGAACTCCGGATGGGTGCTTAAAAATTTCTTCCCTAAACGGACCTCACCGGTTTGAGGACAGAGTCGACCGACATGGGCCCGTTGAGCGATACGTGATTGACGTTTAACCGGATCCCACTTGTTGTAGAAGGTGTAGACGTAGGTGCGTCCGTGAGCATCGGTGTAGGTGGAATAGAGCCATTTGATGGAAGGATTGGTCATGATGGAGCCTATTGCTTTAAACTATAGACTCTTTTATCAAGAAACCCAAAGAAAATCAATAAAGAAATTGAAAAATCAAAGGGTTAAAAGGAAATTTGGAGCACAATTGACGAAAGTCAACGTGCTCCGAGACTAGTTAACCGGGAGTTTGGGTTGAAACAAGAAGTCAAAGCAGCCATGTTTCTTAGCTACCAGTTAATAGAGAAGGGATGCACGGAATAAGAAAACGGCACGCAAACTGTTACCGAATTTGCGTGCCGTCAGAAAAGAGGGGTACTAGAGGCTACGTGCCACGACAGTGATAATCACTAGCGGAGATACAATGCCGATACCCAAACGAATTAAAGTGAGCACCAAGGGAGATAGTGCCTCGGCAGTTGTCAATTGGCGACGCGTTTCCGGCCAATTGACCCAAGCAGCAACAAAAGACAGCCCCAATGCCGTTACGGGCATTCCAACATTACTCGTTAAGTAATCAAGCAAGTCAAAAATCGTTTTGCCGAAAATTTTCACATCCGATAAGACGCCGAACGACATCGTGCAGAAAATGCCGATTGCCATCATTGAAATGAATGCAACGGGAACTGCTGTGCGTCGCGAGACCTTTAAGTCACCCATAGCCGCCGTGACAGCTTCAAAGATACTGACCGAGCTAGTCAATGCAGCGACGATGAGGCAAACATAAAAGAGTAAGGCAAAGAACTGACCGAAGGGCATGTGTGCGAATACGGCAGGCATCGTGACAAAGGTCAGCCCCGGCCCGGCAGTGGGTTCCAAACCAAAGGCAAAAACCGGAGGCATCACCATCAAGCCACCTAAAAGGGCGGCCATAATGCCTAAGAATGCGACCCAGGCAGTCGAGCGGGGCAGATTGGCATCTTCTGAGAGGTACGATGCGTACACAATCAGAGTGCCGGCGCCAACCGAAAGCGAGAAGAAGCAAAAACCCATGGCGTTAAACAAAGAGTTCGCCGTGAAATCTTCCCATTTGAAATTGAACATGAATTCCACACCTGCCCATGCACCCGGTAGTGTCAATCCGCGAATGATCAAGACAATCATTAAGATAAAAAGAGTGGGCATTAAATATTTTGACAGGCGTTCAATACCTGCTTGTACCCCGAAGATCACAACACCGGCGGTCATTACCATGAAGACCAATTGGTAAAAAATCCCAAGCGTGGCATCGCCGGCAAAAGAGCCGAAGTGAGCACCGAGTTGAGAGAGATCTGTGATGAGTCCGCGGCCCAATAGTGCATCAACGGCGTAAGCTACGCACCAACCGCCGACAGTGGAGTAGAAGGTCAGAATCAGAAAGCCAGTGGCAACACCGATGGTGCCGAAAATCCCCCAGAACTTGGACCGGCCGACTTTGATCATTGCGTTGATACTTGCGGCACGTCCGGCTCGACCGACGGCGAGTTCCGCCAAAAGTAAGAACATCCCGAGTGTGAAACTGAAAAGAATGTAGGGGATGATGAAGGCAGCTCCACCATTGGTACCTGCCATGTAAGGGAATTTCCAAATAGCGCCCAAACCGACAGCGGCGCCGGCACTGGCGAGAATGAATCCGAGACGCGAGGTCCACATATCGCGAGAAGACATATTGTGATCCTACTGTAAATAGAAATTGAGAGAGTGCTTTGATGTCAGAGGAAAATTCTGCTTGCTACGATCAAAGCCCGATATCATCTGATTTCCTGATGATCGGGCACAACAGTCTTGTCATGCCCGATCTCACATCGGGAATTAACCGAAAAGCCCTGCGCCTGCGATGATGAGAATGACGCAGGGCACAATAAATCGAATCAAAAAGCGCACGGCGCTTAACAATATGTCGCTCATGTCACGAGTGAGACAAAGTTGCTTTTGCATCAGAGGCCACGCTAAGTAGCCACCCACAATGGCAATACCCATAGCACCGATCGGCATGCCAATGTTGCTGGTGGTGAAGTCAAGGAAGTCGAAGAATGATTTCCCGAACAGTGTAAAGCCGGAAAGAGAACTGAAGCTTAACGAGCAAACAATGCCTAAAACGAGCAATGCTATCGTGTTGAATACCACAGCACGCATGCGGCTAATATTCAGTTCATCAACCAGGAACTGCACGCTCATTTCCAAGATACTGATCGCACTGGTTAAAGCGGCAACCACCAAGCAGATGTAAAAGAGGATAGCAAAGCCTTGTCCCAAGGGCAATTGGGCAAATACCGCAGGCATCGTTACAAAGGTCAGGCCAGGACCGGCACTGGGGTTTAACCCGAAGGCAAATACTGCAGGCATGATCATCAACCCACCGAGTATTGCAGCCATCACGGCCAAGAATGAAATCCAGGCAACGGATGTGGGCAAATTGACTTTGTCGGAAAGATACGAACCGTAGTTCATCATCGTGCCCGAGCCTAGTGATAGAGAGAAGAAGGCAAAGCCTAGTGCATTCAATAGCGAAGAACTGTTGAAGTCCTGAGGCTGGAATTTGAACATGAACTCAACACCGGCCCATGCGCCCGGTAAAGTTAATCCACGTACGATGAGAAGCAGCATCAATAAAAACAATGCCGGCATCAAAATTTTTGAAATCCGCTCAATGCCTTCCTGTACCCCGAAGACAATCACACCAGCGGTCAGAAGCAGAAAACCGATTTGATTGGCAACGACTCGTTCGCCGTTCGTGACGAAACCGTCAAAGTATGCTCCTAATTGCGCGGTATCGGTAATCAGGCCTTTGCCCATGCAAGCATCGATGAGGTAATGCAAGCACCAACCGCCGATGACTTGATAGAAGGCAAGAATAAGAAAGCCTGTAAGTACGCTGATGTAACCCACAACGCCCCAAGCGCGCCCGCCGAATTGCCCCAGTGCGTGAGCTGCACCTTTTCGTGCAGCTCGCCCTAAGGCCATTTCAATCAGTAAGACAACAAAGCCGATGGCAATCGTGAGCAGAATGTAAGGCAGAATAAAAGCGGAGCCGCCATTGTTGCCGGCCATATAGGGGAATTTCCAAATGGCGCCTAATCCGACGGCAGAGCCGGCACTGGCTAAAATGAAACCGATCCGCGAGCCCCATACGGAGCGATGAGCTGAATTTGACACGTCAGTATTCCTCTTGTCAGTAGCATGAGAAAGCGCAGTTCGGATCACCCGTCAGTCAAAAATTAAGGCGCATTCAAGCTTTTGTTATCGTTGAATTCTTCCATTTTAACGGCATTAGTTATAAATCCAAATGTTAATCGTGCATTACCTGCACAAAACTGCTTAGGTTTAGTGTTAATCCCGAAAAAAAAACAGGCCGCTCTGTTGGCGGCCTCAGACTGTTGACAAAGTCTACAAA
>DCTK01000111.1 GCA_002329575.1 Sutterella sp. UBA1442 | reverse complement strand
AAGATTTTTAAAGAGTAGAAAAAAGCGCAACTCGTAATTGAGCTGCGCTTTGGTTGTCGATGGTTAAAAGCGATTATTCAGCGACAATGGCCTTCACTTCTACACCATGATCATCCTTGACCGTGGTCTTGATGTTAAGCAACACCAACCAGCGGCGGATAGTGCCGATGATAACAAAGAGCATCAACAGCATCACGAGCACGGAGAGCGTTGCCAACAAGTATTGACCGGCAGGCAAGTATTGGTTGATGACCAACCAGCAACCGGCCCACATCGTGATGATCGTCATCAGGATGCCGGGAACACCGGTAATCGGTGCATATTTCGTCTTATTCAAGCGCAGGATAACGGTCGTGCCGATCAAAAGCGTCACAGAGGCCAGCAATTGGTTGCAGATACCAAAGAGAGGCCAAATCGAGCTGATATCGCCCGAGTAGACGAGATAACCCCAAGCACCGGTGAAGATGACCGAGGTGATGACAATGCCGGGCCACCATTCTTTGTCAGCGAACTTCGGCCAGACCTTACCCATCATTTCTTGTAAGAAGAAGCGACCCACACGAGTGCCGGCGTCCACAGCCGTCAAGATGAAGACTGCTTCAAACATGATGGCGAAGTGGTACCAGTAGGCCATCAGATTTTCCATAAAGGGAATCTGAGAGAAGATGTGAGCCATACCGACAGCTAACGAGACGGAGCCACCGGGGCGAGCCATCAAGCTTTCTTGTACTTGGGCTTCCAAGTACGGCAATTCTTGAACGGCCATGCCAAGCGCAGCAAACTTATCGGCCGGCGCGTTAATGGCAAAGTAGTCAGCCGGCACCAACACGCAAGCGGCCACCAAAGCCATCACAGCAACAAAACCTTCGGTGAGCATGGCACCGTAGCCCACAAAGAGCACGTCTCGTTCATTGGAGAGCATCTTGGGGGTGGTACCCGTACCGATCGTGGCATGGAAGCCCGATAATGCACCGCAAGCAATCGTAATGAAGATAAACGGAATCACCGGACCGCCGACAATGGGGCCGCCGCCGTGGATGAATTCGGTGAAAGCGGGCATTTGGAAGTTCGGCATCACAAAGGCAATGCCGATAGCCAATGCGGCAATAGTACCGATCTTCAAGAACGTTGACAGGTAGTCACGCGGCAGCAACAGCATCCAGACAGGCAATACCGAAGCCAAGAAGCCGTAAATCGGGATCAACAAGCTCATCGGCTTTTTATCGATATCGAGCCAACCGAAATATTCGGGATGTGCGGCGACCCACGGACCTGAGAGGATGCACAAGAAAAGAAGCACCACGCCAATAATCGTTGCGCCCTTCACATCACCCTTGCGCCAAATTTGCATGTAAAGGCCCATGATGACGGCAATGGGAATCGTGGCGGCAACCGTATAGGTCGACCAAAGGGAGTTGTGCATAGCGTTGACCACGGCAATGGACAAACCGGCCAGCGTTAAGGCCAGAATTGCCAATACGGCCCAAGAGGCTACAAAACCCGTGGTACGGTCAATTTCGGTGGTTGCAATGTGAGCTAAAGAGCGACCGCGGTGACGCACGGAACAAAAAAGCACGACCATGTCGTGCACGCCGCCCGCTAAAACGCAGCCGATCAAAATCCACAATAAGCCCGGCATGTAACCGAATTGTGCAGCCAACACGGGGCCCAAAAGAGGACCGGCTGCAGCAATAGCAGCGAAGTGGTGGCCGAAGAGCACGTACTTATTGGTGGGAACATAGTCAGCACCGTCTTCGAAACGAATGGCCGGTGTTTGACGAGCTTCATTGACATTGAGAACTTTTTGGGCGATGAATAGACCGTAGAAACGGTATCCGATCGCAAAGACACACAATGCGGCAAACACAATGGTTAGCGCATTGACGCCGGTGGTTGCTTCCATGAATTTCTCCTGAAAGTAAGGAATACCCCTAAGTGTATCAATTAGAAACAATAGTTCAAAATTTGCTAAACGATTTTTGTTCTAAATCAGAAGGACAGTTGTGCTGTTCTCATCCGTTTTCAGGACTGTAAACAACTTTAATTATTTGATTTGTCAGTAAATTAAATATTAAAAAGACCGTCAGTCCCGTAAAAAGGTGACTAACGGTCAACAAAAAGTTGTCAGGTCGCACAAATTTCTAGCGATCTTTGTCATCAGAAGCAAATGCTTCAGCGTTAATGGCCATACCGTTACCGGGATCAACATCCTTCGGGCGTTTGAGATACATAAAGATCACAAGAAGGATCATCACGACCCCGTGGGCCATCACAACGATGGCATTACTCGAATAAGTCGCAATAAGGCCGCCGAGAATCGGGCCTGCCACCGAGCCCACCTGCTGGGCTGCATAACTTAACCCATAGACGCGCCCACGCTCACTCGGCAATGTATTTTCGGCTAGGAGGGCATTAATCGCAGGAAAGATGCCCGCAAAGAATATCCCGCCGACAAAGCGCCAAATTACAAAAGGAGTAATTTCTCCGGGGATTGCTTGCACGACACCAAAAATCCCGCCGCCTAATAAGGCTACATAGAGCGCCCATCTAAAGCCAATGTTGGTGCCCATGCGCCCCCAAATCGGAGAGGCAATGACGCCGGAAATCCCCACAACGGAAAAGACGACACCGGAGACAAGGACAATATTGTCCATGGAGCCTTGAAGTTCTGCGATGTATAACGGCAAGACCGGTTGCACGAGCATCACGGCCAACTGAACGACGCCAGCCGCAAAGAGCATTCGGGCAATGACCGGAACTTTAAGCAATGCAAAAGAGCCCCCGCGCTTTTGTTCGGATGCTTTCGGGCGAGGTTGCGCGCTGTCTTTGACAAAGAAGATAAGTCCTAGAGATATGATGCTCAGGGCACCCGCAGCCACGAAAAAGGACATACGCATACCGAACACTTCAGCCAAGACGCCGCCAAATAAGGGGCCTAAAACGCCGCCAGCGGTCATCCCGCCTTGCATGATGCCCAGACACGAGCCCATTTTTTCTCGTGGAGCGGTCGAAGTCATGATTGCAAGACAAGCAGGCCAGAGACCGGCCGAGAAGCCTTGGAAGCAACGCATGGCAAAAAGTTCCCAAGGCGTTGAGACAAAACCGCCCCAGACGTAGCCGATGGCCAAGCAGACGGAAGCCCGAACTGCCATCGCCTTATGACTTTTCTTATCGGCTAAAGCTCCCCAGATCGGGGCCATGATGGCGCTGATTAAAAATGTCGACGAGAAGATAATCCCAGACCAAATATTGACTTCTGCCGTTGAGACGCCTAACTCTTCAATAAGATACATCGGCAAAAACGGGATCAACATTGTGTATCCCGCGGACATCAACACCGAAGTAACCGTCAAAAAACAAACGAGTACTTTCCAATAAGCCATATATGATCTCTTTTGCTCAAAATCCTCTAGATTAAATGATAGGCCGATTACGACTCACTCTCAACTCAGATGAAACCATGAGACAGATAGCTGATTTGAATAAGGACGAAAAACCGCCTGTTAGGCAGGCGGCATTTCAAAAACCCAATAATAGAGGTTAATTTTGTTCGCTTTCGTCGGCTTGGTGAGCTTCAATGAAGTCTGCCAAGTCACTGACTTCATCAGGACAGACTTCGTGCATCATGGGGTAGTCATAAAACTCAACGCTGGCACCGGCTTTATTGAGCTTTTCCAAACCTTCACGAGCCGTGGCAATGGAAATAACCGAATCCAACGTGCCATGGGCCATAAAGACGGGTGTTTGGCGAGCGACGTCAGAAATCTCATCAAAACGGGGATGAGCGGGCACATAACCCGAGAAAGCAATGATGCCGGCCAAGGGTTGAAGTTGTTCAAAGCCCGCGAGTAAGGCCATCGCAGCCCCTTGAGAAAAGCCCCCGAGCCAAATGGGCGTATCAGGACGCTCGGCGCGTTCCTTGTCAATTAACGCTTGGATAAGATCGATGGAGGCATCCATGCCTTCGATGTCTTGATCAGCAGGGTCGTTAGTGATCGTTTCTTCCCGAAGGTCATACCAAGCGTGCATATCAAGCTTCATGGCCGAGATGGTTCTCACTGGTGCAGTGGGCAGCACCAGGCGCACATTATTCAAACCGCCGAATTGCTCGAGCTCTTCGCGGAAGTTTTCAAAGTCAGTACCATCGGCGCCCAGACCATGCATCCAAATCAAGGTCAGTGATGGTCGAGAGTCATCTAAAGGGTCTAAATATATCGTATCCATTATTAAATAAGAAAAATTTCAATGCAGGGATTGTAGGCAATTTTTGTGCTTTCTGCCTTAGCGCAAATACTCACTCAATCTTTGTAGAAAGTAATTTCCGATAGCAATTAAGCAGTTTTGCCATCTAGGCAAATGATGGAAAGCGAACTAGCATTAGAAATCGAAAGGAGAAAACCGTGATTAAAGTTTTATTCGTATGCACGGGCAATATCTGTCGATCACCGACCGCTGAAGCGATTTTAAAAAGTCTGATCAATCGCGAAGGTTTAAGCAACGAAATTGTCGTGGAGTCTGCCGGTACAGCAAATTATCACGTGGGTGAGTCAGCCGATAGGCGCGCAATATATTACGGCGGCAAGCGAGGCTATGATCTGTCAGCACATTGTGCGCGACAAGTCACCATGGCAGACTTTTCTCTTAATGATTACATTCTCGCGATGGATTGGGACAATATTCGGGCTCTTAAAGCCATCGCCCCTGAAGACTATCGCAAAAAAGCCCAATTGTTGATGCGTTATAGCAATAAGTTTGATGTTGCTGAAGTGCCTGATCCGTATTACGGTTTAGCCGACGGTTTTTTGCGTGTGATCGATTACTGCGAAGATGCTTGTTCGGGATTTTTGCAACATTTACGAGACAGCTACGGATTACGTGCAAAAACTCTATAGTCAATATAGACTTCAAGTCTGAAGTAACTATAGCGTTTTCGGCAAACTTCTAGAAAAATTTATTTCAAATAAAATTATTAAAAAACAAAGTGATATCTTTGTTTTCCTCAAAGATTTACCCAAATCAAAAACGCTCAACTCTTGCGTTTAAAAATCGAACAAAGTAATATCTAGTTTCGTTGCGCAAACGGGGGTTATCCCTCAGGTTTGTGCCGGGACTGGAAATTGAGGAAAATTCAAGAAATTTTCCTTTAAAAACAATAAGAAAAATCNNGAGAGATCATGAAAAAACCTGTTTATTTGGATTACGGTGCCACCACGCCGGTTGACCCTCGTGTCGTTGACAAGATGGTTCCCTGGTTATATGAAAATTTCGGCAATGCGGCCAGCAGTTCGCATGAGTACGGTTGGAAGGCTCGTGAAGCGGTTGAAGAGGCTCGCTCGCAAGTCGCACAAATGATCAATGCCGATCCTCGTGAAATCGTTTGGACGTCGGGGGCAACCGAATCGGATAATCTCGCTATTAAAGGGATTGCTCACTTCTATAAGGATCGCGGTAAACACCTCATTACGGTGAAGACCGAACACAAAGCCGTTTTAGACAGCATGCGTCATTTGGAAACCGAAGGGTTTGAAGTGACCTATATGGACGTATTGCCTAACGGTCTTTTGGATTTGGATGCGTTGGCCGCTGCCATGCGAGACGATACCATTTTGGTCTCTGTCATGGGAGTCAACAACGAAATCGGCGTTATTCAAGATATCAATACGATCGGTCAAATGTGCCGTGACCGCGGCATTTTCTTCCATGTGGACGCTACGCAAGCTATCGGCAAATTGCATTTTGATATGCAAAAAGATCCCATTGATTTGCTAAGTATGTCGGCTCACAAGGTCTATGGTCCGAAGGGTATTGGTGCCCTGTACGTTCGTCGTAAGCCGCGTGTGCGCCTTGAAGCCATTATTCACGGCGGCGGTCATGAACGTGGCATGCGTTCGGGCACACTGGCAACGCATCAAATCGTCGGTATGGGCGAGGCCTATCGTTTGGCTCGTCTTGAAATGGATGCCGAAAATAAGCGCTTCACGGCTCTTCGCAATCGTCTTTGGGACGGTATCCAAGAGATTCCGGAAGTGCATTTAAATGGCGATTGGGAACATCGCGTGAGCACAAACTTAAACGTGAGCTTTGCCTTTATCGAAGGTGAAAGCTTGATGTTGGCATTAAAGGATATTGCTGTATCGTCGGGTTCGGCCTGTACCTCGGCAAGCCTTGAACCCTCGTTTGTACTTCGTGCTTTAGGTGTTGACGATGAGTTGGCTCACAGCTCAATTCGTTTTACCTTAGGTCGCTTTACGACCGAAGAGGAAATTGACTACACGGTCGCGCAATTGAAAGAAAAAGTGGCTAAGCTTCGCGAAATGTCGCCTTTGTGGGAAATGCATCAAGAGGGCGTCGATTTAAATCAAGTGAAGTGGTCAGAGCACTAAACCGCTAAGGACTAAAGAATGGAATACAGTAAAAAGTTAATGGATCATTACGAGCATCCGCGCAATGTCGGCTCTTTGGATAAAAATGAGCAAGACGTTGGCACGGGTATGGTCGGAGCGCCCGCTTGCGGCGACGTGATGCGTTTGCAAATCAAAGTCAATCCCGAGGGGATTATTGAAGATGCAAAATTTAAGACCTACGGTTGCGGCTCGGCTATCGCTTCGAGCTCTTTGGTAACCGAGTGGGTTAAGGGCAAAACGCTCGATGAAGCGATGGCGTTATCTAATGAAGCTATCGCTGAAGAGTTGGCTTTGCCTCCGGTGAAAATTCACTGCTCGATTTTGGCAGAAGATGCGATTAAAGCTGCCATTGCCGATTATCGTCAAAAGCAAGGGAAATAATCATGGCTGTGACGTTAACTCAAAAAGCTGCCGATCACGTCAATGCGTATCTTCAAAAGCGCGGAAAGGGCATCGGTTTGCGCTTGGGCGTGAAGACTTCGGGTTGCTCGGGTATGGCCTATAAGCTCGAGTTTGCCGATAAAATTGAAGAAGACGATCAAGTGTGGGAGTCTTTTGGAGTGAAGGTGGTGGTGGATGCCAAGAGCCTTCCCTACATTGACGGCACTGAGCTTGATTACACCCGCGAAGGATTAAATGAAGGATTTAAGTTCCACAATCCTAATGAAAAAGAACATTGCGGTTGCGGAGAATCGTTCACCGTATAACGGAATGCCCGATGGCACAAAAAAATTATTTTGAACTTTTGAATCAACCGCAGACTTTCGCGGTTGATTCTTTGTCTTTACAAAAGGCAAAAACACTTTTATTAGCACGACTGCACCCGGATCGTTTTGTGAATGCGGGGCCGGTGGAAAAGCGTCTTGCCGAGCAGATGAGCGTACAGGTCAATGAGGCCTACCAGACCCTGTCTGACGATATTAAACGTGCGCTTTATCTCTGCGAACTCAATGGTGTCAACGCCTTGGCTGAACGCGCTATGGCGCCTGAGTTTCTCGAAAAACAGCTGACTTGGCGCGCGATTTTGGACGATGATGAAACAAGCGAGCCCGTTCGCGCAAGCATCATTGAGGAAATCGGACGTGAACAAGACAAAATTTTGCAGCGAGTGGCCAAGGCACTGGACGTTGATCACGACACGAAAGCCGCAGCCGCTGCCACACGTGAACTGATGTTTGTCAGTAAGCTTTTGACTCAAATACCTCATTAGGACATTTTCATGGCGTTATTGCAAATTGCCGAGCCTGGTCTCTCGGCCGATCCTCATCAACATCGACTGGCCGTTGGTATTGATCTCGGAACGACGAACTCTTTGGTGGCTACGGTCAAAAGTGGTGAAACGGTGGTGCTTGCTGACCACGAAGGCAGAAAGCTTTTGCCGTCCATCGTGCGCTACTTACCAGAGGGCGACGTGGAAGTAGGCTACGACGCTGCACGTAGTGTCACGCATGATGCAGAAAATACCATTGTGAGCGTTAAGCGCTTTGTCGGCCGAAGCCGTGCCGATTTAAAGCATTTAACGAATTTGCCGTATCGTTTCACCGATGAAGATGCGATGCTTCGTATTGAAACGGTCGCCGGAACCAAAAGCCCTGTGGAAGTCTCCGCCGAAATTTTGAAATCCCTCAAAGATCGCGCTGAAGAAGCGCTCGGCGGGGAAATGGTGGGGGCGGTCATTACGGTGCCGGCTTACTTTGATGACTCGCAACGTCAGGCTACTAAGGATGCGGCGCGCTTAGCCGGTCTTAATGTTCTTCGTCTTTTAAATGAACCTACGGCCGCAGCATTGGCCTACGGATTGGATGAAGGTGCCGAAGGCTTATATGTCATTTATGACTTAGGGGGCGGCACTTTTGACGTTTCCGTTTTGCGGTTAAATAAAGGCGTTTTTGAAGTCTTGGCCACAGGTGGAGATTCAGCACTTGGCGGTGACGATTTTGACCATCGTATTTTCTGCTGGGCGGTGCAAGAAGCAAAGCTAGAAAACATTTTGTCTTCGGATGACAAGCAGGCTTTGCTCGTTGCCTGTCGAGCGGCCAAGGAAGCGTTAACGACAAGCGAAGCCGCAAAACTTCAAGTGATGTTATCGAACCAAACGGTGGACTTAACGCTGACGCGAGACGCCTTTAAGTCGATGACATGTCACTTGGTGCAAAAAACGATTGAAACGCTCAAGAGCGTGATAAGCGATGCCAAACTGGATAATCAGGACATTCAAGGTTTGGTGCTTGTCGGCGGCTCAACTCGCATGCCGGTTGTTCGCGAAGCCGTGAAAAATTATTTAGGTTTTGAGCCTCTGGCCAATATCGACCCGGATCAAGTTGTTGCGGTTGGTGCCGCCAAGCAAGCCAATATGCTTGCGGGCAACACCGCCTCAGAAGACGACTGGTTACTGCTAGACGTGACGCCCTTGTCGTTAGGTATTGAAACGATGGGCGGATTGGTTGAGAAAATCATTCCGCGTAACACGCCCATCCCTGTAGCGATGGCACAAGACTTTACAACGTTTAAAGACGGTCAGACGGCCATGGCCATTCACGTGTTGCAAGGCGAGCGTGAAATCGTGGACGCATGTCGCAGTTTGGCTAGGTTTGAATTAAGGGGACTACCGGCACTGGTGGCCGGAGCAGCTCGTATTCGAGTGACGTTCTCGGTGGATGCCGACGGTCTTTTGTCAGTGTCAGCACGAGAGACCCAAACAGGTGTTGAAGCGCACGTGACGGTTAAGCCCTCTTATGGTCTGACCGATGAAGAGATCGTTCGCATGCTCAAAGAAGGCACGGGTTCGGCTGAAGAAGATATGCATCTGAGAGCACTTCGTGAAGAAGAAGTCGAATCCATGCGCTTGATGCAAAGCACTCAAAGTGCGTTAAACACCGATGCGGATTTATTGAGCCAAGAAGAGTTTGATCTCATTGCGCAGAAGATGAGCGCGTTGGCCTCTGCGGTTCAGGCTCACGATTTGGACGCTATGAAAGCCCTTCAAAAGGAACTTGCTCAAGCCACGGAAACCTTTGCCGAGCGTCGCATGGACCGGGCAATTCAGCAAGCCCTGTCGGGTAAGTCATTGGATGAAATTGAAGAAGGAAGCAAAGACAATGCCTAAGATTACCGTCTTGCCTCATGAACAACTGTGCCCTGAGGGCAAAACGTTTGAAGCGCGAGAAGGAGCATCGCTTGCGCGAGCACTGCTTGCCAATGGAATCAGAATTGAGCACGCTTGCGAATTTTCCGGTGCTTGCTCCACCTGTCACGTCATTATTCGCGAAGGGTTTGATTCACTCAATGAACCCGAAGATGAAGAACTTGACCGTTTGGATCAAGCTTGGGGTGTGACGGCCGTCTCACGATTGTCTTGCCAAACTAAAGTGGGCAGTGAAGACTTGGTTGTTGAAATTCCCAAATATAGTCGCAACCACGCAAAGGAACGTTAAAGATGCGCTGGACGGATACTCAAGCCATTGCCGAGGTGCTCTACGATGAGCATCCGGATATCGATCCATTGAAACTTCGATTCACGGAGTTGCACGCGATGGTACTTGAGTTAGAGGACTTTGAAGACGATCCTCAAAAAAGTAACGAAGCCATTCTTGAAGCAATTCTTCAAGCGTGGCTCGACGAGCGTTGATTAAAGAAGAGGATCGCAGGCCATGCGCTTTGATGTCATTACGCTTTTTTCGCCCATGTTTGATGCCGTTTATGACCACGGCATTACGGCTCGTGCGGCCAAACGCGGTTTGTGGTCACTTCACACTTGGAATCCGAGAGAAGAGACTGAGGACAATCACCGGACGATCGATGACAGACCTTTTGGAGGCGGACCAGGCATGGTGATGATGGCCGAGCCGTTGCAAAGAACTTTGGATCGCATCCGTGCCTCGGGCAATCGGGGAAAAGTCATTAGTTTTGCGCCTAATGGTACGCCGCTCACCGATGAGAAAGTGCGTCAATGGGTCGCTAATGATGAGTCTCTTGTACTCATTTGCGGGCGTTATGAAGGCATTGATCAGCGCTTTTTAGACCGCTCGGTCGATGAAATTGTCAGTGTGGGGGACTTTGTGCTCTCAGGCGGGGAACTGCCGGCCATGGTCGTCATTGATGCCGTGGTCAGACAGTTGCCAGGTGCCATTAAAGAGCTTTCGACGTTAGATGAATCGTTTTCAACCGGGCTTTTGGATGCTCCGCACTACACGAGACCCGAAGTCTGGCAAGGCGAGCGTGTACCCGAGGTGCTTCTGAGCGGGCACCACGCTAACATTGCTCGTTGGACACGTGAGCAAAGTCTTCAGCTAACCCAAAAAACGCGACCGGATTTGATCGAAAAAGCCCGAAACGAAGGCAAACTGACTCAAGCGGATGAAAAGTGGCTCGAAGAGCACGCCGACAAGTAAAAAACCTTGCAAATTCCATCGGTTGCTGTAAAATCACTCACTCGTTCTTCGGAACGTAAATTGATTTTTCATAGTTAAAAAATCCATCCTATCGGTGGTGACGATGCGCGAGAGACTCGAGAGCAGACCACATGACGATGGTAACGGAGTAAATAATGAATCTCATCCAAACGTTGGAACAAGAAGAAATTGCCCGCTTGACCGCTGGCAAGACCTATCCTGAATTTGCCGCCGGTGACACGGTGGTGGTGAATGTGAACGTTGTTGAAGGCTCCCGCAAGCGCGTGCAAGCCTACGAAGGCGTCGTGATCGCCCGTCGTAACCGCGGTTTGAACTCTTCCTTCATCGTTCGTAAGATCTCGAGCGGCGAAGGTGTTGAACGTACGTTCCAACTCTATGCCCCGACGATTGCTAGCATTGAAGTTAAGCGCCGCGGTGACGTTCGCCGTGCCAAGCTCTACTACTTGCGCAACCGCTCTGGTAAGGCTGCCCGTATTAAGGAAAAGTTGTCGAAGTAATTCGAAGAACTTTGAGCTGATACTGAAAACGGCTGAGATGATGAAGTCTCAGCCGTTTTTTTGCGCGTGATTTGGTCACGGTTTCGCGATGAAGCGTTAGAGTTTTTGCATCTAAATAGTGGCTAAGATTTAAAAAATGGCTGACATAGAATGTCTTTTCTAACCCATTGATTGTTAATGGATTTCATTTTTTGTTGAGGTGTTTGGCTGATTTTCGTTAGGGGATTTGGCCAAATTTTGTTGGGGCATTTTGCCAAAATGCAAGGCTAATACTGAGGTTTGGCTCGAAGCATTTGTTCAGCTATCGCAACATAAAAGGCGTAGCGCTCCTCGGAAATTTCGCCTTGGGCAACTGCGGCTTTAATAGCACAATCGGGTTCCTTTAGATGTTTGCAATCGGCAAAGCGACACTTGTGCACCAGAGATCTAAAGTCCGGCATGGCGTCAACGATGTCTTCTAAGCTCAAGTGAGAAAGGCCAAACTCCTGAAAGCCCGGTGAGTCAATCACAAAGCCGTCGGCCTCATCCAAGTCGTATAACGTTGTGACAGTGGTCGTTTGACGACCGAGGTTAAGGGCTTGGGAATACTCTTGTGTTTTGGCATTGGCTTCTTTTACGAGCAAATTGAGGATGGTGGATTTGCCCATACCGGATTGTCCGACAAGAAGCGTTTTGTGATTAAAAAAGACTTCGGCAAGCGTTTCCTGAGTGGTCTTGTCCACTTCAGTTGCTGACATCCGACAAGTGCGATAGCCGAGCGCATCCAAAGAGCGTAAGAAATCATCGGCCTCTTGGGCGCCGTCTTCCAAGTCCGTTTTGTTGCGAATCACGATAGCAGGCACTTTTGCGGCGTGAGCAGCAATGAGTGCTCGCCAGATAAACCAGGGATTAAAACGGGGTTGAGAGCCATAGACAATGGCTAAGAGATCGATGTTGGCAGCAAGTGTTTTCGTGCGCCATTCATCTTGACGAAAGAGAAGATTTTTGCGTTCAAGCACGCTTTCAATGGCCACCGTGTTGTCAACGGCTGCCGAACACAGCACTTCATCGCCCACCACAACATCGGCCTTTTTACCTCGGCGATGGGCTTCAAAAAGCTGATTTTGATCATCGCGCACAAAATGGTGTCTGCCGTGGCAAGAAATCACTTGCGCATGAAATGTCGATTGGGGACCGGCGGACTTGCGCTCTTTTCTCACGATTGCTTTTCCTCGTAGAGCTTTTTGTGGCGCTTGGCCACCGTTTTAATGGCTTTGCGACGACGAGCGGGTTTTTCGATCGCGTCCGTTGTCATGACTACGCCGCTCACGGGCTCAGTGGGCGGGACAGTGACGGGCTCATCGTGCTCAATGGTAATGAGCGGTTTAACCTTATCTTGAGTTTCAGAGGATAACGACGGGTGCGATTCCTTTGCCGCTTCTTCAGCCTTCTCTTCGAGCTCTTGGTCATTGGTCGCATCTGAAGTACGAGTGTCTGCATCGACTTGGACCGTCGTCGTTTCGATCAAGTTCGAAGACTCTTCACGGACAGTCGTTTGTTCAGACGGGAGCTCAGAGTTCAAGGATGCATTGTTTTCTTGCGTAGCAGTCGACTCGAAGACATCTTCGGTCTTGACTTCGTTCACCGGCTCAGACGATTGAGACGTATGTTCAACCGCTTGGGGTGAGTCCGTCTTCGCCGTCTCAGTGTTGTCTTGCTCGATGTCTTGCGTGACTTGCGTTAATTCGACTTGTTCAGGTTGTTCATTTGCCTTTGTCTGAGCGTCTGCTTGCTCTGGTTGGGTNNCTGAGTGTCTGCTTGCTCTGGTTGGGTATTAACCGGAGCAGTCGGATAAGTCCCTGTTTGGTTTTCTTGAGTGTGTTCATTGTTAACAGGATTGACCGGATTGTCCGATTGTTTGTTTTTGAGTGAGCGCAAGTAGGCGCGTGTGCGTCGAATAATGTCTTTTAACCCCGTCCAAAGCGATTGCCCGTACATGCGGTGAGTTGAGTTATCCTGAGCCAGTGCCGCGAGCGCTTCAGCTTCTTTCGGATCGTGATAGGCGATCATGGCAGCCGGCAACGGAGCGCCTTTTTCAAGGTAGTTCGTGCGAGCATTTTTCACGAGTTCACGCTCAAAACGGCGTCGTTCAAATTGTGCTTTAACGTCTTGAGTTTGTGCGGTAATCAAACGGTCTCGGCTTTCGCGAAGTCTGAGAGCTGCACGAGCATTTTCTGTTTGATGGCGAATTTGAAGCTGTTGTTGTTGGGCTAACTCTTTTGCCTTATCAGAGACCATTCGGTCGTGAATGCTCGTGATGCGCGTAATGCGAGTCATAAGGCTCGGTTCGTGCGAAAAGAGCAAATCGAAAAAGCTCAACGTCAGGCTCGAATGGCGCATGGGTACAGGTGTCAAGTCAATGAGCGCTTGCGTCAGACGCTTAAGGCTTGTGTGGCGCAGAGCATAGGCATCGGCTCTGAAAATCAAGCTGCGCAAAAAGCCTGAAAGCATAAGTCTGAAGGGGAAAAAGAGCACGGGTAATGCCACAATGGCAAAGGTCAAGAGCGAGCCGTAGTAGGGGCCCGGACCATAAACTCGAAGACCGATTTCATCCAAGAACCAAGATTGCGGAGCAAGCCAAGCCATAAAGGCAAAAACAGCCAACGCAGTTGCCGAGCAAATCAACCAAGCTTGGAAATACATGTGGCTTAGGTTACGAGCCAAGGCATGCGCCACCACCGCTTGAAGACTTGTGGTGCTTAATCGTTGATAGACATCGTCTCGGATAAATACGAGCACGTTTTGACGATGGCCGAAGGCAAAGGAGGGCGGCAACTCTTCGTTGTCAGCGGCGCGAGTAATGCGCACCGAGCCGATACTGAGCCCTGTTTTATCTTCCAATTGTGCAAGTGAGTTAATCAATGCCTCATCTTTAATCGGTCGAGCTCGAGTTGGTGTAAAGAAATACTGCAGACGACGAGCAAGATTAAGCGGGAAGATTAAATACACTGAAAAAATTGCCCAGCCTGCCAACCACCAAGCCGAGCCTGTGCCACGCCACAAGAAGAGGACAATCCACAGTAGCGGCAAAATCGTGACACAACCCAAAATGGTGACAAGCAAATAATGCTTAAACCACAACCGAGGCTCTTGTCTTGTGTAGCCGAACGCTTCACGCAGACGAAACTCTTTGTACCAGCAAAACGGCAAATCGATTAGAACAAAAATTACACCGACAGTGGCCGGTAACATCCAGTGAAAGGCGAATTGATCTCCCACCGTGCTCATTAGATAGTCGGAAATGGTGTTGATGCCGTCGCCTGTGGTTAAAAAGAAAATAACCGCAGTCGTAAAAGTTACCTCCGCCCAATTGAGTTTCGTACGGGCGACGTCATAGCGAGCTGCTTTCAGATGCTCAGCAGGCGTAATTTTGCTACGAAGCACCTCCGGTACTTTATTTTCCGTGCGCTTCAGGTGCACAATTTCAGCCAGGCATGTGAGGCTGTGCACAAGAAAATAAAAGCAAAGCGCCGCCAAAAAGATTTGAGCGAAAGTAAAATTCATCTGTTAAATAAAAAATCGGTTTAACCGTCCAATTTTAAAGGAAAGATAGTCCAAAATGGCTTTACAAAATGAAAAAGACCCGCGATATGCCGAGGACAACTTAATTTGGGTTGATATGGAGATGACGGGATTGCAACCCGAAGTCAACCGTGTCATTGAAGTGGCCGCTGTCATTACGGACCGAGAACTGAACATTTTGCATGAGTGTCCCGTGATTGCCATTCGACAAACTGCCAAGGTCATGAACTCGATGGATGCCTGGAATACGGATACGCACGGTCGCTCCGGTCTTACGAAGCGCGTGTTGGAATCAACGGTTGATGAAGAGGCCGCAAGCGATATTTTGTTGGAGCATTTCAGCCGTTTTGTGCCGCCGGGAAAAAGCCCGATGTGCGGCAATTCCATTGGACAGGATCGTCGATTTATGGCGCGTTGGATGCCGCGGTTAGAAAACTATTTCCATTATCGCAATATCGATGTGTCCACGTTTAAAGAGTTGGCCAAGCGTTGGGCACCGGACGTGCTGGCCAGTTTAAAGAAAAGTACTAAACACGAAGCACTGTCCGATATCTTGGACAGCATCGATGAGTTAAAACACTATCGCAAACATTTGCTTAAGTGTTGATAGTACCATTAAGCGCCGCA
>DCTK01000087.1 GCA_002329575.1 Sutterella sp. UBA1442 | reverse complement strand
CGAATTGTCATCGGGCAGCAAATCTCCGGGCGCGTTGCTCTTAGTATCTGGAATCGACTCAATGCGGCCTGCGAAGGTCGATGGGAGTCTTGGCTTTTGACAAGATCCGAAGCAGAACTTAAAGCGTTGGGCGTCAATACCAATAAAGCAAGAACGTTAAAAGAAGTCGCGTTTCGATTTGCCACCGGAGTCTGGTCTCGATCATTTTTCGAAGGCTTGACGGATGCCGAGGTGCTCGCTGAGATCTCCTCAGTAAAGGGCTTAGGCCCCTGGAGTGCTCAGAACTTTTTAATCTTCGGTCTTGTTCGTCCTGACGTGTTGCCAATGGGCGATTTAGGGGTCAGATTAGCGCTTTTGCGGGGGTACTTTCCCATGAAAAATCGCGATTTTATGGCCTCAAAGGCCTTTGATTCCCGTGTAAAATTGTTGGCTGATCGTTGGGCGCCGTATCGCACGGTTGCCACTTGGTTTTTATGGCGCAGTCTTGAGAACACGCCTTAGTACAACGTTGAGAGAACATAATGGCAAAACAAGTCTTTTTAGATTTCGAAAAGCAAATCGAAGAGTTGCAAAACAAAATTGAAGAACTGCGTGAGATGCAGGACAAAGATAAAGCCCGTTTGGATTTGACGGCTGAAATCGCGCAGTTGCAACAAAAAACCGAAGAGCTTTTGAAAAAGACCTATGCAGAGCTCTCGCCCTGGCAAACGTCGCTTGTAGCTCGCCATCCGCAACGCCCTTATATGCTCGACTACATCGACATGGTTTTCACCGATTTCCACGAACTGCACGGTGACAGAGCTTACGCAGATGACCCCTCGATTGTGGGTGGTTTGGCTCGTTTGGCCGGCAGCCCCGTCGTTGTTATCGGTCACCAAAAGGGCCGTGACACCAAAGAGCGCATGCAACGCAATTTCGGCATGAGCCGTCCTGAAGGCTATCGCAAAGCATTGCGTTTGATGAAGCTTGCTGAAAAGTTCTTTTTGCCGATTTTCACCTTTATTGATACCCCGGGGGCCTACCCGGGTATCGGCGCCGAAGAGCGCGGACAATCTGAAGCCATCGGTCGCAATCTTTATGAAATGAGTCACCTGAAAACCCCGATCATTGCGACTGTGATCGGTGAAGGGGGATCGGGCGGCGCGTTGGCGATTGCTGTGGCTGACATGGTCAATATTCTTCAATATTCGGTTTACTCTGTCATCAGCCCCGAAGGCTGTGCTTCCATTTTGTGGANNGAGCCAGTGAAGCTGCTCAAGCCTTGGGGCTGACCGCTGATCGTTTGCGTGAATTGGGCTTGGTCGATCGCGTCTTATCCGAACCCTTGGGCGGTGCTCATCGTGATCCGCAATTGATGGGCGCAAGCTTAAAGAAGACTTTGACCGATCAAATGCGTCACTTCCAAGCCATGGGTACAGATGAATTGGTCTCGCGCCGCTTGGAAAGAATCCTCGCTTACGGTAAATTTGAAGAAGTGGCCGTAGACGACCAAGTTAAAACGGTGCAAGAAACGGCGAAACCGCAAGAGGCCCCAGCTGCCGAAGAAAAAAACACTAAAAAGCGCCACTCTCGCGCAAAGGTAGATAGCGAACAACGTGAAACGGATGACGTCAAAGCGTAATCCCTCGACCTATTCACTGCGTACGGTCGAAGCCAAACTGCTCGATGCGCTCAAAGTGGCCATCGACGAGGGCTTAGGCCGTACTAAAAATCCGTCCCTATTTTCAACCAATCAACCGGCGCGTGCTCGGATTCTATTAGGCTTTTCGGGCGGTCGGGACTCCGTTGCGCTCATTAAAGCGTTAGCTGTCTTAAAAAACAAACGCAATTCTCCTATTGAAGCCGTTCAGGCCCTTCACGTTCACCATGCACTCAGTCCCAATGCAAACCGCTGGGCACGTTTTTGTCGCAAGACGGCCGCCGATCTTGGAATTGACTTTAAAGTCATCCACGTGATGGTTAAAACGAAAGGAGAGGGTGTAGAAGCCGCCGCTCGGAAAGCGCGTTATCAAGCGCTTTACAAGGCCGCTGACGCGTTTGGCGCTACCATGGTGATGACTGCGCACCATGAAGACGACAGGCTTGAAACATTCTTGATTCAATGGATGAGAGGCGCAGGGCTTGAGGGCTTGGCGACTTTCCCCTTGGTGCGTCAAGAGGGCAATGTCGCTTTGGTGCGTCCGTGGCTTCACGTCCCGCGCGTTCTGATCGAACGTTATCTCGAGCTTTATCAACTCAGTTGGGTTGAGGATGAAAGTAACGCCGATACGACCTATTTGAGAAATGCTGTGAGGCACGAAGTGCTTCCGGTGATGGATAAGATGCGTCCGGGCTTCAGATGCGCAGCGGCGCGTTCTGTGGAACTTGTCGCGCAAGCCTCTGAGCTTCTGCGTGACTATGCAAAAGAAGACTTAAAGCGCATCGAGGGGCCGTCGAGGTCGCTGGACATTGCCAAACTCATGCGATTGTCTTCTGCTCGACAGGCATTGGTACTTCGTGCGTGGATTGAAAGTTTCGGGATACTGCCGCCGAGTCGCGCCAAGTTAACCGAGGCACTTCGCCAGACGCGCGAAACGATGAGCGACACAAAGCTCACGCTTAAACTCACGCACTTCGAAATCAAGCGTCACGGCGGGCAACTCGTGATGCGAGAGTCGCAGCCGCAAATTAAAGACAAGACGCAGTTTGAATCGATTCAATTTAAGGGCGAGGGCTGCTACCCGGTGAAAAACTGGGCAGGGGAGCTCATTGTGCGCAAGGCCACGGAGACTGAAGTCGGTGTACCCCTTTCCGTTCTTCTGGATAATTCATGGCAGGTGAGACCTCGTCAAGGTGGCGAGAAACTTAAAGTGCATCGTCAACGCCCGCGCAAACACTTAAAGGCGCTTTACTCTGAGGCAAACATTGCCGAATTCGATCGTCCCAAGTTGCCGCTTCTGTGGCATGGCGATGATTTGATCTTTGCCGCGGGCCTCGGAATGGATGTTCGGTACTTATCGCAAGCCACAACAGATGAGCCCGTCTTTGTCATCAGTTGGAAGCCTGACGATACGCTTTTGACGTTGATGCAGGGTTAAAGTCAAAATACTTAGGCAAACAAAAGCCGTTGCCGCTCTGATGGCGAGCAACGGCTTTTCTGTGTTTAGATCAGATTAACCGAGCCTCTTAAGCGTAAAGGCTTCAAGGACTTNNGACTTTAACACCGTTAATGAGCGAGTCGGCATTTAGCTTCATGGCCGGGTGGTGCAGACCCGGGGTTGCGCCCGAGCCCACGCCGATGTAAGCCACGCGCAAAGAGGGCTTCTTGATCTTAAAGAAGTGGAAGTCTTCGCCACCGCCGATACTCGTTGGACGGAGCTTATCTGCGCCTAAGGTTTCGGCGATGCAGTCAGAGACTTCGGCAACCAAGTCATCATCGTATTCACAGGCCGGAATCACGTCGCCCATCAATTTCATCGTGGCTTTGGCACCGAATGATGCGGCAGTGTTTTGTGCAGAGCGTTCCAGTTTTTCGAGCATATCCTTCATCAAAGGATTGGTTTGAGCGCGCACGTCATATAAGCAGTAGCCTTTGTCAGGAATCACGTTGGGAGCAGCACCACCCACATCGATCTTCGTGCATTTCATCGACCAGGTCAAGGTCGGAGCAAACTTCAAAAGGCCGGCGTTTTGTACGATGGCCGCTAACGTTTCGGCGCAGTTTACGCCCAAATGCGGACGAGAGGCGTGAGAGGAAAGCCCTTCAACTTCAATGCGAACGAAAATGGAAGCCGAGTGCAAAAGAGCAGCAGCAATCGTGCCGTCAGGAATGTCACCTTCGGGACGAATGTGAAGGCCTAAAGCCATATCGACGTCATCCAAGACGCCGTCTTCAATCACAGACAATGCCCCCTTGAGCGTTTCTTCGGCCGGTTGGAATAAGAGTTTGAGTTTGCCGCGTTTGATCTTGCCTTTTAACAATGCGGCAGCCGCCAAGAGCATGGCCGTGTGAGAGTCGTGGCCGCAAGCGTGAATGACACAGTCTTTACCGTCAACCTTAAAGGGTAGCGCATCCATGTCGGCGCGAAGCATTACGCAAGGACCGGGTTCAGCACCTTCTTCAACAGCGACCACACCGGTCTTACCCACGCCCGTTGTGATGTTCGTGTAGCCCATTTCCTTGAGCTTTTCGACAACGTAGGCAGAGGTTTTTACTTCCTGGAAGCCCAACTCAGGCATTTGATGAAGATCTTCATAAAGGGATTTGACTTCAAAAGACATGACACGCTCCTTGAGAAAAAAAACGGGGATATCTTTTGATTGTAGAAACGTGATAAGCCACAAGCAATAAGCAAAGGCTATTAGAGTAGAGCTTAAAGATGGGGTTCGGAGCGATGTAATAAGGTTGCTCGATTTTAAAAATGAGGTATAGATAGGGCTAAAACGAAAAAATCCTGATCGAAATCGATCAGGATTTTGGAATTTTGGCGCGCCGGGTAGGATTCGAAC
>DCTK01000116.1:18062-19286 GCA_002329575.1 Sutterella sp. UBA1442 | reverse complement strand
TTGACCAGCCTAAGTGATCCGCAAGGAGAACTACGTTGCAGTTAGGTGACAAGACCCGCCCCGGGGTGCTTCCTCAGCTCCGGGCTCCGGAAACGGCAGAAGCAGACAAGCTTTGGGTAGGCACGAAACGGTTTGCCGTTGTTATGCCGGGCTGCAACATTGGCGAGGGGAACAACGCTTCGCGAGAAGCGATTTGTAACGGCCTTGAGACTTCGGTTTCAAGGAAAGATTTCCCGTAAGGGAAAAAGGATTCATTGTGACCACAATGGTTTTTGTTTTGGATAGGCATCACAAACCGCTGATGCCCTGCCATCCCGCCAGAGCGCGAAGACTTCTCGGTAAGGGACGGGCGCGGATCCATAAGCTGTATCCGTTCACGATCAGGCTTGTTGATCGGGAGCTCAAGGATTCGACCGTGCAGCCCGTTGTTCTCAAGCTCGATCCTGGCTCCAAAGAGACGGGCATGGCACTTGTGCGAGAAGACGAAACGAAGACGCACCACGCGCTCTATTTCGTCAACCTCAAGCATCGCGGCTCTGAGATCAAACAGTCTTTGCTACAGCGAAGTAGCTTCCGACGCTCACGCCGTAGTCGCAATTTGCACTATCGCGCTCCGAGGTTTCTCAACCGAACGAGACCGCAAGGGTGGCTTGCGCCCTCTTTGCAGCATCGCGTTGACACAACGCTTTCTTGGGTTGAACGTTTGCGCAAACTGGCTCCGGTGGCAACGCTTGAGATGGAGCTTGTGAAGTTCGATACGCAGAAGATGCAAAATCCCGAAATTGACGGCGTTGCGTATCAGCAAGGCGAACTCGCGGGCTTTGAAGTGCGCGAATATCTTTTGGAGAAGTTCGGCAGAAAGTGCATCTACTGCGGAGCCGAAGGCGTGCCTCTGAATATCGACCACATTGTGCCGAAGTCTGCAGGGGGCTCGAACCGCGTAAGCAACTTGGTGCTTGCCTGCGTGGACTGCAACCAAAAGAAGAACAACCTTCCGTTTGAAGTCTTCCTAAAAGGTGACAAAGCGAAAATTAATCGCATCCGTAGTCAGCTCAAGACTCCGCTCAAGGATGCAGCTTCGGTGAACACGACACGGTGGCAACTCTTCGAAGCGTTAAAGCTGACAGGGCAACCGCTGACGACGGCAACAGGTGCACGTACAAAATACAATCGTCATCAGTTCGGCGTTCCCAAGGAACATTGGCTTGATGCGCTGTGCGTTGG
>DCTK01000116.1:0-18028 GCA_002329575.1 Sutterella sp. UBA1442 | reverse complement strand
AGCGATTTTTCGGCTTCGGAACTGGTGACATGGTTGTTGCAACGGTGTTTGCCGGCAAAAAAAAGGGCTCTTACAAAGGAAGAGTTGCAGTCCGCAAGAGCGGCAGTTTTGCCATTCAAACTGCAAGCAGGAAAGTTGATGGCATCAGCTACCGGTACTGCCGTCTTCTGAGCCGAGCTGACGGATATGGCTATTCGTGGCATTCGTCGAAGTCTTTGATTAACTCAACTAAGGAGACGGCGCTCCTTCCGCGTATAAATACGCAGGTTTCCGCGCCGTAAAAATCTATGAAAGTCAACGGTATCCCCACTAGAACAATTTGGCCCATTGAGCATGGTCAAGCTGTCGGCATTATTGACCAAACAAGATTGCCTTTTGAGTTCGTCAAAGAGGAGTGTGTCGATTGGCGCCAACTTCAAAACGCCATCGCAACGATGAAGGTGCGAGGCGCTCCGTTAATCGGCATTAGCGGAGCTTGGGCAATGGTGTTGGCTATGAAAGAAGATCCTCGAGATGAGGCTGTTCATGCGGTTCGTGCCGAGATGATTGCAACCCGCCCGACAGCCGCCGATCTCCAGTGGGGAGTCGATCAAATTGTCACTGCAGTCATGCACGTTGAGCCTAAAGAGCGCTTCAGAGTGGCTTACAAGAAAGCCGAAGAAATCACACAAGCTAATGTGTTGGCTAACCGAGCCATCGGCACGCATGGAGCGAAATTGATCGCCGAGATTTATGCTAAAAAACGCGCTCCGGTGAATATTCTCACCCACTGCAATGCCGGGTGGCTTGCTACCGTGGATTACGGAACGGCACTTTCTCCTGTTTACATTGCTTTTGAGCAAGGCATTCCGCTTCATGTTTGGGTGGATGAAACTCGTCCTCGGAATCAAGGGTTATTGACAGCTTGGGAGCTCGAAGGGGCGGGCGTTCCTTACACAGTGATCGCAGACAATGCAGGCGGCCACATCATGCAGCATCGTGAAGTTGATGCTGTGATTGTGGGGGCTGATCGTGTGACGGCCGTTGGCGACGTTGCTAACAAAATCGGTACGTATCTCAAGGCACTTGCTGCCAAAGACATGGAAGTGCCGTTCTATGTAGCCGTGCCGTCGTCAAGTTTTGACTGGTCTATCCACGATGGCAAACATAGCATTGAAATTGAAAATCGTTCGGGGGATGAATTGCGCAAGGTCCGCGGTCGAGATAAAGACGGCCGAGTCACTGAAGTGCAATTAATCGATCCTCAAGTCAATGTTGAAAATCCGGCTTTTGACGTAACGCCCGCACGCTTGGTGACGGCATTTATCACAGAAAGAGGCGTGTGTGCACCGGAATTCTTAACTCGACTTTATCCCGAAGCTTCTCGCCGTTTTGTTCGCTAGTGTATGAAAGATCTTCGATCGGAAATCATTGATTGTGCTTTGGCGATGAGCCGTGAGGGGCTTTGTGTCAATAAAAGCGGAAACGTTTCGATGCGAGCCCAAGTCAACGGTATTGAGGGGTTTTGGATTACGCCTACGGGTGTCTCTTATGAAGCTCTCAAGCCTGCAGATATCGTTTTTGTGCATTTGACCGATGAGGCGCGTTTTGAAAGCGAGAACGGTCGCTTGCCATCAAGCGAAAGCCTGATGCACGCAGAGGTCTATCGTCAAAAACAGGATGCAAGGGCCATCGTTCATACGCACTCTACTTATGCGACCGCCTTGGCTTGTTGCGATATGCCGATTCCGGCCTTCCATTACATGGTGGCTGCCGCAGGAGGGACACAAATTCCCTGTGCACCCTATGCATTATTCGGAACCAAGGCCTTGGCTGAGAGTGCCATTAAAACACTTGGAAATTTAAAGGCTTGCTTGCTCTCGCATCATGGGGTACTTGCTATCGGCAATGATGCCCAAAGTGCGTTGGCTTTGGCACGGGAAGTCGAATCCTTGGCTAAAACATATTCGGTTGTTCGAGCCCTAGGGTGCGGAACCGTCTTGAACGAATCTCAAATGGCTGAGGTATTAGAAAGGTTTAAGACCTATGGACAACAAAAATAAAGGTGTAGCTCCCTGTTGGCTAAGACCGGATGGTACAACGTTGGCTTGTACTGAAAAGGTGCGCGTTTTAAATGAAAACTACGAAGAGTTACGCGTAATGATCAAAGATGCGTTGGAAGACGCTTTGGTGCTCGGTTGCTCTGAGGCACAGGTGCGCGAAAACTTTCATCGCTTAATCGATGAAATTCAAACGGATATTAAAGAGCACCAAGTGCAGACTTAGCGCTTGAGAATGACAGAAACCAAAAGCCAAAGAGCAATTGCAGCACAAAGCGCAGCTGTCGCATAAAAGCTTTCAAAATAGTGCCCAAATACTCCATGGATGAGACCGAACGCCAATGGTAGAAAGATTGCACCAGCGAAAGTAAAAAAGAGCGTGCCACCCGTGGCAACACCGGCTTTGCCGTTAGGAGCAACTCGGGCCACATTGGCTAAATAGACACCGTTCCAACCGATCGCCGAACCCCCAAGACAGAAACACACGAGAAGCAACCACACGGTAGCCGTTTGTGCAGAGAACAAGCCCGTGAGAACGAGCATGCCCGCCATCAAAAATCCTAGAAGCGAAAGCGTTAGGATTGGCGAGTGAATTTTATCGGCAAAAATACCCCAGAAAAGACGACCGCACATTCCTCCGATACTGGCGGCACTTAGCGCCATGCCGGCTAAAACGATGGCCACTCCCAAGTCTTCAACCATGAAGCTGACGAGGTAGCTGAAAACGCACATTTGTGTGCCGTTATAAACAAAGGAAACGATGCACATGCGACGAAGTTCTTTTTCAGACAGTACCAGTCGAAGAGCGTTGACGACCGTGGCGATGTTAAATCGAGATTTGGGATCGTTGTGGTCATCTAAATTCTCTCGGTGATACATCACTAAAAGCGCAATGCAAAGACACAGAATTGCCATACTTAAGGGACCGGCTTGCCAAAGTCCGGCCCAAAGTGCGATCCCAGGGACAATAAATCCGGCGATGGCACTCCCCAGTGGGACAGCCGTTTGCTTGAGAGAAAAGACAAAGCCCATGCGCTCTTTAGGTACTGTGTGCGCAAGGATGTCGCTGGAGGCCGGAGTGATCGGACCGTAGCTCAATCCCAACAAAAGTCCACCCACACAAATGAGTGCAAAGTTTGAAAAAGCACTCAATAGCAGACCGATCGCGGCCATGATCAAACACGCCTGCGAGACGTGAATGCCGCCGTATCGTGTGACCATTGTGCCGCCGACCACCGCCGCAATGGCCGCACCGATATAGATGAAGCATACGTACGTACCGATGAAGGTACTTGGCATGCCGATAGACAATGCAACTAATGGAGCGACAGCAGATAAGGTGACGGTGCTTGCCGTAGCCATGGCCTGGATGGACATGGTGGAGAGAAGGGCGAGTTGGATTTTTGACATGGTAAAACGGTGAGGATTCAATGCCGATAATTGTATCCCGATTGTCAAAAAAAGCCTCTATTGGGGCTTGTCGTAGACGATAATCATGCTCATTTGAACATCGCCGTTGCCAATGTTGTCATAGCCATGGGCCTGATCGGCGCAAAATCGAAGACTGTCGCCAGCGGTAAGTTCAAATGATTCTGTCTCAGTTGAAATTCGGACTTGCCCAGCAAAAACAGTGATGAATTCTTGGGCGCCTTTCGGGTGAGCCTGCGAGCGCAAAGAGCCTTGAGGTTTAATGACAATTCGGTAAGTTTCAAAGAGTCTTTTCTCATCAAAACCAAAAATCGGGAAATTGAGGTAACGCCCCTGGTCGGCCTCTAGGGGTGTGATGTCAACTGCTCGAACGACTTCGGGTTCGCTACTATCCTGTTCTACCAAACTTGCAAACGGGACTTTGAGACCGCCGGCAATTTTCCAAATCATTGAAATAGTAGGGTTAACCGATCCCTTTTCGATTTGTGCCAGCATGCTGCGCGAGATTGCACAAGCCGAAGCGGCCTGATCCAAAGTAAGGCCACGTTTTTGTCGGATATTTTTAACGTTCTTGGATAAAACAGACGAAATGTTCATATATTGCACTAAAAATATAATATATTAACGAGCACGATATTGCTAAATTTTAACAAAATAATGGATTAACTATGAGCCACTGGTTAGCTTTTGCCATTTATGTTTTTATTACAGCCATTACGCCTGGCCCCAATAATCTGCTGTCGTTGACAGAGAGTGCAAAGAAAGGATTTCGGCAAGCTTTGCCGTTAAATTTTGGTATTTTGGCCGGATTCTCAATTGTCATGCTGATTTGCACGGTACTGACAGCAACGGTTAGCGAGTGGATTCCTGTTTTAATGACACCGATGCAAATTTTGGGGGCTCTCTATATTTTGTGGCTTGCTTGGCAAACCTTTCGCAGTTCGTCCGGCGATTGGGAGTCGGGGTCTGAAAGAAAAGGCTCTGACAGTGCTTTTTGGACAGGGTTTCTGCTGCAGTTTGTCAACGCCAAAATTTACATTTACGGCATTATGTCGATGCAGGCTTATGTCTTGCCACATTTCAGCGGACAGTATTTGATTCTAAGTGCGTTTGCCTTTTTCTTAGCTTTTGTAGGCTTTGTCTGCACGCTTTTATGGTCGGCTTTTGGCTCTGTATTCCGATACCTTTTCTCAATGCACGCTAAATTTTTTAACACGATCCTTGCGCTACTGCTGGTGTATTGCGCTGTGTTGCTCTTGCCCATTGGAGGCTAAATTGACAAACCGTAACGGCATTGTTCGGAACACAAGCCTACAATAGATATATCGCAATTGAACACTGGGGAATCAATATGTCTCGACTCATCAAAAGTTTAGTCATAGTCAGTGCTTGTTCACTGTTGGCCGCTTGTGCTCACCCGGATTTGCTTGAGGTCGGACAAAGTGGTGACTCCGTTGTCACCGAGCTCGGTGCGCCTGACTCGAAAATGACGTTAGCCGATGGCGGCTACATTTTGGTCTACTCCCATCAACCGTTCGGTATGGAAGTCTATTGGCTTTATTTTGACAAGAATGGCCGTTTTGTAAAACATGAAAGAGCACTCAATGAAGAGCATTTCGCGTTGGTGCAAGTGGGTAAGCACACCAAGGCCGATGTTTATCAGATGTTTGGGAAGTGTGCTCAAGAGTATGACTTCAGACTTCAAAAAGAGACGGCCTTTATGTATCGATTTGAAGACGTTGGCGGTTATAACCAAGCCTTTTGGGTGCAATTTGACACACAGGGAATTGTTACTGAAACGGCTGTGACGCAAGATCCCTGGGAAAATGACGGATTCTGGCAAATCGGACTTTGAAAGATTAGACGCAGATAAGCAAAAGGGGCACTGAGGCGCCCCTTTCACTATCGTATCAATTGACGATTAGTGTTCCGGTTGTGGATTGCGCAAACGGATGTGCAATTCTCGCAATTGTTTTTCATCGACGGGAGCCGGAGCGTTCGTCAACAAGCATTGAGCGCGTTGAGTCTTCGGGAAGGCAATCACGTCGCGAATTGACGGAGCCGAGGCCATGATCGTGACGATACGATCCAAGCCGAACGCGATACCGCCGTGCGGAGGAGCACCGTATTGCAAAGCATCAAGCAAGAAACCGAACTTGGCACGAGCTTCTTCCGGTCCGATATTCAAGGCACTAAATACCTTGCTTTGAATGTCGGCACGGTGAATACGGATGGAGCCGCCACCGATTTCCCAGCCGTTTAAGACCATGTCGTAGGCTTGGGCCATGCACTTACCCGGATCGGTGCTCAAAAGATCGATATGTTCGGGTTTGGGCATCGTGAACGGATGGTGACAGGCAACCCAGCGGTGTTCTTCTTCGTCATATTCAAACATCGGGAAGTCCACCACCCACAAGGCCTTCCAGCCTTCTTCGTATAAGCCGTTATTTTTACCGAAATCGCTGTGACCGATCTTCAAACGCAAAGCGCCCAAAGAGTCATACACAACCTTGGCGCGGTCTGCACCGAAGAAAATCACGTCGCCGTTTTGAGCACCCGTGAGTTCTAAGATATGGGCGATCAATTCGTCAGAAAGGTTCTTAACGATCGGGCTTTGTAAACCTTCGCGGCCTTTTTCCTTTTCATTGACCTTGATGTAAGCCAAGCCCTTGGCGCCGTAAATCTTGACGAATTCCGTGTAAGCGTCAATTTCCGAGCGGGGCAAAGAGCCGCCGTGAGGAACGTTCATAGCCACGACTTTACCGTCGGGCAATTCAGTAGCAGAACGGAAGACCTTGAATTCGCTGGTCTTAGCCATTTCGGTGATTTCGCGCAATTCAATACCCTTAATGCGCAAATCAGGCTTATCAGAGCCAAATCGAGTCATGGCTTCGTGCCAGGTCATCACCGGGTACGGATTGGGCAGCTCTACGCCGATCGTTTCCTTGAAGACGTCGCGGATCATGGTTTCCATGATTTGGCGAATTTCTTCTTGGTTTAAGAACGACGTTTCAATATCAACCTGCGTGAATTCAGGTTGGCGGTCAGCACGCAAGTCTTCGTCACGGAAGCACTTGACGATTTGATAGTAACGGTCAAAGTTTGCAATCATGAGCAATTGCTTAAAGAGCTGCGGAGATTGCGGCAAAGCGTAGAAGTGACCGTCGTGGACACGGCTCGGAACCAAGTAGTCACGAGCGCCTTCCGGGGTGCTACGCGTCAACATCGGAGTTTCGATATCGATGAAACCTTGCTTATCCAAGTGGTTGCGAATGGCCAATGCGGTCTTGTAACGCAACTTGAGGTTACGTTGCATGTACAAGCGACGCAAATCAAGCACGCGGTAAGTCAAACGCGTCGTTTCAGACAAGTTTTCATCATCGAGATGGAACGGAGGCGTTTCGGACTTATTGAGAATTTCCAGTTCGCGGCAAAGCACTTCAACGCCACCGGAGATCAAGTCCGGATTGTTGGTGCCTTCGGGACGGGCGCGAACAAGGCCCACGACTTTCAAGCAGTATTCGTTACGAACGGATTCAGCGGTTTGGAAGACCTCGGGATTGTCCGGGTCACAAACAACTTGCAAAAGACCTTCGCGGTCACGCAAGTCGATAAAGATAACACCGCCGTGGTCACGGCGGCGGTGAGCCCAACCATAAAGGGTCACCGTTTGGCCAATGAACTTCTCATTGATAAGACCGGTATATTCGGTGCGCATAAATGCTCCCAATACATATTAAAGGGAATGATCCCAACAGATAACCGAGCTATTTTAGCCTGAAAGTGTCGGCTTTTGTTGCCCATCACGTTTCTGCTGCAAAAGAAAACGGCCGACTTTGCAGTCGGCCGAGAGTTTCAGCTCACAGAATTAATCTTCTTCGGCCTTGCGTTGGTACTTGCTAGCCAAGTCCGCTTGGACGGATGCCGGTACCGGCTCATAGGCTTCCAATTCAATAGAGTAGCTGCCTGCGCCTTGTGTAAGGGCATTCAAACGATTGGCATAGCCGTCAAGGCCTGTCAATGGCACACGGCCCGTGATCAACATCATGCCACCCGTTAAGTTTTCAGTGCCGCTGACTTGACCACGGCGGCTTGCCAAGTCACCCGTGATATCGCCCATGAAGTTATCGGGTACGAGAATTTCGATGCGTACGATGGGTTCAAGTAATTGCGGTTGAGCGTTAGCCAATGCTTCAAGCATGGCTTTGCGGCCGGCAGCAACGAAGGCCACTTCCTTACTATCGACCGGGTGATACTTACCGTCGTAGACAGTCACACGAATGTCGTGGATCGGATAGCCCGCAACGAACCCGGTATCGAGCACTTCGCGAACACCCTTTTCAACGGCAGGAATCAAGTTAAACGGAATAGCGCCGCCCTTGACTTGGTCAACAAACTTAAAGCCTGCGCCGCGCGGCAAGGGTTCGACACGAAGGAATACTTCACCGAATTGTCCGGCACCGCCCGTTTGTTTCTTATGGCGTGCATGACCTTCGGCCGGAGCACTGATTGTTTCGCGATAAGGTACGCGAGGTGTGCGGGTTTGCACTTCGAGCTTAAATTGCAAGGCCATACGTTTAATGACCGTGCGGATATGTTGTTCGCTTAAACCACGCAAGACCGTTTCATTCATAACCGTATCGTGCTCAACTTCAAGCGTCGGATCTTCGCTAATCATTTTTTCGAGCACTTCGGACATACGACCTTCGTCGCCGCGACGAGCAGGGCTGACGGCCAAACCGAACATCGGTTTCGGGAAGTTCAGTTTCTTCATGTATACCGTGCCTTCAATCGAGGCGTCATGCAGAACGCTGCCGTAGACAATGTCATCGACTTTGGCGACGGCGCCGATGTAGCCCGGATTCATTTCATCGACTTCCAAGGTGTCTTTGCCTTGAAGCATGAGTGGCTTGGTGATCTTAAAGGGCTTCTTACCGTCGTCAACGAAAAGGGTTGAATCTTTGGTAATACGACCTTGATGCAAACGGAACAAACCGATCTTGCCAACAAACGGGTCGTTGACCACTTTAAAGACGTGAGCCAGAACGGGACGGCTCGCATCGGGGAACGTCATGTATTCGGAACCGTCGGCGCGATAAAAGAGCGGAGCGTTCGCTTCGGTCGGATTGGGCAAGTGACGAACGAAAACTTTAATCAAGTCACGCATGCCGATGAGGTTTTTCGCAGACGTGTAGCACACAGGAATGATGTGACCGAGACGCAAGGCTTTTGTAAGCGGAGCATGTAGTGTCCTCGGGTCAACGGCCCCTTCTTCAAGGTAGCGCTCCATCGTTTCGTCATCCATTTCCACCACACGTTCAATGAACGCTTGGTGCACGCGCTCTACGGATGCAAAGTAAGCCTCACCCTTATCGTTATCAAAGCAGTCAATAACGTGGGTGCGATCTTTGTTGGGTAGGTTCAAGGGCAAAACTTCGTCGCCGAAGGCTTCACGCAATTCTGCGAGCAACTTTTCAAGGTCAACATCGGGTTGATCGAACTTATTGACGACGATCATGCGGCAAAGATTTCGTTCTTTTGCCCACTCCATCATACGGCGAGTCATCAGTTCCACGCCCTTGGTGGCATCCACGACTACGCAGACGGTTTTTACGGCATCCAAGGCTCCCAAGGCTTGGCCTACACAATCCGGATACCCCGGGGTGTCAAGAACAAAGACTCGCACAGGAGTGCCGTCGTCTTTCTGAGCGTTTAAATGAGCGACAGTGGTGCGAAGGGAGTGTTTAACTTCTTTTTCCATCGGGTCGAAGTCACTGACTGTATTACCTTTTTCGACCGTGCCAACTTCTTTAATTACACCGTTGCGATAAAGGAGGGCTTCCAACAATGTCGTTTTACCTGTGGAGCCGTGCCCCACCAACGCTACAGTACGGAGGTTTTCAACCGGATATTGACTCATAATGTTCCCCTTTATGGATATTCGGAAAAAACAAAAACGCAACAGTTCTATTGTGCGCCTTTTCCGTTAAGCCTGGGCAACGAAAGCAAGGGGATTTGATAAAAATCGCAAAATTGACGTGATTTAGCGAAAAAAATGGGGTAAATTAAGGGAAATCCCGAAGTTAAAAAGACTTCTTCAGTTTGTAGCCGACTCCGCGAACGCTTTCGATGACGATGTCTTGGCAACCGGCCTGTTGTAACTTGTGGCGAACACTTGAGATATGCACGTCGATGGCCCGGTCGTATTGTCCGCGCGGTCGGCCGAGGACTTTGGGGTAAATTTCGTCCTTAGAGACAGCCGTGTCAGCCTGCTGAGTCAAAAGCATTAAAAGCGTAAATTCGGTTTGTGTGAGGTTAAGCTCCACAGAGCCGCAACGCGCCTGAACATTGGGGATGTCTATATACAGAGAACCGTAAATAATGGGCTCACGAGAGTTGAGCCTGTCGGCTTCTTTTTTCTCCAGTAATGTCTTAATACGTCGAAGTATTTTGACAAGAGGCAAAGGCGTGACAAGTGTTTGATCTGTCGGCAAAGAGGCCTCTTTGACAAGAGTGGAGTCGTGCTCATCGGTCAGTGCCAAAACAACAAGTTCAGGTTTGATAGATTGAGCAGCTTGAACGAGCTCAAGATCTTCCAGAGTCGTTAAATCGAAAATGGCAATGTCGAAATCTTGATCTTTAATGTCTAACAACGCGTCTTCTCGGCAATAAGCCGGCCAGACTTCATAGTTGCAGAAAACCAGGAAGTCCGCCATCAGTGCCTCGACCACATCGTCGTGTCTGTAGATCAGAATTTTCGGGTGCATCAATAGTCGATTTATGAAACAAAGTCAGCAATGATACCGACTTGTGAACCAATAAAAAAGTAAGATGAGTGAAAACACTCGATAGAAGTAGGAAAAATGTCGAGAAGAACCTTGCGAATTTTTCCAGCGTTATTTACAAACTGATTATCACTGAAAAATTGCAATTTTCAAAATTTTACGGGATTTTGGCGCAATGTTACATTCATTCTTGCCAAAATTTAAACTAAGGTAACATGTTGGATTTGTCATGAAAAAGCACACATTAACCCTAGCAGTAATTGCTGCAATGCTATTGAGCGGGTGTGCAGTCGCTCCTGTGGAAATGAATGCGCAGCAAAGTGCACTGCTGTCTGACAATTGGGTTAAAGGCGAGGGCGAAGTCGATGCGAAAAAATTACGTGTTGCTCCAGCCCAATGGTGGGCATCTTGGAACGATGAGTCGCTTAATCGCCTTGTAGAGGCAACGCTGAAAAATAACACCGATATTGCGGTTGCTCAGGCCAATTTGCGTTCGGCTCGAGCATCGGTAACGCGTACGGGCTCATCGCTTTTGCCCGGTGCAACCTTAAGCGGGGAAGGTTCTGAAAATCGTCGCGACGATGAGGCTACGCAAAGCTATAACGCCGGAGCGGCAGCCAATTGGTCACTGAGTTTTGGCGGGCGTAACATTTCTGAGCACAGGGCTGCATTAGCAGAGTCAAAGGCAACCGAATTGACACTTGAAGATGTGAAAAGTGCTATGACAAGCGAGGTTGCCAACCAATATATCCAGCTACGCTTGGCCCAAAGACGTCTGGAAATTGCGAAAGACAGTGTCAAGAGCTACGAGGAAGCTAAAAATTTAACGCAGTGGCGATATCAAGCCGGTTTGGTGGAAGCAACGGACTATGAGCANNCAGTATGAAAATGCTCGAGCCAGTGTGGCAACGAATCGCCATAATATTTTGCGCTATCAAACAGCACTGTCGAGATTAACGGTGTTGCCCTTGGCTGAAATCCAAGCCTTACCGGAAGGTGCTATTCCGCAGCCGCCCGAAAACATTGCGGTATCAATTCCTGCGGAAGTTGTCACATTACGGCCGGACGTGTTGGCTGCTCAAGAAAGTGTGCGAGCCGCTCTTGAAAATGTGCGTGTCGCTCGAGCGGATTTCTTTCCGACTCTCAATCTCACAGGCTCTATTGGCACAACAGCCGCAACCGTAAGTGCATTGGGCACAAGTGGTACCGGAATCGGAGCGTTGGTTGCTGCACTTTCCATGCCGATTTTGAACTGGGGTGATGCTATTGCGGGCACCGAAACACAGAAGGCCAACGTTGATGCCGCACAAGCTCGCTATACGTCAGCTTTGGTAACAGCACTCGAAGAAACTGAAAATGCACTTTCAGCCATTCGTTCAAGTGCCGCGAAAAAACATTCACTTCGTATTGCCACGCAAAGTAGTAACTTAGCTGCCGATCTTGCCTTACAACAGTACTCAAGCGGTTTACAAGATTATCAAACAGTGCTCTCAACGCAACGTTCGTGGTTGACGGCTCAAGATAGTGAGGCCAGTAATGATGCCGATTGGGCAACGGCTCACGTGGATCTTTATCAAGCTTTGGGAGGCGGATGGACGCCTGAAGGGAACAACAAATGACCGATAAGAAAGAACAAATTAAGGCCTTACTTGGCAATGATTATGTGGCAGGTATGTCCAAAAAGAAAAAAGTCATTATTGGTGTTTTGGCTGTTCTTGCTATTTCAGCGGGATCGTGGTGGTTGGGATCTCGTGACGCCGGTCCGCGTTATTTGACCGAAGCAATTACGCAAGGAACGTTAAGTGTCGAAGTGACGGCTAACGGCACTTTGGAGGCGGAACAAACGGTCTCGATCGGCTCTGAGCTCTCAGGTATCGTTGAAAAGGTAATGGTTGATGTCAATGATGTGGTGAAGGCCAATGATGTGTTAATTGAGCTTGACACCTCAAATCTGAAAGCTTCCGTCGAAAAGGCCAAAGCGAGTTTAGCCAGTGCACAGGCTTCTCAAAAAGAGGCTCAGGCGACTTTAAAAGAAGCGCAAGCGAAATATCAACGTTTACTGAATGTCAGAAAGCTCTCGGGAGGAAAGACGCCGGCCAAAACCGAACTGGATGAGCAAGCCGCTGTAGTCTCTCGAGCAGAAGCCTCGGTTGATACAGCTGCCGCACAGATTCAAAATGCCAAAGCTCAACTGGAAACCGCCCAAACGGATTTAACGAAAGCGTATATCTCCGCGCCTATTGATGGAGTGATTTTGGCGCGTTCTGTGGAACCCGGTTATGCGGTTGCTGCATCGTTACAAGCGGTCGAACTCTTAACGCTTGCGAGCGACCTCACGACATTGGATTTGGAAATTGACGTCGATGAGGCCGATGTGAGCTTGGTAAAGCCCGGTCAGAGTGCCGTTTTTACCGTGAGTGCCTACCCGAATCAACAGTTTCCGGCGACGTTGGTCAAAGTCGCTTATGGTCCTACAACGACTGACAATAATGTCGTGACCTATACGGCGTATTTGAAAGTGGACAATAAGGAAATGTTACTTCGTCCGGGTATGACGGCAACGGCTCGTATTACAACAGACAAAAAAGACAATGTGCTCTTAGTGCCTAATACGGCATTGCGTTTTGCTCCTAGTATGTCCGGCGCATCTTCTAGCGTGAGCATGTTCATGATGGGACCTCCTCACGGTAGCTCCTCAAGCAAAGTCTCTAAGGATGTAGGCGGAGCCGCCACTCAACGGCAAAGCAATGTTTGGGTTTTACGCAACGGCGCGGCCGAGCAAGTCAGCATTGTTACGGGATCGACCGACGGCACGCGTACTGAAGTTATTTCCGGCAATCTGAAAGCCGGAGACCTCGTCATTACGAGCCAATTAAAAGCGGCTGAATAATTCGGGGGACCACTATGCTCAACGACTCGCGAAATGAAACGCCCTTGGTGCAATTAATTGATATCCATAAGCGCTACGGTGAGGGAGAGGCGGCATTTTTCGCGTTGCAAGGCATCGACTTCACGATTGAAGCGGGTGACTTTGTGGCCGTGATGGGGCCTTCGGGGTCCGGTAAGTCGACGTGCATGAATATTGTCGGTGCATTGGATACTGCCAGCTCCGGTCAGTATCTCTTTCAAGGCGTGCCCGTGCACGAGATGACTCGCGATGAACGGGCCCTTTTGCGAAGAAAGTATTTTGGGTTCGTATTCCAAGGTTTTAATCTCTTGGCGAGAACAACAGCACTGGAGAATGTGGAGTTACCGCTTCTTTATCGTGGCGTGCCTCGAGAAGAGAGACATCGTTTAGCGCGACTGGCTTTGGATCGTGTCGGTCTTCTGCCATGGGAACACCACACGCCGGGGGAGCTTTCAGGTGGTCAGCAACAACGGGTTGCTATTGCTCGGGCTATTGTGAGTAAACCCTTGCTGCTATTAGCCGATGAACCAACCGGTAGTTTGGATACGAAGCGCAGTATTGAAATCATGCAGCTTCTCAAAGAACTCAATGATGAAGACGGCATAACCGTTTCACTGGTCACACATGAACCGGAAATGGCGAAGTTTGCCAAGCGCATCGTGCACTTTAGAGACGGCCGCATAGAAAGTGATAAGGGAGGCGAGCATGTGGGGTAATGCCTTTATTCTGGCCATTCGCCAAATTTGTCGCAATCCCATGAGATCACTTTTGACGGTCTTGGGGGTCGTTATCGGGGTGGCCGCCGTGATTACGATGGTGACGGTAGGCAATGGTGCAACGCAAGCCGTACGAGAACAAATTGAAAGCTTGGGTAGCAATCAGTTAATGATTCGCCCGGGACAACGCATGGGCCCGGGGGGAGCAAGCGGAGCTCCGACTTTTAAGCTTGAGGACATTGATGCGATTGCAAACCAAATTGCAGGCATTAAGGCGGTTGCTCCTCAACGACAACAATCCATGACGGTCGTTGCTCAAGGGCGTAACTGGAGCACGCAGGTTATCGGTAGTTCCAACCAGTATTTCGTGTTGGATAACCGAGGCCTGGCGTTGGGACGCTATTTTGAGGCCCAAGAAGAGCAATCGGGGGCTGCGGTTTGCATTATCGGCACGACGNNTCTTTTCTTCGACTAACCCCGTGGGACAAATGCTTCGTACGGGGAACTTTTCGTGTCGTGTTGTCGGCGTTCTAGAAAGTAAGGGGCAGGCTGCCATCGGTGGAGACCAAGATGATTTGGTTGTCATGCCGATTAAAACTTTCCAAAGACGTGTCTCGGGTAATACTCGCGTCAGTGCAATTTTGGTGTCCGTGGATACGCAGATCGATCGTACGATGCTGACAGAAAGCCTTCGGGCGCTAATGCGCGAGCGCCGTTCATTGTCAGACACCGATGAAGACAATTTCATGATTTTGGATACCGAAGAGCTCGCGCGTCGTGTCTCCAGTACAACGGAAATCATGACGATGCTCTTGGGAGCAGTGGCCGCCGTGAGTCTTGTCGTAGGCGGGATCGGGATCATGAATATCATGCTAGTCAGTGTGACGGAGCGAACACGTGAAATTGGCGTTCGACTAGCAATTGGAGCTCTGGAGCGAGAAGTCTTGATGCAATTTTTGATTGAAGCGGTGGTATTGGGTGCAATGGGCGGTATTCTCGGAGTCGTGATCGCTTTAATTGGGTCACTGATTCTAACGACCTCCATGAACATTCCCTTTATTTTCGATCCGGGCATCAATATGATTGCGTTTGGATTTGCGGCCTTAACTGGCATTGTGTTCGGATATTTCCCAGCACGCCGAGCCGCACATTTAGACCCGATTGAGGCTGTCAGACACGAATGATCAAGAAGTTTTTGGCCGTTTCGGCAATGCTACTGTGCTCTGCTGTTGTTGTAGCAGCAGAGCGCTTCCCTGAAACGCTTAACATCACTTATGTAAAGGCGCCCTTTAACATTCAAGCCATTGTGATGAAAAATCAGGGGCTATTAGAAAAAGCGTTTGAACGCGACGGTGTACAAGTGCACTGGGTGCCAATTAAGGCGGGAATCAATCAAATGCAGGCAATGGCAGCCGGTCGCCTTGATATGGCTGTAGCCATGAATACGAGCACGATTTTAATCGCTAATGGGGCTGGCAATCGCATCGATATTATTGATGGTGTCGCTAAACCCGCAAAGCTCTTTTCTTTGATGGCGACAAAAGACATTCGCAATGTTACCGACTTAAAAGGGAAAAAAGTTGCCGGCCCAAAAGGGACGGTTTTGCACCATTTGTTGATTGCGGCATTGGATGCCAACGGCATGACTGAAAAGGATGTGGAGTTGATTTCCATGAATTTGCCCGCCAGTCTTGCCACGTTGTCTTCCGGTCGAGCGCAAGCTGCACTTTTGAATGCGGCAGGCGTTGATGCCGCTAAGCAGGCAGGCGCTCATGAATTGGTCAATGCCCAAGGACTCGTTCCGGTAACGCTGGTTTTGGCGGCTCGGGCAGAGTTTGCAAAAGACTATCCAGAGGTTGTCAAGCGAGTCAGTCGAATCAATCGTGAAGCTCTTCGTTGGGCTCGTGAAAATCCCGATCAAGCTCTGACAATGGCTGCTCAAGAGTTACAAATCACAAAGCAGCAAGCACAGGATCTGTTTGACAAGATGGGGTATTATGAAAAATTCACCGTCTCTGATGTTAAAGATTTAGAAGAAACACAGAGTTTTTTGGTTAAACATGGTTTGATGCAAAAATCGGTTGATGTTCAAAGCCTACTGGGACACGTGCAACCTTGAAAACGACCATCAAAAAGGAGGCCGGGTTGGCCTCCTTTTTCGTACAACGTTGCAAAGACGTGTATTAGTTTTCGCGAGTCGTAGCGATCAAACCGCGGCGAGCAGCCCAAGTCCAGGGAGTCTTGAGCCATTCTTCGATGGTTTTCTTTTGTTCTTCATTGATGAGGCCCATTTCAAGGGCTTGTTCAACAATGCGCTTGAATTCAATCATGCGATGGGCTTTGACACCGGCTTCTTCAAATAATGCAGACGTTTCAGCCATGTCGAAATTGGTGATGCTGACGCAATCGGTGACGATGGCGCCTTCTTCACGCAAAGTCTTGATGGCGTCCAAGCATGAAAGACCCGTGGAAATATGGTCTTCAATGATCAAAACACGCAAGCCCTTGACGCTTCCGCCTTCAATACGGTCGAGATCGCCGTAGGTTTTGGCTCGTTGACGCACATAAATTGTCGGGCAGTTCAAGCGGTAGGCAAGCGCAGCACTGTGAGTGAGCCCGCCCGCTTCAACGCCGGCGATCACGTCATACTTCAAGCCCCACTTTTCGATCAAAGAAGCCATGGTTTCGATAACGTCATGCCAGGCATCGGGATGGGTGATGAGTTTACGGTTATCGACGTAGATGGGCGTTACGAGGCCGGATTTCAAACGAAGCGGTTCCTCGGTTAAAAACGCCACGGCGTTTAACGAGAGCAGATTTTCAATCAAAATGGATTCAGCAAGTTTAGACGGCATTTTCAGTTTCTCCTCTCATTATTTGTTTTTGACTTCCAAGGGGACGTACGGCTCGAGACCGAGAGCCATGCGACCATTACGGGTGGCGATTTCTACGAGGTCTTCAAAGTGGTCGTAGCGGCAACCCGTTGCCATCAAGGTCAGTTCATGCCACATGTCACCGCCGCTCCAGGGCACCATGGCGTCGGCAACGTTGTCGACACCGATAGCCACACGTACGCCGGCCGGAACTAATTCGTCCACAGGTGTCATGGAGTTATGCATCGGGCCCACAGCTTCAGTGCGCGGCGTGTCAATCCAAGCGGTCGGGCAGGCAATCATCATGACGCCGGCTTCGCGCATCAATTGATATAAGCGATCGCGGTACTTCTTGGAGTGTGCGGCAATCGAAATCCCGTGTACACCGACAACACGGCCTTGGAGGCCGAATTCAATGGTCTTACGGCACATCGTTTCGGTTTCATATTCAACGGCTTGGTTAAATTGGTCAACGTGGGCATGGATCATCTTGCCCTTTTCTTTAGCCGTGCCCATGATGATGTCCCAGGCTTCATCGCCTTTGCCGAAGTCGCGTTCGTCACGCTTAGGCAAGGCGCCGATGATATCAACGAGATCAGCACCGATGTCAAACCACTTACGAGCTTCCGGATCAATCACGCCCTTTAATGTTTGGTTGGCGAACTTCACGGTCAATTGATCTTTGTAGTGTTCGCGGGCTTTGATCCCAGCAATGATGGCACGGTCTTCGCTTTGCGGGTCGATGTCGACAAAGGTACACAGGGCCGAGACGCCTTGGCTGATCATTAATTCGAACATCGTGCTGAAACGGGCATAGAAATCTTCAACGGTCGATTCACGTTTGAGTCGATCCAAGGCGTCCCACTTTTGCTGCAGGGTGCAGGTGCGACGCATTTCCATAATCTCCGGGCTCAGGGTAAAAGAGCGGTCGGCATGAGCATGGGTGTTGACCCAACCGCCATTGGCCTTGATCATCGGTTCCAAAATGGCGCGGACGGTATTTGGAATTACTGTCATTGTGGTTCTCTCTTCTTTGGTTCAGCTAAATTAAAAAAACGGCAATCTCAAAAAAAGATTGCCGTTGAATTAAAAACATTACTCCTGTCAACCCAGTTGTCAGCTCGGTTCTTTCGAATGCGCGACATGGCTCGTAACAGGAAGAATCTTTTCACTCTTTTGCCCTCAGGGCGCGTTAACACATTAACCCGCTATCTTAACTCAAACAAAAAACAAAAATCTAGTCAAAAAACGACTTGCCACGGCTGACGCATGAACGTCA
>DCTK01000014.1:549-10341 GCA_002329575.1 Sutterella sp. UBA1442 | reverse complement strand
GCCCAAGCCCTCTGTGGATACGGGTATGGGCCTTGAACGTATTGCTGCCGTGCTTCAACACGTGCACAGCAACTACGAAATCGACCTCTTTGCCAATTTGTTGGCCGCTGTGAAAAAGGCAGTGGAAGAAGCCGGTGCTGAAAACGTGGATCCTGCCAGCCCTTCTTTGAAGGTAATCGCCGACCACATTCGTGCTTGCACGTTCTCGGTTGCCGACGGTATTGCTCCGGGCAATGAAGGTCGCGCTTATGTGCTTCGTCGCATCTGCCGCCGTGCCATTCGTCATGGCTACAAGCTCGGCGCTCGCAAGCCCTTCTTCGCCGGTCTCGTGGACGCTCTCGTGGCCGAAATGGGTGACGCATATCCCGAAATCAAGAATCCGAAGATTAAGGCCGTGTTGGCCAAAGAAGAAGAACGTTTTGCTCAAACGCTCTCTCAAGGCATGGAAATGCTCGATAAGGCCATCGCTGAAACCAAAGACGGCGTCTTGGACGGCAAGGTTGCCTTTAAGCTTCATGACACGTACGGCTTCCCTGTGGACTTGACCGCTGACGTTTGCCGTGAACGCGGTTTAACTGTGGATATGGAAGGCTTTGAAGCCGGCATGGCCGAGCAACGCGAAATGGCTCGCGCCAATGCGAAGTTCAAGATGGCCGCAGGGCTTGAATATAACGGTGCCGACACCGAATTCACGGGCTATGAAAAGACGGCTGACGAAGGCTGTCAAGTGATTGCTTTGTACGTGGACGGTCAAGCAACCGAAGAAGCCGCTGCGGGCGACGACTGTGTGGTTGTGCTCAATACGACGCCTTTCTATGGCGAAAGCGGCGGTCAAGTGGGCGATACCGGTACGATGAAAAACGGTACGACAATCCTTAATGTCATCGATACGCAAAAGATCAAGGCTCATGTGACGGGGCACCATGTGCACGTTGCCGAAGGCAGCGTCAAGGTCGGTGACGTCTTTGACGTTCAAGTCGATGCGGCTCGTCGCGATGCTTGCCGTCGCAATCACTCCTGCGCTCACTTGTTGCAATACGCACTTCGTGAAGTGTTGGGTGATCACGTGCAACAACGCGGCTCTTGGGTGGGCCCGGACGTTGCTCGCTTTGACTTCTTAAATAATGAAGCCATGACGGTGGAACAAATCCACGCTGTGGAAGACATCATCAATCGCGAAATTTTGGCCAATCACGAAGTTCGCTGTGAATTGATGAGCATTGAAGACGCCAAGAAGACGGGCGCTACGATGCTTTTCGGTGAAAAGTACGGTGAAACGGTTCGCGTGCTTCACATCGGTCCCTCTACCGAATTGTGCGGTGGTACGCACGTGGCTCGCACGGGTGATATCGGCTCCTTTAAGCTTTTGAGCGAATCGGGTATTGCAGCCGGCATTCGTCGTATCGAAATGACGACGGGTTTAAATGTCGTTGCCTTTACGCGTAAGCAAGAAACGATGATTAAGGATACGGCAGCCGCTTTGAAGTCGCCGATCGACAAGTTAGTGGACAAGGCTCACGGCACATTTGAGCAAGTCAAGAGCTTGAAGACCGAAATCGGTCGTTTGAATTCCAAGATTGCCCAAATGTTGACGCAAACCTTGGTCGCAAGCGCCAAGCCCTTCGGTGATTATCAATTGCTCGTGGCTCAAGCCCACGATGTAGACGCAAAGGCACTGCGAGGCATGGCTGAATCGATTCGCGACAAGCTCGGCACGGCCGTGGTGGTGCTTGCTTGTGTGAGCGACGAAGGCAAGGTGCAAATCGTCTGTGCAGTTACGAAGAGCTTGACCTCTCGCGTTAAGGCCGGTGAAGTGGCCGGTCACGTTGCTGCTTTGATGGGCGGTCGCGGAGGCGGTAAGCCCGATTGCGCCATGGCCGGTGCGACCGATGCTTCGAAGTTAACGGAAGCTTTGGCCTCGGTTGAAGGCTTCTTAGCCGGTAAGTAATCGCTATGGCAGGGGATATTCAAATCGATGCTCGGATTGACACGTGCGGAACGTGTTGTCCGATGCCGGTGCTAAAGACCAAAAAGGCGCTTGCCACAATGCAAAGCGGTCAAGTGCTTGAGGTCTTGGCAACCGATCCCGCCAGTGTGGCCGATCTGAAGCAATTTGCGGCACAGACCGGTCACACGGTCCTGTCACAGGAAAAGGTTGAAGGCCACTTTGTGCACTTAATTCGAAAGCACTAAAGCCGATTCGAGACAAACAACGCCGCAAAGGGTATCCGATGCGGCGTTGCTGTTTTGCGGTTTCAGCGTGTGCGCTCAATTAATGAGGTAGACGCTTAATGAGTGAGGACGTATCCCAACGATTGCCACCCATTTCCTGAACTTCTGCATAGAAGCGATCAACCATTTCTACGACGGGCAGTGTTGAGCCGTTGGCTTTAGCCTCTGCCATACAAAGTCCCAGATCTTTTCGCATCCAGTCAACAGCAAAGCCGAAATCGAATTGATCGGCAATCATGGTCTTGCCGCGATTGTCCATCTGCCAGCTTTGAGCCGCTCCTTTCCCGATCACTTTTAAGACCAATTCCATATCAAGCCCGGCGTTTAGCCCAAAGGCAATCGACTCAGAAAGCGCTTGCACGACGCCGGCAATGCAGATTTGGTTGCACATCTTAGCGAGTTGCCCACAACCGCTTTCGCCAATGCGGGTGACGGCTTGAGCAAAAGCACCGATCACAGGTCGCACGGATTCAAAGACTTCGGCATCGCCCCCACACATCACGGTCAAGACGCCGTTAACGGCGCCGGCTTCGCCACCTGAGACCGGGGCATCAATAAAGTGAAGGCCGGCTTCTTTTGCCTTGGCGTAAAGCTCACGCGCCACTTGGGCGCTGTCGGTTGTGCAGTCAACAAGCACAGCACCTTTTTTCATGCCTGCAAAGGCACCAGTTTCGCCCAACACCACGCTTCTGAGGTCATCATCGTTACCCACACAGGTAAAGATGACGTCGGCATCTTTAGCGGCTTGAGCGGGCGTCTCGGCAACCGCTCCTTTATGTTCTTTTGCCCAACGAAGTGCTTTTTCGGTCGTGCGGTTATAAACCGTCACGCGGTGGCCGGCAGCGGCCAAGTGGCCTGCCATTGGATAGCCCATTGTGCCCAAGCCGATAAAGGCAACGGTTTTGGCGGGCACGGATTCATACGTTTTAGCCATGTCAAAATCCTTTCAATCACTAACCAAACTCTAACTAAAAGGGCGCCCCAATTGTGTTGGCGGCGCCCTGTGCTTTAAGTGTTACTTCGAACCCTGATTAACGAACACCGCGTTCCTTAATCGTTGCTTCGGCAATCTCGACGCACTTACGAGCCAAGGTTGCCGTCGGGTCCACAATGGCAACGGTCTTGCCAGCTACGGCAAAGTCATCGCATTCGTGGAAGATCAAGGGCAACTCGGTGCAACCGAGGATGAGCACATTGCAATCGTGAGCTTGCACCATGTATTCGGCTGCTTTGTAGAGTTCATCGTAGCAAACGCCCGTTGTGAAGCCGGCCTTGGCCCCTTGCGGACCATAAATGGCGCTCATCACGAGCTTTTGATGTTCTTCATCAGGCGTAAACATCTTCATGCCCATGGCATCGGCCTTCTTGCCATAGATGCCCGTGGCAATCGTGCCGCTTGTGGCCAAAAGACCGACGCGAGCATCATCACCGAACTTGGCTTTGATTTCATCGAGCATCGTTTGTTGCATGTCGATGAAGGGAACATCCAAGTGACGCAACAGACGCGGTAAGAAAGCGTGAGCGGTGTTGCACGGAATGATGATGTAATCGCAACCGTCGTTTTGCAGACGCTTGGCGCAGTTATACATGGCAATCGTGGGATCGGGGCCGTCGTTTAAGAGACAGGCCGTGCGGTCATCGATTTGCGGGTTTTGTTCAATAACGACCTTGAAGTGTTCTTGGTCGGTCTTGGCCGGGCTTGCCTTTACGATCTTGTCGTAGAGGTCAACCGTTGCGGCCGGTCCCAAACCGCCGATCAAGCCGAGTTTAAAGGGTTTGGGTAACTTTTGCGTCGATTGAACAAGAGCAGCCTTCGCAAACGCTTCAAAGACGTCTACGGCCGCAATGCCGGCTTTTTGCATGCAGGCAACTTGCAAGGCAAATTGCGTGCAGTTCGGAATGATCACTTGAGCACCCTTGGCAACGAGGCGGCCTGCGATTTCTGCCAACGCTTTACCGCATTCTTCATTGCGACCTTGAGCGCGGATTTGTTCACGCAATTCATTGAGTTTTTCGGTGTCGGCTTCATCGGGCATCACAAACGTCATGCGTTGAGAAAGGTCGCATGCGCCGTCCAAACAAGCCGAGGCGTTACCGGCATCAAGCACACCCACGGTTCCCATCGAGGGATCCATTTGGGCCATCAAAGCCGTCTTCATATCAAGAATCGGCGTTTGGATTTCGCGTTGGATTTCGTGGATGTAGGGGCCGCACTTAAAGTCGGGCACAAGGATGAGATCGGCACCAAGATCGGCCAAGAGTTCACATTCGTTAAAGATAAAGATCTTGCGGTCGCTTACAGCAAAAACAGGATCGGGGTCAATTTTGAAGGTATCTTCAGTCATCAACACGCAAACGTCATCGCCCGCTTCGGCCAAAAGTTTTGTTTTGACCTCTAGGGCTGCACGCGGGTTCAGACCGCTCACAATGCCGATGGTTTTCTTTTCTTGCATGGTTGTTGCTCCGCAAAGTAAAAAGACAAACAGAAACAGTCGATGATTTATATCCTCGACGCCAAATTGGAGAGTCATTTTCTCTAAAATCTAGTGTAATACAATCAGCAAGGTTAGACGAAGCATTTTCTTTGTCCCTGCTCAAGGTTTGGAGAAATTGCAGGAAGGTAATAGATAACGATGCAAAGTGAACGAGTTTTGGTAACGGGTGCGGCGGGTTTTATAGGCTCACACTTCACCGATGCCGCAGTGGCGGCAGGTGCCAACGTGCTCTCGGTAGACAAGTTGGACTATTGCGGCAATCTCATGAATTTAGCCCAAGTGATGGATCATCCTAACCATCGGTTTGTGAAAGCCGATGTGGGCGATATCGCCAAGATGAGTGAGCTTTTGCGCGAGTTTAAACCCACAGTGGTGGTGCACTTTGCCGCACAAACGCATGTTGATCGATCAATTGACACGCCTTTGAGTTTTCTGGAAAACAACACTATTGCCACGACTCACTTAATCGAAGCCGTGAGACTGTATTACGAGAAACTTGCCCAGGACGACAAAGCCCGTTTTCGTTTCATCGACATTTCAACCGATGAGGTCTATGGCGACCTTGATGTTAACGATCCGCCTTTTTCCGTCAAAAGTCCCTTTGCACCCAATAGTCCCTATGCGGCCAGTAAAGCTGCGGCAGATGCTTTTGTGCGTGGGTATGGGAAGACGTATCAGTTGCCTGTGATTATCGTTCATGCGTGCAATAACTACGGTCCGAGGCAGTTTCCTGAGAAATTAATTCCGTTAGTCATTGACCGAATCCGCTCCGGGCAAAGCATTCCTATTTACGGCACAGGTGAGAATCGCAGACAGTGGATGTACGTGCTCGATCACGTTGAAGCGCTGATGGCAGTCGTGGAAAAGGGCAAGGCGGGTGCCGTTTATAACATCACCTCAGGCGACGAAGTCACAAACTTAAAACTCGTGCGTACGCTTTGCGCCTTGTGCGATATTGTGATTGCGCATCCCGAGGGCCGCTCTCATGCGGAAAAAATCACGTTTGTTAAAGATCGTCCTGCGCATGATAGGCGCTACGCGATGGATCCTCGTGACGTCGATGACGCTTTGGGCTATCGGGCTCGCACAAGACTCATTGACGGGCTACAGAAGACGATTGATTGGTACCTGAAAAATCCTGAGTGGTTGGCTGCGGTCAAAAGCGGGGCGTACCGAGACTGGGTAAAGCGTTATGACGAGAAGTAAAGATTCAAACTTGATCATTGAGCGCTGTGAGATTGAGGGGCTCATGGTCATAAAACCCACGGTGCACGGAGATGCTCGCGGGGCTTTTGCCGAAGTCTGGCGCGAAAATCGCTACGCAGAAGTGTTGCCGGCAGTGACTTTCTGTCAAGATAATGTCTCGGTGTCTTCGCGAGGCGTGCTTCGGGGGCTACATTTTCAAAAGCAATTTCCGCAAGCCAAGCTTGTGACTGTGCTCGAAGGCTCAATTTTCGACGTAGCGGTTGACTTAAGACCCGGGAGTCCCTTCTTTGGTCGTTGGGTTGGCGTGACACTAAAGCCTTTTGAGCAATTTTTCATTCCCGAAGGGTTCGCTCACGGTTTTCTTTGTCTAAGTGAGAAAGCCGTTATTGGCTATCGGTGTTCGGACTACTACCATCCCGAAGATGAAGGTTCCATCCATTATGCCGATCCTGACTTAGCCATCACCTGGCCAATAACCGAGAATTTGAGTCTTTCTGAAAAGGATGCACAGGCTAAAAGTTTTCGGTCTTTTTGCGAAAGCCTTAAAAATCGGTAGCTTAATTTGAGTGCATTAACATTGGGCAAAACGGGTGCGAAAAATTTGGCACAATACCGCCCTTATCTCAAAAATTATTTGTGTCGGACATAAGCGAAATGCTCAGTTTTATCGAGAAATTAAATCCCCAACAAAAAGCCGCGGTAACGTTGCCGGCTGAAAGTGCACTGATTTTAGCCGGTGCCGGATCGGGCAAAACGCGCGTGTTAACGACGCGCATTGCGTGGCTAATCGAACAAAATGTCTCTCCTATGGAAATTTTGGCCGTGACCTTTACCAATAAGGCTGCCAAAGAAATGCTCACCCGTATCACGGCTTCGATCGCTGTCAATACGCGTGGCATGTGGGTGGGGACGTTCCACGGTTTGTGTAACCGCATGCTTCGTCGCCACTACAAGGAAGTAGGACTGCCGCAAACGTTTCAGATTCTCGATCAAAGCGATCAACTCTCGGCCATTAAACGCTTGATGAAAACGCACGGGATATCCGAAGAAAGTTTCCTCCCGCGTGAAGTTCAAAGCTTTATCTCTCACGCCAAAGAAGACGGCCTGCGTGCTAAAGACCTGATGGTCTCCACGGTCGGCCAAGGGGCTCAGAAAGCCAAAATTTATGCGCTTTATGAAGAGCAATGCAACCGAGAAGGCGTGGTCGACTTCGGCGAACTTCTGATGCGAAGCTATGAGCTTTTGGCCCGAAACGAGATCATTCGTCGCCACTACCAGGAGCGATTCCGCTTTATTTTGGTCGATGAGTTCCAAGACACCAACCGTTTGCAATACAAGTGGTTAAAACTTTTGGCGGGTTTTGACCCCCATGATCGTCGTGAATATACGGGCAACAGCGTCTTTGCCGTGGGTGACGATGACCAGTCGATTTACGCCTTCCGTGGAGCACGCGTGGGCAACATGACCGACTTCCAGAAGGATTTCAATATCGAGCACTTAATTAAGCTCGAGCAAAATTACCGCTCCTTCGGCCATATTTTGAATGCGGCCAATGATTTGATTGCCAACAATGACAATCGACTCGGTAAGAACCTTTGGACAAGTTCCGGTGACGGTGAACGCATTCGAGTTTTTCGTGGCGACAGCGACCGTGAGGAGGCGGATTATTGCGTGCAAGAAATTAAGGAAGCCATTGCGCGCGGTGTACCCCGTCACGAAGTGGCCATTCTGTACCGCTCCAATGCCCAAAGTCGGGTGCTTGAGCAGGCATTGACTGCAGCGGGCATTCCCTACAAGGTCTACGGTGGCATGCGATTCTTCGATCGCGCAGAAATTAAACACGCTTTGGCCTACTTGCGCTTAATTGAAAATCCGAAAGACGATACGGCCTTTTTGCGCGTGGTGAATTTCCCGATGCGAGGCATTGGTGCTAAGAGCATGGAAACGCTGCAACAAAAGGCGCTTGAAGCCGGGGTGAGTTTTTATGAAGCGGCGGCCCTTTTAGAAGGTTCGGCGGGCTCAAAGATTCGGGCGTTCTGCGAATTGATCGACACGATGCGCTTTGAGTACGCTTGTTTGCCATTACCTCAGATGATCGAAGTGGTCGTGGAGCGAAGTGGGCTTAAAGCACACTATCAAAAAGAGCGCGAAGGGCAAGATCGGATCGAGAACTTGGAAGAATTGCAAAATGCGGCCACGGCCTACTTGGTAGAAGAAGGCATTGGGATTGATTCGCGCGCCGATCAGTTGGAAGACGATGCCGAAGACGATGAGATGACGTCTTTGGCGGGGTTCTTGTCTCACGCCGCGCTTGAGAGCGGTGACAATCAGGCACAAAAGGGCGAAGATGCCGTTCAGATGATGACCGTGCACTCTGCCAAGGGNNCGCGATGAAGATTCTTTGTCAGAAGAGCGTCGCTTGATGTATGTGGCCATTACCCGTGCCCGCAAGAACTTGCACATTACGTTTGCTTTATCTCGCATGCTTCGCGGTCAATATTTTGACTCCGGTCCCAGCGTCTTTTTGGACGAAATCGGGGAAGAGCACTTGCTTTACCTCTACGACCGTCGTCGCTCACTTCGCGCAGAAGATGAAGATCAGTCGCTCGGTTGGGATGACGAGGGCGATTCTCGAAGCCGTCGCAGNNTCTTGGGGCGATCGTGACTATGGTTCAGGCTACGGTTCTTCGCGTTCCAGTTACGGTGGTTACAGGTCCTCGAGCTACGGCTCGCGAGGCGGTTACTCGGGTGGCTACGGCAATAAGTACGCCGGGAAGTCTTACGGAGACGGTCACCGCTCAACCGGTTTTGCTCGAGCAAAGGCTGATCCTGCGGTGCAAAAGATGGCCGCTAAGGTGGAGTTTAAAGGCTTTGCGGTGGGCAATCGCGTTTTGCACCCGAAGTTCGGTGAAGGTCGTGTATTAAATCTTGTCGGTATGGGCGACGACGCTCGTATTCGTGTGCAGTTTGATGACGTGGGCACAAAAGAGTTGCTTTTGTCGCTAGCAAAACTCACGAAGCTTTAATTTGATTTGGTCCTCATAAAGAAGAACAGGGCTCGGCGTTTGCCGGGCCCTGTGCGTTAGGGGAGAGCAACGTTTTCAGTTTATTAGACCGAAGGGGCTGAGGCCAATTCGCGAGCTGCTTGCCATTGACGGTAGCGAGCGTTGCTTTGAGTCGGCAGGAGGCTTCCGAGCACCATGCCGCAACCGGCGACGATAAAGCCACCCAAGACCGAGGGGAAGACTTCGCCTGCGGGCGTGATGGTCAAAAGTGTCCAGGCAATGCCACCTGCGATGATCGAGAACCAAGCGCCTTGCGTCGTGGCGCGCTTCCAGTAAATACCCATTACCAAGGGCCAGAAAGCACCCACAACCGGGAATTGGTAAGCCATGGCGACCATGTCGTAAATCGCCGTGCCTTCCAAGGCGAGGCTGTAGCAAAGGACCGAGACTGCGAACACGGCAAGCGTGATACGCATCAAGGGTAATTCACGACCTTCGATGCGAATGAAATTACGCAACACGTTTTCCACAAAGGTCGTGGCAGGCGCAAGCATCGTGGCCGATGCGGTTGACATCACGGCGCTTAACACGGCACCGAAAAAGAGCACACGAAGCCACCACGGCATGTAGTCACGGATAAGCGTAGGCAATAAGCGTTGCGGATCGGTTTCAAGCAACATTTGACCGACACCGGGCATGGCCAACACGGCTGCGCAGACGATAAACATCGGCACAAAAGCAAAGAAGATGTAGAAGATGCCACCCAGGATCGGACCGCGGGATGCCGTCTTAGCATCCTTGGCACTCATGACGCGTTGAAAGACGTCTTGTTGCGGGATGGAGCCGATCATCAT
>DCTK01000014.1:0-500 GCA_002329575.1 Sutterella sp. UBA1442 | reverse complement strand
AGCAAGAAGACCTGCCACAATGATGATCATTTGGAAAAAGTCCGTGACTGCCACTGACCACATGCCGCCGTAGACCGTGTAAAAGAGCACGACAAAGGTGCCGATCGTCATGCCGGCAGCCACACTCACAGCGCCCTCGGTGATGAGGTTAAGCACAAGGCCCAAGGCGGCCACTTGTGCACCCACCCAGCCGAGGTAAGACAATATGATGAAAAAGGCGCACGCAAGCTCGACCTTTTTACCGAAACGTTTACGGTAAAAGTCGCCGATGGTTAACAAATCCATCTTGTAGAGCTTACGGGCAAAGAACATGCCCACGAGAATCAATGCCATACCCGAGCCAAAGGGCTCTTCGATGACACCGGCAATACCGCCTTCAATGAAGCGGCCGGGCAAACCCAGGACCGTTTCGCTACCAAACCAAGTGGCAAAGGTGGCCGTAATGACCATTGCCAATGGAAGCGAACGTCCTGCCAAAGCATAATCGGCGGTATTGCGTA
>DCTK01000067.1:1679-5075 GCA_002329575.1 Sutterella sp. UBA1442 | reverse complement strand
GAGGCTGGTAGTTATTCTGCCAGCCGTCCTTCCACACCACCCACCGTACGGCTCCGTAGTGGGCGGTTATCAGTAACGAACTCTGCCTGATTTGTATACATCGTTCAGACAGACCCATCCCTTAGATTGAAGAAATTCATTTGTCAGAGTTGTCGACAAGATCTGACTTTTCGCAGTGTGCCAGTACGATTTTCTCGTATTCGCGAATTTCCAGGCTTGCTCTTTCGATTTACCTAGCTTGACCAGGGCACAATATTTCGTGCTGGTCTTTTTCCACTGCTTCCAGTATATCTGTCGTATCCGCCGTCTCAGCCATTCGTCTGTTCTCCTCACAAACATCGCCATACTCGTGTCTCGGAAATAGTTCACCCATCCCCGGACAAATTCGGTGAGTTTGTCTCTGAAAGTATCTAGGCTTTGGCCTCTGTTACGGTTGGTCAACGTCTTGAGTCTTGCCTTACATTTATCTTTCGACTTTTTGTGAGGCCTAGCTTTGATGACTCCTCCTCGGTCTGCCCAGAAACCAAAACCTAAAAATTTCACATCGGCAGACGCGATGTGTCGGATCTTTGTTTTCTGGTCATTGAGTTGGAGAAAAAGCTTCTTTTCGATGAACGGTTTGATGTGATTTAATGTCCTTTCCGCAGCCTTTCGGCTTTTGCAAAAGATCATCATGTCATCAGCATACCTGACCGACCTGTGCCCTCTCTTTTCCAGTTCTCTATCCAACTCGTGCAATACGATATTGGCCAGTGTTGGAGAGATCGGACCTCCTTGCGGAGTTCCGATCGTGCATGTCGTGATTTTGTCGACATCCTTGATCGGAGCCCTCAGCATCTTGTGAATAAGCGAAATAACACGACCATCCTTGATTCTGTCCGACAGGAGTTGGAGCAGTTTCGTGTGGTTAACCGTGTCGAAGAATTTCGCCAGATCTAGGTCGATTACCCATCGATAGCCCTCATTGGCGTGTTTTAGACTCTGTTTCAGTGCCGTGTGGCAACTTCTGTTCGGTCGGAAACCGTGACTGCTGTCTCTGAATACCTGTTCGTATTCTCGCTCAGCTTTTGTTGCACAGCTTGCTGTACCAGACGATCCGTTGCCGTAGGGATCCCCAACGGTCTGAATTTGCCTTTCTCCTCTTTTGGGATTAATACGCGTAAAACGGGTTGGGGTTTGTAGCTCCCTTCCTTTATGGCCTGCACCAGTTCGGGGCCGTGCTCACGCAGATGAGACAGAAGATCTGTGACCTTCATCCCGTCCACGCCAGCGCTTCCCTTGTTCTTAACAACTTGTTTCCATGCTCGGTTTAAGTTGTTTCGATCTAGTATGGCTTCCAGTGTGACCATCGTTTTTACTTCGGTTTGGCGACATATTCTTCGTTCGTCCTCCCGCTCTCCAAGACCATCGATATCCTTACGATTCCGTCGCTACTTTTTCTTTGGTTTGCTTTTCGCAATTGCCTTATCATCGAGTCGGTTGGCTTACTCAGTATGCCTCCTGTTACTAATTTCGACCCTTCGTGAGTGCCATCCACTCCCTACTATGGTCTCTGCTGACTCCTCACAGCTAGTTTTGCTCCGTTGACTTCGTTTGTTGATCAACGTCTGTGAGGCCTCCCTGGATAAGGACTTTATCTTTCCCTCCATCTATCCGCTTCGTTTACGGCTTCAGGTTCCGGAATAGCATTGGACTTCGACTTGTTTTGCAGTCTTATCCACCTGATTACCGCCTCACGAAGTTTCTATTCGTCGGACCAGAGGTTTGCCTACGCCTGCTTTCAGATTCCCCCTCGCGAGGGACACCCTTGGTTTTGGCTATGGGCTTGTCGCTATTCTGACCGCCCTCAGGACTTTCACTCGTTAGATAAAGTGCCATGCCAGGCACACAAAAAGTTTTCGAGACCGTCCCTTAATACGGTCTCGAAAAAAATAAATTCACTGCGTATCTTTTATTGATCACATCGCCACGGGGCCCTAGCAAACCTAGTTACCTTCACGTTTCACCTGACGCTCTAATAACGTTTGTAACAATTCATTTTGCCGCCGTAAATACTCAATTTCCTTTTGAAGAGCTTCGTTTTGATCCCGTAATTGTCTTTGCGGATCCTCTCCTTGGATAGTGGAGTCTTGCAGTGAACCATCCACGGTTTGATGGCGTTTACGCGCGAAGTACCAAAACGCAGCAATAATCAATAGAAGCAAAACAAAATTAGGGATACCAGGGAAAACAGGAGCCCCTAAGAAATGAGGACCAAAAAAATGATGAACCATAGCTAGACCTCCTTGCTGTAGAGCCTCTTGGTAAAGAGTTTAAAATCTTAACCCCGTTAACTCAATATTGAATTTGTAAGAATCCTATGCATAATCGATAAAATAGCTTTCATTTTGAACACACGGTTTCCCTCAAAAATCGGAGTAAATGAGCCTTACTAATTTAGTTTGCGTCAGTTGCACATAATGATTTAGGCTTTTCATTTGTCACCCTTAATGCTCTTTCGTAATCTTGCACTGCTAAAACATGAACGATGATTACACGACACCATCGAATAATAAAGTACCGCTCTGTCACATTAGATTACTGCATCACCCAAATCTACTTTCCAAAAAATATATCAAAAACTCAAGCTTCGCTCTGTAGCGACCAACTAATCTGCACAGAAAGAAAAACGGACATCATTAAAATGTAATGTCCGTTTTATTATAAATAGGCCGTCGGTTCTTTCACTAACGCTTTTCAACCAACCAAAGACCAATCATAGCCAAAATCAACATGAAAGCAGTCGGGACCATAGCAACAACAGGCGGCGACCAAGTATTGAGCATTCCTATGTAAGAGAAAAGGTTATTAACAGTATAGAACACAAGACCAATCATCACTCCGCCGAAAATCTTGATACTGACTCCCCCGGAACGACGGTTCATGTAAGCGAAAGGCATGGCCAATGCAATCATCACTAAAATTGCGACAGGATAGAAGGCCTTGTTCCAAAGAGCTATTTGATATCGCCCCGACTGCTGACGAGACTCTTCAAGATGATTGACATAGCGATACAGAGATCGCATAGACATGTTCTCAGGTGAAAGCATCATCACGCTGAAAATACTGGGATCAATCGCCGTTTTAAACATCATGCTCACGGGATCGGAAACCATCACGCGCTCAAGGACGGGCGAGACATCCAAGTCTGCCAATCGAGGCAAAGAGGTATTGATGGCATTATCCAACACCCAACCCTGGCGATTGACGTAACGGCCGGTTTTAGCCGCAATAATGTTAGTGAGCGACTGATCATTATCGAAGTCATAAATGCGCCACTCACGCGCTTCTTCCGTCGGCGTAATCTGTTTGACGTTGATATAGCGTACTTTATTTTCGCCAGTAGCGTCTTTCATT
>DCTK01000067.1:0-1624 GCA_002329575.1 Sutterella sp. UBA1442 | reverse complement strand
TAGGTAAAGAGCATCAAAATGATGCCCGGCACCATCAAGATACCGGCCAACCGCACGGGAGACAAACCCGCAACACGCAAAATCGTAAATTCGGATCGCGCTGCCCACTGGCTCATGACGAAAACGGTAGCAAGCAATGCCGCAATCGGCATCACCTCATAAATTCGCATGGGAAGATTAAGACCCGTGATGATGAAGGCATCCAATAGGCTATAACGGCTTCCGATACGCTCCATCTGACGCACAAGATCAAAGAACGCGAATAGGGCCACAATCGCCAAAAGGACGAACCCTGTAGCTTGCAGAATTTCTTTAGTCAGATGACGCGTGATAACTTTCATCGTGCACCTCGATTAAATAAATTGTGCCAGCTCAGCGACGCTGGTAACCATCGCTGCCAGACCGTTCTCCGTAAAAAGAGTAAAACGGCCAGAATCGTAAAGACGAGATTCAAGAGCACGAGCGCAGAAATCATTGACAGATCTCCGCTGACCACAAGCGCCTCACCTACACTAATTCCGTTTAGATAAAGCACGAACAAGAGCAAGGCGATAATCACATTAATGCTTCTGCCTGCTCTCGGATTGGTATAAGAAAGCGGTATGGCAATCATCAAGAGGTTTAACGTTGCTATAGGCCAAGACAGACGCCAAACAAGCTCAGCTTGTGCTTCTTTATTATTTTTCTGCGCAAAAAGCATCGGTAAAGGCTGAGTGTCAACGTCTCTCATTTGCATGGCAGAGTCCGGTTTAACATCTAGCCTCAATCCGTACGTTTCAAAATCGGTAACTTTAAACTCCGCAGATCCGGTTTTAGCCTCATAACGACGACCGTTTTCCAACACAACATATCGGTCGCCTGCTTCGTTAACTATCACTCTACCCGATTCAGCAACGACCACCATCTCGTCTTCGAGATTGGTTTGCGTCAAGAAGACATTTTTAACGGTCTCGCCGTTATCGGAAATTTCTTCGATAAAGAGAACTTGTCGTCCTCCGCTTAATTCAATAAAGCGTCCGGGAGAAAGTCGATCAACGTCATCGCGCTGCGCATAGACCTCACGATTCATTTCACTTTGGCCTTTGGCCCATGGGGAAATGAAAAGTGACAAAACAGTAATTAAAAGAATGATAGGGATACTGAAACGCAAAACGGGCTGAATCCAGGCAGTTAAACTGATACCAGCTGAAGAAAACCAAACGACCATTTCGCTATCGAGCCAACTACGAGTCAGTGTGATGAGCGTGGCAATAAAAAGGGAGGCACCGAGAAGCGGAGCCATATTGATAAGAGCTTCGTAGACCACCATTTCCATCACAGTACCGCTGTCAATGCGGCCACCGGCGGCCATACCGAGAATGCGCACAAGACCGATTGTCAAAACAATCGAGAAAATGACCGTAAACACAGCACCTGCTGTGTTGGCCAATTCTGAAACAAGTGTGCGTCTAAAAATCATGCGAACCCTTTTTAGGCATTAACCAAGGCATTATGCCAAGGTAATCGTTTTATTGTATCGCAGTTTGCAACCAAAATCGTCCATGAAAAAAGCCTCGGCTTTTTAGTTCCGAGGCTTTTTAAATGGGGAGCCAGGCAATGTCCTACTTTCACTGGAAATACAACC
>DCTK01000040.1 GCA_002329575.1 Sutterella sp. UBA1442 | reverse complement strand
TACAGCGGTTCGATTCCGCTTCGCGCCTCCAAGCTTTTCTCTGGAAGATGACGCATCTTTGAATGCGGGAGTAGCTCAGTTGGTAGAGCGCAACCTTGCCAAGGTTGAGGTCGCGAGTTCGAGACTCGTTTCCCGCTCCAGTTTTCAGAAGGAAGCTCGTTAGAGCTTTTTTCATTTACAGAATTGGTTGGCCGGGTGACGGAATTGGTAGACGTAGCGGACTTAAAATCCGCCGCCAATAAAAAGGCGTACGGGTTCGATTCCCGTCCCGGCCACCATAATTTAAGAGCTAGAGAGTTTTGAGACTTTCTAGCTCTTTGTCTTTCTACCCCAGATGTTCGTGTTAGCCTATAAATTGGATGCTTCAAATTATTCAGCGAACAGATTATCGAAGAGTCAGTAGAAAAAAGAAACTCTTTCTGACTTGAAAAGAAGAAATTGAACCATTGAAAGTCGTACGCTAGGTCCAATTCCTTTGGGAACCTCTTCAGTATTCGCAGAATTATGATAAAAATGAAAAACAATCCTCTCAAGTTGAGTGCAAATTCTGAGTTGTCAAATGGACGAAAATAGAGGAGCAAGACCATACATTAATCTTCCTAATGGCGAAAAACCTATTTGGCAGGAGTAACTTGAGGAATCTCACATGTAGTAGATGTTATCTCCAGAGGAATAAAAATATTTTAAGCAGCGATTCTAGCTTCTCTTGCGAGAGCAGAGCTTTGGGCTTTTTGTCTTATGAGGTTTGAAGGTGATTAGTACAAAAATCGACCCGAAAAGACAATCCTGTCGGGACGAAGATTAAAACGTCAAAAGATTATCGATGTCCAAGAAACAATCTGATCGTTCGTACGCTTTTCAGTATCGGTACAAGGCATATCGTTTGCATAACACAAAATAAATTCACCGTGATTTTTCTTTTGTCAATTTCTTACCTAGTTCATCTAAAAACGCGAGAATCCGGTGCATTTGCTCGATGTGCTCATGCGCTTGAGTACGTATTGATTCGATACGCTCTTGGATGTTATCGGGCGTTTTCGAAATGTCATCTCGGCAGGCTAAAAGCTCTTCAATGCACGATAACTTCATCCCATTTGCCCGGCAATCGGCAATGAATTGCAAACGCTCAATGGCCACTTCATCGTAGACGCGATAATTAGCAAAGTTGCGTTTTGAGCAGATCAATCCTTTTTCTTCATAAAAGCGAATTGTCGGGGCCGAGCAACCTGTTCGAGCAGCGAGTTCTCCAATTTTCATGTCTTGACCTTCAAGTAACTTGAAGGTTCAAACTGTACATCAAAAGATTCCTTTGATGTTGAATTTAGGAGATAAATCATGAAAATACATCAAATTCGCAATGCAACGCTCAAACTCACCTACTGTAATAAGGTGTTTCTTATCGATCCTTGGTTAATGCCCAAAGGAGCATTCGGTACTTTCCAAATGTTGCCCTTGTATCGATGTCCGGATCCCGCCATGGAAACTATTCCCATGCCGATGTGTGATTTACCAATGTCGGTCGAAGAAGTACTCGACGGCGTAGATGCTTATATCATCACGCACGTACATCCGGATCATATCGATATGAGTCTTGATGGAATAGTCGGTACATCATTGGATAAATCGGTAACAACATTTGTGCAAAACGAGTCCGACTGCGCTGTGATGCAGCAAAACGGTTTTAAAGATGTTCGTGTTTTAACGCAAGAAACACAATTTGACGGGGTGAGTCTTTGCAAAACTGAAGGTCTGCACGGCACGATTAAGCCTTGTGGCGACAGTTGTGGTGTCGTTTTTAAAGCTGACGGAGAAAAGGTGCTTTATGTTGCGGGCGATACAGTTTGGTTTGAGGGCGTTGAAAAAGCTTTAGTCAAGCACGCGCCCGATGTGATTATTGTTAATGCTTGCGCGGCGACGCTTATCGATGAAGGTCGATTAATTATGGATGTCGGCGATATTGAGAAGGTACGGCAAGAGGCTCCTGACGCTGTGATCGTTGCCTCGCACATGGACACGGTTCCACATGCAACGCTTACACGTAAAACCTTGCAAGAGGCTTTGGCAAAGCGAGCAGTGCAGGACGTTATCATCGTAAAAGACAACGAAACGCTCAGTTTCTAATCGCTACACAAAAAAATCGACCCGAAAAGACAATCCTTTCGGGTCGAAGATTAAAGCGTCAAAAGACTATTGATTACCAAGAAGCAATCTGGCCGTCCGTACGCTTTTCAGTACCGGCACAAAGCACACCGTTGTCATCGCGCAAAATCACTTGACCACGACCCATGTGATAGGGATCTGGTTGCACAACGATGTTGTGACCCATGCGTTGCAAGAGTCGGATGATGTGATTGGGCGTGTCTTGTTCGACTTCCACCTTCTTGCCACCGATCCATTGCCAACGTGGAGCGTCCAAGGCTTGTTGCGGGTTCATACCGAAGTCAATCATGTTCATGATCACTTGCAAGTGAGCTTGCGGTTGCATCCAGCCGCCCATAATGCCCAAAGCACTGATCGGCTTATCGCCTTGGCTGATGAAGGCCGGAATGATCGTGTGGTACGGGCGCTTGCCACCTTCGTAGGCATTGGGATGCGTTTCGTCAAAGCGGAAGTTTTGAGCGCGGTCATTCAAAGAGATGCCCGTGCCCGGAATGACGATACCGGAGCCGAAGCCGCGGAAGTTACTTTGGATCATGCTCACCATATTGCCTTCAGCGTCAGCGGTTGCAAAGTAGACGGTGGAGCTGTAGCGCGGATCGCCCACTTCAGGCATCAAAGCGCTATCGGGTTTGATGAGAGCACGGCGATCATCAGCATACTTTTGCGACAGCAATTGTTCTGCCGTCACGAGCATGTGAGAAGGCTCGGCCACGTATTCCATCGTGTCCACGAAGGCAAGCTTCATAGCTTCGATTTGCTTGTGCATCGTATCGACAGTGTCGCGTTCGCCGAACTCAAAGCCCTTCAAAATGTTCAGGGCCATCAACACCGTGATGCCGTGGCTATTGGGCGGAATTTCCCAGACGTCATAGCCGCGGTAGTTGGTCTTAATGGGCTCAACCCATTCGGGGTGATAAGCGGCCAAGTCTTCATAGCGCAAGAACCCGTTGTGTTCTTTCATGAAGGCGTCCATCTTCTTGGCAAGCTCGCCGCGGTAGAAGGATTCGCCCTTTGTGGCAGCGATTTCGCGCAACGTCTTAGCCATATCCGGGCTCTTGAAGACTTCACCGGGACGGTACCAGGTGTTATTCGGTGCAAAGGTGTCAAACCAGCCCTTAAATTCCGGACGATCCTTAAATTTGCCGTAGATGCCCCAAGCTTCTTCCCACAAGCGGCTGATGTTGGGCGAGACCGGGTAGCCATTTTCGGCGTACTCAATGGCGGGTGCCATCACTTCTTCTAAGGGCAAGCGACCGAAGCGCTCATGCATGGCCATCCAGCCGCCAACAGCACCCGGAACGTCGATCGGCTCCACGCCATAGGGCGGAATGGAGTCAAAGCCGCGTTCTTTGAGTTTGGCAATGGAGGCCAATTTGGGTAAGGGACCGGAGCCATTGATACCGTAGAGCTTGCCTTGGTACCAAATCAATGCGAAGCAGTCAGCACCTAAACCGTTACCTGTCGGTTCAACAACCGGTTGAGCCGTGGCGACTGCAACGGCTGCGTCAATTGCGTTACCGCCTTTTTGTAAAACGCGAAGACCTGCGGCGGCACCGGACGGGTTACCTACGCAGCTCATGCCGTTTTTCGCGTAGACGACGTGGCGCTTGGAAGCGTAAGGATAGTCTTGAGCGTCAAATTTAAACATAGCGTCAAATCCTCATAATCAAGTAACGGTTAGAGTAATTTTTCGAAGAAGCCGGCAATAATCACCGAGACCGAGGTCACGGTTGTGAAGCCACCGACCAAGTACTTCGACATAATGGCATCGAGTACTACTTGTTTTTCTTCTTCGTTTTCAGCGGCGGCTTGTGCCACTTCGTTCGCAATCAAGTACGTGGCGGGGAAGCCCAACAATTGAGCGGCCGAAACGCCCAAGGCAACGTTCTTGTGACCTTGAACTTTCCACAAGGGCAAGATGCCAAAGAAGACGTAAAGCAACACGAGCGTTACGACGAAAATAATGGCGGTATTTAAGCCAAGCGTGACCAAGTCTTCGAGTCTGATCTTCGAGAGAGCCGGAATGATCGAAGCAAACACAGCGATATTGAAGATACCGGCAGCGTTGGCTTTAACAAGGATATTTTTCGGCACGTAACCCGTACTGGCCATAAAGGCGCCTAAGATCAAGCACCAGATGGTGTAACTCAATCCCGTCATAGAACCGATGCAGGAAGCAACCCAAACGAAGAAAGCGGTAATACCCAGGCAAACAAATTGACCGTAGAACTTCTTGTTTTGTTCCCAGAACATCAATTTCGGTTCTTCACCGGCTTTCGGTGCAGGCTTATTGGGATTGATGCCCGTGCGGCGGTACTCTTCGAGAACGATGCGGGCTTCTTTTAAACCGAAGTAAGAAGCAAATGGGGTACCGCAGAACTTTTGCACGGCAAAGACGATCGTACCTAAAGCGGCGGCCATCGTCAGGCCTTGCTCCATCGCGGCAGAGGTCATCACTTGAGTGGCAATAATGCCGCCATTTAAAATCGGCAACACAACGATGGCTTCGCTGTAACCGATAATGGGCGTCAAGATGACAATGGCCACCCAAAGGACGGCCATAGACAGACAGGCAGTGACCACCGTCCGCCACTCAGCCATCAATTCTCTCATATTAATTGTGGTACCCATGCCGAAGACCACGAAGCCCGCAGCCCAGCGACCGATTTGCGACAAACCGGCACGATTGACCGCATCATCAGGAATCCAGTCAAAGAGAAAGAAGATTAAAAAGAGCATCAAACTGACGAAAACGGCGGACAATTTAGCCTTGGTGGCTACACCAAGGAAGTCGCCGATCGCAAAGAATGCCAGACAGATAAATAAATACCAGAACATGCTATCAAACATGATTGTCTGCCCTCATTTGTATAAAAAATTAAGAAAATGAAGCGGTTAAAAAGCCGCATTAAATTTCATGGTATTAGAGTTTGGCAGATCGATCAATAGGCAGATTAAGCCTCTCTAAGCTTTGTCACTTAGAGCGTTTTTCCTGATTGCGTTATTTTTTGCCGACAAAAAGATGTCTATGAATGACAACGGCCGCTCGAGTGGAGCGGCCGTGAGGATGGAGGATTGTTATAACAATTTAAGCCTTAGGCTCTTGCGGCGTGGCCGTCGTTTGCTCGGTGGCAGGGACCGCAGCAGTAGCCTCTGTCGTAGCCGGCTGAGTCACTTGGGTAGCGGAAGGTTCATTGCGCGGTTTGCGAGGGCGACGCTTCGGTGCCGAGCTTTGAGAGCGAGCCTTTGTCGTCGGCGTGGTTGTCGTCTTGGGTTTATTTTTGCTTCCGGGCTTTCTGCCACGACGAGGAGCGGTCACTTCGGCGACTTGAGCCGGTGCAGGGGCTTCAACAGCAGCTTTCGCGTTTTCGTTAGCAACCGCTTTGAGAACTTGAGCTTCCGGGGCTGCCGATGCCAACACCTTGGCTTGTTGGCGAGGGCCGCGTTTGCGGGGAGTGCGAGCAGGCGTAGCCTTTGCGGCGGGTTCTGCTGAGCTTGTTTGCGCTTTAGCCTTTGCTTTCGTGCTCGTTTGTTTAGCAGAAGTGTTTGTACTTTGCTCAGCTTTAGCGTTATTGGTACTGCCTTTAGGACGGCCGGGGCGGCGGTGAGCGGGAGCAGGTTCAGTGGCTTGAGTTTGAGCTTTTTGTGCCTTTTGAGCTCGAGCGGTGCGTTCTTTGTGAGCAGCTTTTTGGCTCGGTGAGCGATCATCGGTTAAAAGCAACACTTGTTCGTTTACTGTTTCGGTTGAGCGTGCTAAATAAAAGATAACCGCGGCGGCGATAGCAACAAGCAAAATCCAGATGGAATCGGTCGGCATTAAAAAGCCGATGGCAAAAAAGGCCAAAGCACCCCACAAGGCCCATTGCCAAGGAATGCTCTTTTTATCGCGATGATTTTTTCTGGATTGCCAGGCTTTCATGCCGAAAATGTCGTCAAAGACACTGGAGAATTGGGCGCGACTTGCTGGCGCCTTGGAGGATTTTTTTCGCATGATGATTCTCCGACTTGAATTCAACTACTGAATATATCACAGGGTCGCGGCGATTGGTGAAAATCTTAAAGTGAAGCAAGAGATTGCTCTTTGTGTTGCCAAAGAGCCAAGGATATAATGCTCAGCACTTTTTTCAGACTCTCCCATTAAAAAAACATGCTCTCTTACGCGTTCATTATCCTTCATGTCTCCATTTTGCTTGCAGGGTTTACGGGCGTGCTCGGCCGTTTAATTACGGTCAATGAAGGTCTTTTGGTGTGGTATCGGGTGATGATGGCAAGTTTCTTTTTCTGGCTTTATCTATTAGCCACCAAAGGAAAAATTCGTCTGCCGATTCGAGACGTGTTGCGCATTGCTTGGGTCGGCTTTTTGCTGGCGGTGCACTGGCTACTTTTTTACGGCTCTATTAAATATTCCAATGTCTCCATTGGCGTGGTGTGTTTCGCCTCCTTGGGCTTTTTTACAGCAATTATCGATCCAATTTGGAGTAAACGTCCGTTCTCTGCGCTTGAGATTGGTCTTAGTTTATTGACGATTTTAGGCATTGCGCTTATTTTCCATTTCGATACGCGCTATCAAACGGGGATTATTCTGGGGGTGCTGTCAGCTATCGTTGGTGCGATGCTAACGATTGAAAACCGTCGGGTGGGCTCAGACTATCCTTTGATGACGTTTCTCTTCTATGAGCTCTTAGCAAGTTTTGTCATCATGAGTTTGATTCTGCCCATTTATCTGAAATTCTTTCCCGTGGCCACAATTGTTCCCGATACGCGGGACTTCTTCTATCTTTTCTGCTTGGCAAGTTTTTGCACGGTGGGGATGTTCTCGCTTCAGGTTGAGGCTTTGAAACGCTTGTCGGCTTTCACGGTGAACTTAAGCTATAACCTTGAGCCCGTCTATAGCATTGTCTTGGCCATGATTATTTTCCACGAAGCCAAGGATCTTAATTTCTCGTTTTATATCGGCTTGGCGCTCATTTGTGCTTCGGTGGTTTTGCAAAGTGGCATTCATTACGTAAAGCATAAGCGGGCCAAATTGCAAAAAGCCGGCGAGCCTAAAAAGTTTTAAGGCACGCCGACGCTTAAGCGGAAACGCTAGTTAAAGCGCCTCTTGAAGTTATCCTCTAACCTTTAACGCACACCAGTTGCTTAAGGCGGACAATGACTTTAGAGAGGTCTTGTTGATTTTCAATGACTGCATCAATGTCTTTGTAAGCCGCGGGTATCTCATCGAGCACAAACGCATCCTTGCGGCAAACCACACCTTCGGTTTGCGCCACAAGGTCTTCAACCGTAAAGGCGTTTTTTGCCTGAGTGCGACTCATGGTGCGGCCTGCACCGTGCGAGGTGCTCTCAAAGGCCATTGCTTCGCCCAAGCCTTCAACAATATAAGACTGCGCACCCATACTGCCCGGAATAATGCCTTTCTCGCCGATTCCGGCTCGAATGGCGCCTTTGCGTGTTACCCAAATATCTTTGCCGAAGTGCTTTTCTTTGGTGACATAGTTGTGATGGCAATTAATGATTTCAGAGCTAATGTCGACTGCCGGCGCAATGGTTCTTAGCGCCTCAAGGACCTGCTCTAAAATCGATTGTCGATTTTCAAATGCGTAGGCCTGCGCCCAATTGACCGCATCCATATAATCATCAAAAATCGCGGTACCTTCGGTGAAGTAGGCAAGGTTAGAGTCGGGCAGTGTTTCAGCCCGAGCGGCGCACGCTTCTTTAGCCTTAGCGATAAAGTAAGACGCCATGATGTTACCCACACCGCGAGAGCCCGTGTGAAGCATGATCCAGAGTTTATCCTCGGTGTCAGCCGCAATCTCGATGAAGTGGTTGCCACTACCTAAGGTGCCGAGTTGAGCTCGCCAATCCGCCGAACTCATGCGCGACAAAATATTAGGATGACGCCGCTTGATCGCTTCCAACGGCTGAGCGAAAGGCATGCATCGAGTCATTAAGACATCTTTTTGTCGGTATTGGCCACGTCCTAGTGGTACACGACGCGTAATCTCATTGAGCAATCGATCGAGGTCGCGGCTGTCGAAGGTTTCGCGCTTTAAATTCGTGGGGACGGCTAACATGCCGCAGCCAATATCGACGCCAACCGCGGCCGGAATCACTGCTCCTTCTGTGGCAATGACGCTACCGATCGTCGCGCCCATTCCTGCGTGCACATCGGGCATCGCTGCGACGTGATGAAAAACGAAATCCAGTTGTGCAACGTTTTTGAGCTGTTCAATGCTCGTATCATCGATGTCCTCGGTCCAAATGTGTATGGGAACTTTGAGGCCATCGGTCAAAATAATTTTTGCAGGCATACCTGTTCTCCTTAATTTGAGAAGCCCTTGGCTTCAGAATATCCAAAATACATTGTCACGCATCAGTTTTTGATGTATAGAAACCTAAAGTCGTTGGCAAATAGCGTTTAGTCTAAAAAAGAACGCCCGGAGGTGTGTTTCCGAGCGTTTCTCTTTTCAGCTAGTGCTGATTATTTCTGGCAAGTGCAGCGTTTTTTCAGGATCCCGCTCGTCAGATCCTTAACGCCGACCATTGAACAGGCCATCAAGAACGTCAATTGCGGTCCTTGATAGGCATCTTTATGTTCATAGCCTTCTTCCAGCGTATGCATCTTCCAGTTGCGTCCGCCGCCACCCATGGCCAGAGCGGGGATACCCATGCTCAAAGGCACGTTGTGGTCACCCGACGTAGACACATACTTATGAAGCGGCAAACCTAAGGCCAAAAGACCAGCGCGGATCGATTGGCACACCGGGCTTTCGTAGGGTTGTTGGCCGGCCGGACGATCGCCGATCTTTTCAACCGTCACTTTTACCTTGTTGGCCTCATCGGTCACACCCCAGTGTTGGTTTTCTGCATCAGCGGCCTTGTCAAAGCATGACATAACCTTGTCACGCAATGCCAAAAGGCTCGTGTTGTCCGTGCTTCGCATGTCGATATCCATCGAGGCGTGAGCGGCGATGGAGTTGACGGTCGTACCGCCGCGAATCACACCCACCGTGTACGTGGTCTTGGGTTCAGCAGGCACTTCAAGATCGGCCAAGGTTTCGCTTGTGCGCATCAAAGCATGAATGGCCGAGGGTTGACCGAAGCCCAAGTAGCTGTGGCCGCCCGGGCCGTCAAAGTGCACGCGATAGCGAAGGCTACCCGTTGCGCCCACGATAGCATCGCTTGGATCCGCCCAGTCGATCGAAATAAACGCATCCACGTCAACGTTCGGGTCACGGAACAAGTGCTTGACACCGCGAAGGTCACCTTCGCCTTCTTCACCCACGTTCGCAACGAAGATAATGTCACCCAAGGTTTCGATCTTGAGTTCTTGGAACATGCGGATCACTTGTAAAAGAGCAGCCAAGCCGCGGGAGTCGTCACCGATCGAGGGGGCGTAGTAGCAGTTGCCTTCTTTGCGCACCTTGAAGTTGCTGTCTTTGGCAAAGACCGTATCCAAGTGAGCAGCAATGACAAGCTTCGCACGAGGCTCAGGTCCCGTGCCCGGACGCGTACCGATGACATTACCGACTTCGTCGATATGAACGCCTTCAAGGCCTAAGGCGTTGAAGCGCTTTTCAAAGTCTGCTGCACGCAACTCTTCACCAAAGGGCGAGGAGGGGATTTCAGTAATCGTGATCTGTTCTTGCAAGCACAGCTCGTCTTGGTCAACGGCTAATTGCAACGCCTTTTTGATGACTTCAGCAGCCATCAAGGTGTCCATCGTTTGGGTGGTTTCGGGTAAAAGGGCAGGAAGGCCCGGCTCGAGGTTTTTGACTTCAGCGGTCATGGTTCTTTTCCTTTCGAAAAGTACGAGATAAAACAAAACTATTTTAGTTCAAGTGTTGGTTTACAATAGTGAGAATTGTCAACAATTCTTATTTGCAGGACATCCGTTATGCTCAACTTCAACTACCGCAATGCCACTCGCGTTTTATTTGGCAAAGATGAACATCGTCATATCGGAGCAGAACTCCAAAAACTCGGTATCGGCAAAGTATTGATTGTTTACGGTGGCGGCAGTGCCATCAAAAACGGCACGATTGCCGCGGTACAAGAGTCGCTCGAAGCGGTCGGCATTGAGTATTTCACGATGGGTGGCGTGCGCCCTAATCCGCAGTTGTCCTTTGCACAAAAAGTCAAAGAAGTCGCCGTGCGCAGCGAAGTGGATTGTCTTCTTGCCGTGGGCGGCGGTAGCGTCATTGATACTTGCAAGGTAGCAGCCGCTGCGGCTTACTACGATGGTGATCCGTGGGACTTTTTCACCAAAGGTGTTGCCATTGAAAAGGCGTTGCCTGTTGCAACCGTCTTGACGATTCCGGCCGCTGGTAGTGAACAGTCCGTTCGTATTGTGATCAATCACCAAAGTCTGAAATTGGGTACCGCGTCAGAGGCGATTCGACCGGTGCTCTCAGTGGTCAATCCTGAACTTTTCTACTCATTGCCTAAATATCAAATTGCCGCCGGCGTTGTCGATATGATCAGTCATATTTTCGAGCGCTATTTCACCAATACGCCTGCCGTTGATTATGTTAGCGCACAGTCAGAGGCCGCTATTCGTACAGCGATGACTTTTGGTGTGAAGTTAATGGACGATCCGACCGATTACGATGCTTGGTGCCAAGTGGCTATGGTGGGCAGTTGGGCGCATAACGGCTATTTCGGCTTGGGACGCGAAGAAGACTGGGCATGCCACGCCATGGAGCATGAACTGTCGGCCTACGATCCGACGATTGCCCACGGGGCCGCATTGGCCGTACTCACACCTTGCTGGATGCGATATGTGGCCGATGTGAATCCCGAGCGCATGCTTGCATTTGCCCGCAATATTATGGGCGTGGAAACGGTTGAAGCCGGCATTGAGGCTCTGGAAGCTTTTTACGCCAAGCTTGAAATGCCCAAGAAGCTCTCCGAGTTCGGCTTAACTGAAAAAGCACTTGAAGTGTGCGCTCGAAGCGCTTGTGCACGCACCGGCACCGTGGGTAAATTTAAAAAACTCACGAGCGACGATGTTTTGGCTATATATAAGAGCGCTTTTTAGTTCTAGGTGCAAGAAACTACTTGCCAGAGGCATTTTGCTTTACAAAGCAGCTGAGGCAGGACTAAAATAAGCGCATCTGTCAATTAACATTATTTTGAGCAATGAACAAGCGATTCGATTCTCGAACTACAACAACTCGCTAACAATTCGTTAACGAGCCCGCTTGTGTTGCCTAAAAAATTAATGATTTTTCAAAAGTGTGGCTTATAAAAAAGCCGCACTTTTTTTATTAGCTTAAAGGAAAAGAAAATGTTATCCGTAACGCTTCCCGATGGGTCTAAACGTGACTATGAAGCTGCTTTGACGGTTGCCGAAGTCGCCCAAAGCATCAGCCCGAGTTTGGCCAAGGCAGCCGTGGCCGGCCGCGTGGACGGCAAGTTGGTGGACTTGTCCTACACAATCAATGCCGACGCTACGGTAGCCGTGATCACAGACAAAGACCCCGAAGCGCTCGACATCGTGCGCCACTCGACGGCTCACTTGATGGCGCAAGCGGTCAAGGAGCTCTATCCTGAAGCTCAAGTGACGATTGGGCCGGCGATTGAAAACGGTTTTTACTATGACTTCTCCTACACGCGTCCCTTTACGCCCGAAGACTTAAAGGCGATTGAAAAGCGCATGGATGAGTTGGCTTCGAAGAATATTCCGGTAGTGCGCCGTGAAATGAAGCGCGAAGAAGCCATCGACTTTTTCCTCAAGATGGGTGAAAAGTACAAGGCTGAATTAATTGAAGCCATTCCTGAAGGCGAAACGATTTCGCTTTACGAACAAGGCGATTTCATCGATCTTTGCCGCGGTCCTCACGTGCCTTCGACGGGTAAGTTAAAAGTTCATAAGCTCATGAAGGTGGCCGGTGCCTACTGGCGTGGCGACAGCAAAAACGAAATGTTGCAACGCATCTACGGCACGGCTTGGTTGAAAAAGGATGATCTCAAGGCCTATTTGACGATGTTGGAAGAAGCTGAAAAGCGTGACCACCGTCGCTTGGGTAAAGAGCTCGATCTTTTCCACTTGCAAGAAGAAGCCCCGGGCATGATTTTCTGGCACGCCAAGGGCTGGGCCTTGTGGCAACAAGTCGAACGCTACATGCGCGGCGTTTATCAAGATAACGGCTACGATGAAGTCAAGGCACCTCAAGTGCTCGACCGCTCTTTGTGGGAACGTTCCGGTCACTGGACGAAGTATCGTGAAAACATGTTCACGACCGAGTCCGAAAACCGTTACTACGCCTTAAAGCCCATGAACTGCCCGGGCCACATCCAAATCTTTAATTCGGCACTTCGTAGCTATCGCGATTTGCCGATGCGTATCGGTGAATTCGGTCAGTGTCACCGCAACGAACCCTCGGGCTCTTTGCACGGCTTGATGCGTGTGCGTGGCTTCACGCAAGACGACGGTCATATTTTCTGTACCGAAGACCAAATTTTGCCCGAATGCGAGGCCTACACCCGCTTGGTCATGAAGGTTTATCACGACTTTGGCTTTGACAATATCGCCTATAAGGTCGCAACGCGTCCTGAAATGCGTATCGGTGAAGACAGCGTTTGGGATAAGGCTGAAGCCGCTTTGATGAAGTCTTTGGAAGACTTGGGGCTTGAATATGAAGTGTTGCCCGGTGAAGGTGCCTTCTACGGTCCGAAGATTGAGTATCACTTAAAGGACTGCTTGGGTCGCTCTTGGCAATGCGGTACGATTCAAGTCGACTTCCAAATGCCGGGTCGACTCGGTGCCGAATATGTGGCTGAAGATAATTCCCGCAAGGTGCCCGTGATGCTTCACCGCGCCATTATTGGTTCGATGGAACGTTGGATCGGTATGTTGATTGAACACTACGCCGGTGCCATGCCCGTGTGGTTGGCTCCGATTCAAGTGGCTGTGGCCAATATCACCGAAGCCCAAGCCGGCTACGTTGATGAAATTGTTGCCAAGATGAAGGCAGCAGGTCTTCGCGTGCAAAAAGACGTACGCAATGAAAAAATCAACTACAAGATCCGTGAGTTGAGCCTTCAAAAGTTGCCCTACATTGTTGTGGTCGGTGAAAAAGAACGTGAAGCCGGTACCGTGGCCGTGCGCGCTCGTGGCGGCAAGGTCTTGGGCGTGATGAAGGTTGAAGACTTTATTGCTCGCGTGGTCGATGAAAACAACAATTTAGTCAACGGCTAATTGACTTTCAATTAGTTTGACTTTGATAGGGGAGTCGGGGAAATCAGTTCTCGACTCTCTTTTTTATATCTTTAAATTTGCCTCTGTAAAATTCTAAATAGGCCATTTGGGAGATTGTGATGTCTAAATGCTGTTTGAGACCGTCAATCAGAGCTTTGGTAGGAGTGGGATTATTTGCCTTCTCTTGTTGTTCTTTGGCCAAATTGCCCTCTGCGCCGAATGACCAACCTTCTCGTACAGCTGTTGTACTTAACTACTGCACTCAGGCAATCGTCAAGATGCAACAGGAAAACAATCGATTGGTCGTAGAAAACGAATACCATCAGATATTTGACAATATCAATTTGGGTTTTATTCCTCCAGAAGCATCAGCACCCATTAGAGAGTTGGCCGATAAAATTAATCGTCACCTGCAACGCGACGAGGAGCTAACCTCTCTTGCTAGGGCGCAGGCAAGAATTCAAGAAGCTGTTTTGACAGAGATGTTTTTAGAAAAGCTCTCTGTGGTGGACTTTTCATATTTTGATTCACTGGAGTTCAGTGGAGTCGAAGCCAGTCAATCGACGTACAGTAATATTGGGAAATCAATACATCTACTATCTTCTGCAGTTTCCGTTTCTGCAAATTTAGCGAACGAATATTATCGTCGGCTCCATGAGGCATCGCAGAGTTTTTCAGAGCGATCTTTGGAACTTAGGAAGGAAGAAATTGACGACTTTCATCAACTCAGAGTGAGTTATTTTGGTCACTATCTTGACCTTGTAAATGACGGCAAACTTTCAGATCAAGTTCGCGTGACGGAATCTGATTATGAAGCTTTTTTGCTTGATGCGAAGACTGAAAATCCTGTTAGTGCTTACGTTAAACTCGTTCGAGGCGAAAATATTTATCAATATATTCCCGAGTATTGGCATCAGAGGGCGATTTTAGCTCACGCTTTGTTTGAAAAAGATTCAAATCAGCGTTATGCAAACGATATAGCGTACTGTCGTGAACAATATCGATTTTTCGATGGTTTTTTGCGCCGAGACCCCTATAAATCTATGATAGAGATATTGTATTTAAGCACAGCGACATTGTCGGCGGATGAAGCTTTATCTCTGGTTCAAGGTGTTTTGGATCAGGATCCCAACAATGGAAATAAAATCTTGTTTGCGGCTTTATTGGCGTACCAATACGGAAAAATCGATCAAGCGCTTAAATGGGTTGAGGCTAACATTGTGATGGATAAGGTACCGGTAATGTCCAGAGCGCTGTTAGTAGAAATACGATCCAACAGCGGTAATTTCAAAGAAAGCGATCGTCTTTTCACTCGAGTCATAGCTGATGAAAAACTTTCTGCGCAAGAGTTTCTTTTTATGCTTTCTGCCGATAAAGATGAAAGACGTTTTGCTACGAATTTCAAGACCGCAATCTCTGGCATAACCGTCGATATTGATAAGAGCATGTATGGTAATGACATTATCACTTTGAATATGCCTGTACGTTGGGTTCTTGATCCTCAAGGCGGTACGAGTTCAAAAATAATCATCAATGGTAAAAGACATGATGCGACAGACATTGAAACGGATTCAGAGCGTCTGGGTGTGAAAGTATCCTTCAAAGTGATTGATTACGACGAACTTGTTGAGAAACATGGTGCAGACGTCTCAATCATTATCCCAACGCAATACTATCCATTACGATTAGACGGCCAATTTGTCGAACGTAGTAAAGCTGATGAGCGCATTGTGGCAAAAGTGAGCAATTTTGTTAAAAACGTAGCCGCCGATGATGAAAAAAAGACAGAAGCCTCTGTCAAGGTTTTGCACTTTAACCCCTCTCAAATTTGTAGCGGAACAGCATGTTTTGACTGGAAGACAATTGAGCATGCCCCGTAAATCGGGGAATGACCGGAGCGACTGAATAAAAAAGTGTTGCTTTTACTCTAAAAAATGACATTTTCTTGACAAAAAGTGGTAAAGTGAGCGCTTCTTATGTCTGGTAAGAAGACACTCTTTTTGCAGTTTTTAGGAGAAGCATCATAGCTCAGGAACGTTTGCACCGAATCAACCGTGAGATTCGTGTGCCTGAAATTCGTTTGACGGGTGTCGACGGCACCCAAATCGGTATTGTGCGCACCTCGGAAGCGCTTGCTATGGCTGAAGAAGCTGGCGTGGATTTAGTGGAAGTTGCCGCTAAGGCTAATCCGCCGGTTTGTCGTTTGATGGACTATGGCAAGTTCCGTTATCAAGAACAAAAGCGCCAACAAGAAATTAAGGCCAAGCAAAAGGTCATTCAAGTCAAGGAAGTGAAGTTCCGTCCTGCGACTGACGAAAATGACTACCAAACGAAGTTGCGTGCCTTAACGCGCTTTTTGACCGATGGCAACAAGGCTAAGGTGACGTTGCGTTACCGTGGTCGTGAAATGGCCCACCAAGATATCGGTCAAGACGTCTTGGCCCGCATTCGTGATGATTTGGCAGAAATCGCCCAAGTGGAATCCTTCCCGAAATTGGAAGGTCGCCAAATGATCATGGTACTTGCGCCGAAACGCAAAAAGTAATAGAATTCGCAGTTTCGTACCCGATTGATTCTGAAGGGTTAAAACCAACCCGCCGAGCTTTTTAGTGCGGGCGTTCCTTTAAGGCAGTCGGGGACAATAACAAGTGAGACCCGGTTAACAAGTCTTTTGCAGGGTGCAAAAGCACCGGCGATCATCTAATAAAAAAGGAAATCGGTCAAAATGCCGAAGATGAAAACTAAGAAGGCTGCTGCCAAGCGCTTTAAAGTGCGTTCCAGCGGCTCCATCAAGCGTGCTCACGCCACCAAGCGTCACATTCTCACCAAGCGTACGACGAAGAACAAGCGTCACCTCCGTGGTATGGTCACCATCCACGATTCTGACACGAAGTCTATCCATCGTATGTTGCCCTACGCTTAATTAGGAGGAGAGAAAGATGCCCCGAGTAAAACGTGGTGTTACGGCTCGCGCCCGTCATAAGAAGATTTTGAAGCTCTCCAAGGGTTTCATTCTGCGTCGCAACAACGTTTTCCGTGTTGCCAAGCAAGCGGTCATGAAGGCCGGTCAATACGCCTACCGTGACCGTCGTAACAAGAAGCGCGTGTTCCGCCGCTTGTGGATTGCCCGTATCAACGCAGGTGCCCGTGCTAACGGCATGACCTACAGCGTGTTTATGAACGGCTTGAAGAAGCTCGGTATCGGTTTGGACCGCAAGGTTCTCTCTGATATGGCTATCTTCGACAAGGCCGGCTTCGCCTCGCTCGTTGACAAGGTCAAAGCCCTCTAATTCCGACTTTTAGGAATTGAGCTTAAAAAACCGACTTCCTTTGGGGGTCGGTTTATTTATACTTGCTGCGTTGAAGTGGTATGGAAAAAAGTTGTCCACATTTTTTGTGGACAACCTTGTGGATAGTTTGGGAACAGATTGCGAGTTAGTTGAGATTTTGCTTAATCCTGTTTAGAAAACATTGGCGTTGATTGCTTGATATTACAGTTCTCCCACGGCATAAAGCGGCCAGTTAACCATCCAACTTTCTTCTCGATAATTCGACAAAGAAGTGCGAATAACCGTAGTCGGTTTGAATTTCTCGCTATAAACCTTCAGACTTTTCGATTTGAGATTTTCCTCAGCCTTGACTTCAATCGGGATGATTTGATCGTCTTTTTGAATTACGAAATCCACTTCAGCGGTACCGCTTGAACTGCTCCAGTAGTGAGGAATACCGTATGGCGTTGCGCTGATGAGTTGTTGACAAACATACTGTTCGGTCAGTGCGCCTTTGAAGTTGGTCATGAGGGCATTTCCTTCAATAAATGTTTTGGGTGACATCTCAGTCATGGCACAAAGCAAACCGACATCAAGAGCAAAGAGCTTGAAAACTTCTCTTTCTGCAACGCTTTTGATCGGGTATTGAATAGTTGCCAAGCAATGCACTTGGTAGACCAGGCCGCAATCGACTAACCACTGTAGAGCAATTCCGTAGTCTTTGGCTCGTGCACTTTTTTGTAGGGCCCCGTAGATGAACTTACGATTTTCCTTAGACAATTGCGAGGGGATGGAATTCCAAATGGCTCTGATTCTCGGAACGATTTCCGATGGGGCATGTTTGGAGAAATCCTTTTCGTAGGCTAACAGGATTTGTTTTTGAACTTCTTGAGCGGCTCTCAAGTCACCGGTATCTCGGAAAGTCATGACAGCTTCTGGCATTCCGCCGACGAAATAGTATTGTTTGAGTCGTTCGGTTAATTGGGCTGAAAATGCAGTAATGGACGGCCAGTCTTTGGTACGCAAAAGGGCCAGTAGTTGCTCGGAGGCTGTGGCTGCCAAGAACTCTCTGAAATTTAACGGATAGACCGGTAAGTACTCCACTTTGCCCACAGGGAAAGAACTATGGCGATGTAATTCAATGCCCAGTAAAGAGCCTGCAGTGCAGATGTGCAGTTGTGGAATTTGTTCGTGGAAATATTTCAGAGCAGTCAAACCACGCCCGTCATTAGTACATTGAATTTCATCAAGAATGACTAAAGTATCACCGGCTGTGATATCAACGCCGCTTGCAGCACGAAGAGAAGTCAGAATTCTTTTGGTGTCATAGTCAGCATCAAAGACCGACTGCAAATGAGGCATTTCTTCAAAATTCAAATAGGCTGTTTTGGTAAAAGCTTGGCGACCTAATTCTTTCATCAACCACGTTTTTCCCACTTGTCTTGCACCGGCAAGAATCAAGGGTTTGTGAACTGTTTTGTTTTTCCAATTGATAAGATGAGTAATGAGTTCACGTCTCATTTTTTAAGCCTTTGAAAAATAACGCGTTATTCTCTATTGTACATTTATTAGTGGGGAAAATGTGTTATAAACAACACTTTTTCATTGGGAAAAATTGTTGAATTTCACACTTTTTCAAAGGAAAGAGTGCAAAAGAGTTATTTTTTTATATTTTAAGAAACGCTCAGTCGTCAATTAGCTGCTTACTGAGCACCTCTGTGGCGCGTTTGGAAATAACAACTTTTAGAGCAACACTTGGTCGGGTAAAGCCAAGGTACAAAAGCCTGCGCTCTACTTCGCCTAAGTCTTCAAAGTCAACCTCGGTCAAAATAACGCAAGGGGCTTGCAGACCTTTGAATCGCCTGACGGAGTCGCAGAAAAGTTCGCCTTCGGTAAAGATTTGTTTTCCGAGCTTAAACTGATCGGTGGGCCGTTTGAGGCGATATTTGCGCTTGCCAAGTGTTTGACAATTCAGTATCTCGGAATGCTCTCTACCCTTGAAAGTCAAAATGGCAATTTGTTCGTCTTTGAAACCCTCATCGTGCGCAGCATCAACCGCGGCCTGTGTTTGCTTCAGTAGCGAGCCCTTTGTTGTGCCGTATTCTAAAAACTGCGGCACGTTACCTTCAAAGTCATTGACAGAAACAAAGGGTGTAGAGGATAGGTGCAGGGCGTTAATCGCTTGCTCAATTTTCAGAGGCACGCGGCCACTTTCATAGGCAGAAATTTTGACCGATTCGGAATACTCCACCTTCTGCTCAATCATGTTGGGGTCCGAGAGTGCATAAAGCGTTCCGGAAGGCGAAAGTGCAGCGTATAACGCAGAGATGCGCTCCACGGGAAAGTCATGAGCATCATCAACAATAATCGTGTCAATGGAGAATTTGCCGCTATTGAGTAATTTAATTAAATCTTGTGAAGTCTTTTCAAAGTAAGCGCCACGAGCTTCTTTGTCGATTTCAGAAGGATCCACGGCGTTGAGCTTATCAAGGGCCAATTCGTGCCAAGTGCCGATGAAGTCAACTTTGGTGTTGATGGGAAGCTGTTGCAGTCGCTCCACAATGAGTCTTGTCGAGTTAATGTACTAGACGCTTTCTTTGAGTGTGACGGCATTTTCCAGTAACTCGAGCGCAAGTTGCGTCTTGCCGGATCCGGCCGGAGCGGAGACTTCTACAACCTGTAAGGGCGAAGAAATTCTCGGCACCAAGTTGCCAACTGCGAGACCGTATTTTTATTTCTCGCATCGATCACATCGCAAATGGAGGCAATGGAGTGCTTGACGGTCAGGCGGTTTTCCAAAAAGGCAATCAGGCGATCGCGATCAATATTGTCATGCAGTGGAGTTCTTTTGAGATTACAGTCTCGGATGATTTCAGGCAGTTCCGCAATGCGGTCGGCGTCAATGACGTGCGAGCGATCAATGCCGATGGCCGAGCCGATCTCTTTTCCCTGCGGCAAAACGAGGAAGTGAAACATGTTGAGTCGCCCTGA
>DCTK01000107.1 GCA_002329575.1 Sutterella sp. UBA1442 | reverse complement strand
AAACTCACCATTGATGAAATTGATTCAAATGCCTGCTCGTAAACCGGCATAAGTGCTACGGCTTCTATAACGCTCAAAGCAGGGCCTTTAAGGTGTTCCTTTAGCGTTTGTAATGCCTTTTGAGCATTGCTCTTTTCTTGAAGGAAACGCGCATCATTGACACTACCGTATGCATCATCGAGCGTCCATTGGGGCAAAGTATCGGGAAATTCGGGCATGACTAGCTCCTGGAAAAACACAGAACTTTAGCGATTGTACGCCAGGAACTAGGTTATTTAACTTAGAGAAAGCCCGATGTCGGAAAATGATATTTCTGAGAAAGAAAGGTGCTATGTCGGCACTTAACCCGCAGGAATTATCTGTAGGTTAAGTGCGAGACAAGATTAGGCAACAGTGTTTTCACTATCTTCGAAGACTTCTTCGGACTCAACACGTACATCTTCCATGTATTGAGTGTCCTTGCGACGACAATCATCGAGATACTGTGCAACGGCGTTGATAAGCTCATCACAGCCTTCTCGCGTTGCAGCAGAAATCACGAACACTTGTTCGTCTTCACCCAATTGCAACGCATCGACAATCTGGTTAATCTTGTCGTCTTGCTCTTCTTCAGGCAAAAGGTCAATCTTATTGAGCACGATCCAACGGGGCTTGTTATAAAGCGCCTCATCGTACTTACGAAGCTCTTCGACCAGTGCCTTTGCTTCACTTGCCGGATCGGCTTCCGGATCAAATGGAGCCATATCAATGATGTGCAACAATAGTTTGGTTCTTGAGAGGTGGCGCAAGAAAAGATGGCCAAGACCAGCACCTTCAGCAGCCCCTTCAATTAAACCAGGAATATCAGCAACGACAAAGCTTTGCTCCGGCCCCACACGCACAACACCCAATTGCGGATGAAGCGTTGTAAACGGATAGTCGGCAATCTTAGGACGAGCATTGGAGACAGCCGAAATAAAGGTGGATTTGCCGGCATTGGGCATGCCTAAAAGACCGACATCGGCCAATACCTTCAACTCAAGATTCAAGAATCGATGCTCACCGGGCTCTCCGGGCGTACATTGTCTCGGAGCGCGATTCACACTGGATTTAAAGTGAAGATTGCCCAAACCGCCCTTACCGCCACTTGCCAACAAGTAGCGCTCGCCGTGACGAGTCAAATCGGCAATCAGTTCTCCCGTTTCACTATCGGTCACTAAGGTACCAACTGGCATTCGCAATTCGATGTCATTGCCGGCAGCGCCGTAGCAATCGGCACCACGACCGTTTTCACCGTTTTTAGCGAAATGCTTGCGAGCATAACGATAATCAATCAACGTGTTGATATTGCAATCGGCCACAGCATAAACATTGCCGCCTCGTCCGCCGTCTCCACCATCGGGACCGCCCTTAGGGATAAATTTTTCACGACGAAAAGAGGCAACACCGTTACCACCTTTGCCGCCCGACACTTCAATACGGGCCTCATCCACGAATTTCATGTTTAACCTCTAATGGGTTGAATTTTTAGGACAAATTCGAACATTTAAGGTCGTATTGTCGCATAGATTAAGGATTTTCACAGCTTCTGTAGACAGAAAAAGCCATGTCTCGAGGACATGGCCTTTTCAAAAGCTTTCAAGCGTACGGCCTTATGTTAAATAAGACCGATGGCAAACCCGAATTAAGCCGGGATCACCTTCACGAAACGGTCGTTCTTCGGGCCCTTGACCTCGAACTTCACCGTGCCGTCAACCTTGGCAAACAACGTGTGGTCACGACCCATGCCGACGTTTTCGCCGGGATGGAATTGCGTACCGCGTTGACGAACAATGATACCGCCGGCGTTGATGGCTGCATCACCGAAAACTTTCACACCAAGACGCTTGGCTTGGGAGTCACGACCGTTGCGGGTAGAACCGCCACCCTTTTTATGTGCCATTTTCTTACTCTCTTAAAAAGACGTTTATTAGGCTGCGATCGTATCGATCTTCAGCTCCGTGTAGTTTTGACGATGACCAGCGCTCTTGATGGAGTGCTTACGGCGGCGCATCTTGAAGATACGGACCTTGTCATGACGGCCGTGGGAAACCACAGTAGCCGTGACGCTGGCGCCTTCAACGAAAGGAGCACCGACCTTGAGTTCGTTACCGTCGGAAACAGCCAAGACTTCAGAAAGGGTCACTTGGGAACCGACTTCGGCATTCAAGGATTCAACCTTGAGCTTGTCACCGGAAGCAACGCGGTATTGCTTGCCACCGGTCTTGATGATAGCGTACATGTAAATTACCTCGCCCGTTTCGCTCAGCCAACGCTCTGTCTGCGAAACCTTTTTATATTAATGCTACGGGCACCATGCCCGTCATTGAGTGCGTGGAAATGCGGATTATTTCACAAATCAAAGAGTTATGCAAGTGTGAAACGACATTTTTTAACTTCCTGTCCTCCGACGACAGAGAATATCAAAATGCGACATAATTTTTCGAACTTTCGATGAAAAAATGTACTTTTGGTCGTTTTTTGTCATACTACTGTCATATTCGTGAAATAAACTTCGCACTGCCGAACATTACCCGTTCGGTACTCTATCTGAAACACTTAAGGTCCTCTCAATGGAATACTATTACATAGCGATGTTGGCCTTTCTGGCCTGCCTTGCGTGCTTCGATTTATTCGTCGGGGTCAGCAACGACGCTGTCAACTTCTTGAATTCAGCCCTTGGCAGCCGCATCGCCAGCTTCAGAACCACAATGTGGGTAGCCACTTTCGGCGTGTTGCTCGGTGCAACATTCTCCTCGGGCATGATGGAAATTGCTCGCTCCGGAGTTTTTCACCCCCAAATGTTTAATTTCACCGAAATTATGGTGATTTTCTTTGCGGTGATGATCGCCGACATTGTCCTCCTGGACACCTTCAACTCATTAGGCTTACCGACCTCCACCACGGTTTCTATCGTTTTTGAATTGTTGGGCAGCGCCATTGCAGCAGCCGCATTCAAGCTTTATATGGAAGGCGGTTCCTTCCAGTTAATCTTTGACTATATTAATACGAGTAAGTCCTTGACGATTATCTCGGGGATTTTGATCTCGGTTGTTGTCGCATTTTTCTCTGGCGCAGTGGTGCAATACATCATGCGCCTTATTTTTTCTTTCCATTATGAACGTGTTTACCCCTGGTTCGGTGGCGTTTTCGGTGGCATGTCCATCACGGCCATCGCTTACTTCTTGGTGATGAAAGGTGCTAAGGGCGCAAGCTTCATGCGTCCTGAATGGATTGAATGGATCGATGCCAATACAAAAATGTTGGTCATCGCCCTTTTCATCGGTTTTTCCGTGCTCTTCCAAGTGCTCATCATGGTGAGCAAGTTCAACATTTTCAAGGTTGTGATTCTTGCCGGCACATTCTCTTTGGCTTTTGCATTCGCTGGCAACGACTTGGTGAACTTCGTTGGTGTGCCCTTGGCTGCCTATGACAGCTTCCGCGAATGGCAAGCTTCTGGGCTGTCGCCCGATGCTTTGATGATGGACGGGTTGCTTAAACCGACCAAGGCAAACACTTTCTTCTTGTTAGCCTCTGGTCTCGTGATGGTATTGACGCTGTGGTTCTCTCGCAAGGCTCACCGCGTACTTCAAACCGCCTTGAGCCTTTCTGCTCAACAAAGCGATCATGAACAATTCGGTTCTTCAATCCCCGGCCGCGTGATTGTCCGCGCCTCGATGGGTTTAGGTAGCATCATCAATCAGATTATCCCCGGTGTTGTTAAAGAAGGTATTAACTCCCGCTTCAAACGTCGTCGCTTGAAGCGCGGTGAAGAACCGTTGCCGTTTGACTACGTGCGAGCATCTGTTAACCTCGTTCTCTCGGCAGCACTTATTTCGTCTGCAACCTCATTGCAATTGCCATTATCAACGACTTATGTCACCTTTATGGTTGCTATGGGTTCATCTTTTGCAGATGGGGCTTGGGATCGTGAAACGGCTGTATATCGTATCTCCGGCGTTTTAACCGTGATCAGTGGTTGGTTCGTGACGGCCTTTAGCGCAAGTACACTTGCTGCCCTTGTTTGCATCTTAATTTTCTTTGGCGGTGGTGTAGCAGCCTTCGGCTTGGCGATTTTGGCCAGCTTCTTACTTGTGCGCTCCAACTTGCGCTTCAAGCAACAAGAAATGGATTACAAAGCTGAACAAGCTGTGCGCTACGATGTCGACAAAATCAAAGACATGCTTCAGACACGTGTTGAAGAGTCCCTCATCAATACCGTTCATATGTATAACAACATCGTTGAAAACTTCCTCAACGATAATGAAAGCGGCCTGCGCCACCTCAAACTCAAAGCCAATGAGGACTTTGATCGACTCACGGCCGAACGCGCAATCTACTATCGTATGAATAACACGGCCTATCGTCCCACGAAGGCTGACGTAGATGCTCGCTATAGTTACTTCCGCGCTTTCACGAATATGCGTGATGTTGGCCGCTCGATGCAAAACTTGGCTCGTCTTGCCAAAGATCACATCGCCAACCGTCACCGTACGTTCCAAGGCGAATTAAGCCAAGATTTGGCTGACTTATCGCAACTGCTCATTGTTGTTGCCGGTTCTCATCACTCGGGGCGCTCCAGTCTTGATGAACTCGACAAACACTCTCAATCGCTGTTGGCACGAATCGAGACCATCCAGGAAAAGCTCTTGCTCACCGGTCCCGATAACGGCTTCTCAGCTCGCGGTTGTGAACTCTACTTGAGCTTCTTACTGTTTGCTCGAGAACTTATCAATCATTACCAAATCATTGCGATGCTGAGTCGAAAGTTTGAAAACTCGCTTGAAACGACAAACGCATCTGCCGAAACTTCCACGGTAAAAGCCTCGTAGGGTTAATATCGTATGGCATTAAGAGGGAACCGCAAAGTTCCCTCTTTTTGTCTCTGGAAACAACATGTTTTGTGCTTATAATGCAGCTCACTATGACACAAAATCATTCTTCCCAATCTTCCGTTCGAGCAGTTTTGGCTCCTATTGCCGAAGACATGCTTGCTGTCGATGAAATTTTGCACCGTGAGTTTGCTCATAGCCAAAGTCCGACAGTGACCGAAATCGGCTCCTACATTATCGGCGCAGGAGGCAAACGCATGCGTCCTGCCTTATTGATGCTCATGGCCCGTGCCTTAGGTTATGAAGGAACCGATCACAGGGAGTTGGGTGCAACAATTGAAATGTTGCATACGGCCACACTGATGCACGATGATGTTGTCGATGAAGGCAAAATGCGTCGTGGACGTGCCACGGCCAATGCCCGATGGGGCAACAATATTGCCGTACTTGTGGGCGACTTCATGTACACGCGCTCTTTTGAGATGATGATTCGTATCGGTAATCTTCGTGTCATGCAAGCGTTAGCTCAAGCTGCCAATACTTTAAGCGAAGGTGAAGTCATCCAGATGAAAAATGCGCACGATCCTGCAGTTGACGAAGCGCGTTACCTTCTTGTGATTGAGCGAAAAACTTCGGTTCTTTTTGCTGCAGCCGCAAAAATGGCCTCTGCATTGGCCAATGCATCAGAAACCGAAGAAAAAGCACTTGTCGACTACTGTATGGCTCTTGGAAACGCCTTTCAAATTGCCGACGACATTCTCGATTACTCCGGCGACAGTAGCGAGAGTGGAAAGTTGATCGGTGCAGACTTTGCTGAGGGAAAGGTTACGCTTCCGGTTATCTACGCCATGCAAAATACTGATGAGGTAAATCGAGCCTTTATCGAGCAAGCCATTCGTGACGGTCATGGTGACTTTGAAAAAATTTCCGCCATTATCGTAGAAAGCGGAGCTATCGAACGATGCAAACAAAGAGCTAATGAAGAATTACAAAAAGGGCGTGATGCACTTCAAGTGCTTTCCCCTTCCATTTTCAAAAATTCTCTGATAGAATTGCTCTCCTTCGTTGTTGAGCGAAAAGCTTAGCAGCTCAAAATTCGGGGTGTAGCTCAGCCTGGTAGAGTACTACGTTCGGGACGTAGGAGTCGGAGGTTCGAATCCTCTCACCCCGACCA
>DCTK01000100.1 GCA_002329575.1 Sutterella sp. UBA1442 | reverse complement strand
GTCGAAAGATCGTACGAAAAAGTCGTGTTGCGTTGGAGATTCGGGCGTTTTTTATTACAATGATTGGTCCTTAGTCGTGTGTGGCCCCGTGGTGAAACAGGATATCACGATAGCCTCCTAAGCTGTAATTCCGGGTTCGAGTCCCGGCGGGACTACCATGCTTTCCATCTTAAGAAGTACGCTTGTGCAGAAAATCAGCCAACGCATGTTCTTGATTGATGTGATAAAGTGCCTTCATTAATATCAAGAATTTGTATTTTTCGATGTCACAGGTGTTTAAACGAACCTTTGCAGGCGCAGTCCTGGGGTTTGGCTTGATCGGATCGCCGCTTGCTTTTGAAGTGACGGTAAGCGGCGTTGACGGCGCTGTTCTTGATAATGTCAATGCACTTTTAGCACCTGTTCGTGAAAGTAGCCTCACCGACGTTCGTCAAACGTATCGTGCTCAAGTGGATTTTGCGCTTCGCAAAGCGCTTCAAGCCCTGGGCTATTATCAGAGTCTCATTTCTTACACCTGGACAGAGCCCAAAGGCGATAAGCCTGCCGTCTTAAATGCGCGTATTCGCTTGGGCGAGCCTGTCAAAATCGCTCAGGCCAATCTTGAAGTCATCGGTGACGGGCAAAAAGATCCTATCTTCGACGAGATTCGTAAAAACATCCCTAAAAAGGGCACTCAACTCAATCACGGGGAGTACACCGATTTCAAGTCTTCAGTAGAGCGTGCTGCGATGCGCAACGGCTACTTTGACGGCGAGTTTGTCAATTCGCGTCTCGGAGTGGATGCCGTCAAAAACAAAGCCTACTGGGACTTGAATTACGACACGAAAAAACGCTACCGGTTTGGGAAAACAACATTTACGGGCAGTCAAATTCGCGAGTCGATTCTGCTCAATCTTTTGCCTTATGATGAAAACGAGCCCTACACGGCCGACGATATCAGTGAACTGAATCGAAGACTGTCAGCGACGGGGTGGTTTAATTCCGTTGTTGTTTCGCCTGATTTATTTGCAGGCCGTGAAGATCCGAACCGAGCTCTGGCGGTCGATGCGCAGGTAAGTCCTAAAAAAAGCAACGCAGTGGAAACCGGTTTGGGTTATTCAACTGACGTTGGAGCTCGTGGGTCTCTCAAATGGCGAAAACCTTGGTTAAATGACAGCGGCCATAGCTTGGAGCTAGCCACTGAACTCTCTTCTTTAGAACAATCCTTTGATGCGAGCTACAAACTGCCGCTCGAAAAAAGTGCTCTTGAACACTATTACCTTTTCCAGATCGGTGCGAAGGCTCAGGATTTAAACGATACGAAATCCAATTCCACCACCGCCATGGTCTCGCGCTATTGGGCGCCCTATGACGGTTGGCAACGAAGTGTGCATTTGCGTTGGTCTTATGACGATTTCGAACAAGGTGTCGAAAGCCACGACACGATGCTGATTTATCCGGGCGTGAGTTTTTCTAAAACGGTCACGCGCGGCGGTCTGATGCCCACCTGGGGTTTTTCTCAGCGATATACGATTGATGTCTCCGACACGATGTGGGGTTCGGATGTCGATTTCTTTGCGATTGAGATGCAACACGCATTTATTCGCACATTTGCCGATCGACATCGTTTTGTGTTGCGCTCACATCTCGGTTGGATCGAGACGGGAGAGTTTGACAAAGTACCCCCGGATCTTCGTTTCTTTGCCGGGGGCGATCGCAGTATTCGCGGTTATGACTACGAATCCATTTCGCCGGAAGATGAAAACGGTGACTTGACTGGTGCAAAGAAGTTGGTGACAGCAAGCATCGAGTATCAGTACCGAGTCAAGGGCAATTGGTGGGCCGCTGTCTTTTTTGATTGCGGTCAGGCAGTACATGGCTTTGATGACTTTGAGCTTAAAAAAGGTGTCGGTGCCGGCATCAGATGGCAGTCTCCTTTAGGCCCGATTAAATTCGATATCGCAACTCCGGTGGGCGATCCGAGTGAAGACGGGATTCAGTTTTATATCGGCTTGGGGCCTGAAATATGAGAATTTTCAAGCGTGTGTTAATCGGTTTGGGTGTTTTACTGGCGCTTATTGTGGCGTCTGTGGCATTCATGTTTTGCACCCAAAGCGGCTTAAAACTGGCGCTTTGGGCTGCCAGACCGTCTTTGCCCCAACTCGTCGGTATTTCTGCTGAAGGGACTCTTTTAAATTTGAAAGCCTCCGATGTGCAATGGCAACAGCCCGGCGTTGATTTCACGGGAGCTTTCGGATGGCGTTTGAATACGTCGAAACTCTTTGACGGTGAGATCGTTTTCGATGAGATTTATCTCAAAGAAAGTCTTCTGACAGTAGAAACTGCCAAGATGGCCGTTTCTGAGGAAAGCCCTCAGGACACCGAGGCTGCTGCTCAGGAAGGAGATTTACGTTCAATTATTCCCACTCGCATTGAGTCGCTTCTAATTGATCACTTTACCGTGACGATCAATGGCGCACCATTTGACATTGAGCGCTTTGTTTCAAAACTGTCTTGGGATACTCAGGGCGTTGAGATATCAGCACTTAATTTAAAAGCGTTGTGGAATAAACAGCCCGTGACATTGACCGGTCGAGTGGATACCTCGCAGCGCGGGCAATTGCTTCATTTGCAAGATCTGATTGCCCAAGTAGGCCCGAATCACCTCAAAACGAAAGGGTTCGTCCGTTTTCATTCCAAAGTGCCCAATCTGGAACTTGATGTGGAGCTCAATGCGCCGGACTTCTCCGCCGTTTTGTCGCAAATGAAGGGCAATGCCAAAGGTCGGATTCGTCTGACAGGGCCCGTTTTGATGCCTTTAATTGATGCAGACTTCCAATTGAATCGGTTTGCCATGCCGGATTTATCGATTGATCGATTCGTGCTCAACGGGGCTTTGAGTACCGAGGAAATTTCTGCGGGTGGCATCGATTTGAAAGTCTCCGGTATTCGTTCGGCAGGTACAGTTATTGATGATGTGACGGCTAACATTGCAGGAAGCCCTGAAGCTCATGAAACAACACTTCGAGTACGTGCCCAAGGGTTTGATATTGATGCGCTTTTAGGCGGATCTCTAAACGATACATACACAATTTGGACCGGGGCGCTAAAAAAACTCAATATGCAAGGACCGTACGGGCCGATCAAGCTTGATGAGGCACTACCCATTGTCTTTAACGTCGATACGCTCAACGTGGATATATCGCCATTTTGTTTGTCTCACCCGCAATGGGGCGTATGCAGTCGAAAGGCTTTTACCTATAACGCCACCGAAAAGGAGTCGATGACGCTTAAAGTTGACGTGACACGTTTCGATTTGGGCTTTTTGCGTTACTTCTCGCCCCAAGAGCTTTATGCCAAAGGAACGATTACGGCTACGGCCGATATCGTGGTGCCTAAGGGGCACTCAGCATTGCCCCAGTTAGTATTTAACGTCTCGGGTAAAAAGCTTCAGACGCGTTACCGAATGCCCGAAAGTGACTTTGTCGTTAACTATGACGCCGTTAATTTCAACGGTGGTCATGATGGTCAAAATGTTCATGCGGACTGGCGCATTCAATTGACCGATAACGGTGAATTTGTCGGTGACGTTGATATTCTTGAAGCGCAAACTAAGCGCGGTTTAAATGGCCATTTAAAAATTGTCTCGCTCAAGGCCTCCATGTTTGACTCGCTTCTGTCTCAGGGCGAGACAGCTAAGGGAACCATTTATGGAGACATCACGATCGGAGGCACGTTGGCCGAACCCGTGCTTTACGGTTCGACAGGCGTGGATGCATTGGTCATTGACAGCACGAAATTACCCTTTGAAATGCTGCCAAGTAACTTTAAGCTTGCTTTTAACGGCAACACGAGCACGCTTGACGGAACGTTAAAGACCCGCAAGGGAGCCATGACGTTGCAAGGTGACGCCGACTGGAAGATGCTGGCACAAGGCCACGCAAGAGTTGCCGCAAAGGGTGTGAAAATGCGCGTAACGATGCCACCGGCGGTGCAATTTGACTTAACGACCGATGTTCACTGTCAGGCAAGCGCAGAAAAGATTGTGTTAGATGGCTCTATTGATGTCCCGTGGGCTCGCGTGAAGATGTACGAATTGCCCGCTTCAGCCGTTGATGTCAGTGACGATACGGTGCGTCTGGATCGTCCGATGGCAGTCGCTGAGGAGCACTCAGAGAGTATCCCCATCGAAAGTAATCTATTTATTAATATTGGTGATGACGTTCGCGTTGATGCGATGGGGTTAAAAGCATCCATTAACGGGAAATTGCATGTTGTTCAAGTTAACAATCGAATGGGGCTTAACGGTCAAATTAACGTTCCACGCGGACAATTTAAGGCCTATGGGCAGGACTTGATCGTGCGTCGCGGGGAATTTTTATTTGCGGGCTCACCCGACAATCCGTTTATCCAACTTGAAGCTATTCGCAATCCTGAGAAAACGGCCGATGATGTGATTGCCGGGATACGAGTCACGGGGACGGCCGATGCGCCTCAAGTCAGCGTCTTTTCCGATCCGGCAAAAAGTGACAATGAGGCCTTAAGCTACCTCATTCGTGGCGAGGGGCTTGATCCTGCAGGCGAAGACGATAACTCGATGATTACTTCCGCGTTAATCAATTTGGGGCTCAGTCAGGGCAATCGAGTGTTAGAAAGCTTGGGCGATGCAGTCGGCATCAGCGGCTTGGGGGTTGATACAGAAGGTGCCGGAGATAGCTCCAAAGTGGCGGTGAGTGGCTACATTTTGCCGGGGCTTAAGGTGAAATATGCCGTGGGCCTTTTTGATTCGCTGGCAACCATCACACTTCGCTATCGAGTTATCCCGAGGCTATATGTGGAAGCGGCCTCGGGTGTTGATCAGGCATTGGATGTTTTATATTCCTTTGAGTTCTAAGCCGTTTTTGTTCTGACACGATGTGGGCAGCTAAGCGCTTTCGTGCAAAAAATAAGCTCAAAAGAGAAATCTTGAGCAAAATGACCGTGCTATGCTCAAGCACGAGTCGACAGAATTTATTGGAGAGAAAAATGAAACATATCAAACCCATAGACAAAAATCATTGTGGCGTGTTACTCAATCTTGGCGGCACGGTACTGGTCTCTGCCGGCGTCAGCGGCGACTGGGATGTGATGCCTGCAAGTTGGGCTTGTAACTTGGACTACAACCCGGGCAAAGCTACATTAGTGATGGACAGTACCCATTACACGCGAAAGTTGATGGACAATAGCGAGTATTTTTCGCTTCAAGTGGCAACGACCGGTATTGCCAAAGAGACGCTGTACTTGGGTTCAGTCAGTAAATTTGATGAACCGGAGAAACTTAAAAAGAGCGGAGTGGAGCTTTTTACCATGCCGGGCTTCGATGATGTGCCTTTAGTGAAGGGCGCGGCTGCATGGTTAATTTTCAAGAAAGTGAGCGAACCGCACAATGAAAAGACCTACGATCTTTTTATCGGTGAATGTGTGGGCGCTTGGGCTGATGACCGCGTGTTTGATAACGGTCAGTGGCACTTTGATAAGGCTCCTGAACTTCGAACGATTCATTATGTGACGGGCGGACAGTTCTACGAAATCGGTGCTCCGATAAACGTTAACGTTGACGATATGCTCTGATGCTGTCAGTCTCTTTGACTGAAGCGCTGATTGCGCTATTTTCCTCGGCCTTTGTTTCGGCCACCATTTTCCCGGGCGCAAGCGAAGCGGTTTTGCTTGCGCTCGTGCATCAATGGCCGGAGTCTGCTTGGCAAGCTTTTATTGTGGCAACGGCAGGCAACACCTTGGGCGCGATGACAAGCTATCTTTTGGGGCTGCTGCTGCCTGATGCTAAAAAGGATTCCAGGGCTCTGAGTTGGTGTCGCCGATGGGGTGCATGGTCTTTACTTTTGACGTGGTTGCCGGTTGTCGGTGATGCACTGTCGGTGGCTGCCGGTTGGTTAAGGATTTCTTGGCCGGTAGCGTTTCTTTTTATTTTACTTGGCAAAGCTGCCCGCTATGCGGTCATTGTGGGCGCTGGAACTCAATTTTTCTAACAAATTATCAGTCGGTAAAGTGCATTCCTGCGATATGATTGTCTGTATTAATTAAATAAAAGTAAAAGGGACTGTATGCGCATTTTAATTTCAAACGATGACGGTTATTCAGCCAAGGGAATTCGAGCTCTAGCCGCTGCCATGCGTCGCTTCGGTCACGTTACGATCGTTGCCCCTGAATTTAATCAAAGTGGTACGAGTAATGCGCTCACTTTAACGCGCCCGTTGCAAGTCCAAGAAATTGAACCCGATGTGTTTGCCGTTAACGGCACACCGAGCGATAGCGTGCACTTGGCACTCACGGGCCTTTTGGAAGAAAAGCCTGATTTGGTCGTCAGCGGGATTAATTGCGGCCAGAACATGGGCGAAGATACCATGTATTCGGGGACTGTTGCTGCGGCTATCGAAGGATATCTTTTCGGCATTGATTCGATTGCCTTTTCGCAACTTGAGCGTGGCTGGCTTCACTTAGAAGACGCCGCAAAGATTGCCGAGCGAATTGTTGAGCGCTTTTTGGAAAATAAAACCGGAGAGCAGCCGACGTTATTAAACGTCAATATTCCGAATTTGCCGCTTGCCAAAATTGAAGGCGTGGTCGCAACGCGCCTGGGTCGCCGTCACCATGCTGAAAGCGTCATTCGTGAAATGAGCCCGAGAGGCTTCCCGATTTATTGGGTGGGAGCTGCCGGTCAGCCTAAGGATTGCGGCGAAGGAACGGACTTTTGGGCCGCAGCACACAATGCTGTTTCGGTAACGCCTTTACAAGTAGACTTAACGAATTACACGGCGGTGGGAGCCGTGGACCGTTGGTTAAGTCTCGATACGGTAAAATAAATCATTTGGATTGTTTTCATACGATTACGTGAGGATGTTGTTTATGAAAACTCGTCTTTTAGTCGGTTTGATCGTCACGGGAAGTCTCTTAGCAGGGTGTTCGTTGCAACAAGTCGGCGCCCCAATTTATAACCGTGCTGACAGTTATCAGACCAGTACTGCGAGTGTTTCGCTAACCGGTGATACGTATACGGTTCAACCGGGCGATACGCTCTATAGCATCGCCGTTCGCAACGGTTGCAACCCGACGGAGTTGGCTCGTGCCAACGGAATTACCGATCCGACCTTGTTGTCTCCTGGCACGGTGTTACGTTTGACTTCGGCTCGTACGCAACCTGTGACTGCTGTGTCCACTCCTGAGCCTCAACCGACAACGACCGATACGGTCACTGTAGGGGAGGTGCCTGCTACATCTGTGACAACGCCAGCTGACGCAGCACTTCAACCGACGCCTGCCGCTACGCAAAAAACGATGGGCAATACGCGCTTGTCTTGGCCCGTGGCTCGCGGTCAAATTTTGCGCAGTTTCGAGGATGAAAACAGCAAGGGCGTAGAAATCGCCGGCAATATGGGCGATGATGTGAAAGCCGCTGCAGCCGGAACCGTGCTCTATACGGGTGAAAATGTGAGCGGCTACGGCAAGCTCATCATTTTGTCTCATGGTCCGGGTGCTGTGACCGTTTATGGTCATAACAGTGAGATTTTGGTACAAAAAGGTCAGCAAGTGACTAATGGTCAAGTCATTGCCAAGATGGGCAATAGTGACAGCAACACGGTGAATTTGCTCTTTGAAGTGCGTCACAATGACCGTCCGGTGAATCCGCTTGAATACTTACCCCAATAATCGACATTTTTGCAGTTAATCTGCAGTCAATATCGCCGACTGATCCGTGAAAGCGTGAGCTTGCGGATCGTGTCGGCTCAATCATTTTTTGAGGGACATTTCCAATGGCAAGAACCCCGAAAATTCTTGAAAAATTTACTGTCACGGTAGAGTCGTTAGATCAAGACGGCCGAGGTGTGGCGCATCGCGAAGGTAAGGCCGTTTTTATTGAAGGCGCCCTGCCCGGTGAGATCGTCACTTATGAGCGTTTCCGCAATAAGCCGAGTTATGAAGTCGGCAGAGTCGTCAGCATCGAAAAAGAGTCCTCGCAACGTGTCAAGCCTTTCTGTCCTCATTTCGGACTTGAACCCGGCAGTTGCGGCGGTTGCGCCATGCAACACATGGAGCCTAATGCACAGGTGGCCGTCAAGCAACGCGTGCTGATGGACGCACTTTGGCACATCGGCCAAGTAAAGCCTGAAACGATCTTGGCGCCTATTTACGGACCTTTTTGGGGTTACCGTCATCGTGCTCGCTTGACGGTGCGCGATGTTGCGAAAAAGGGTGAAGTGCTTGTGGGGTTCCATGAACGCTCCTCAAGCTACGTTGCGGATATGACCGATTGCAAGATATTGCCGGCTCGTGTTAGTGAACTCTTGGTTCCATTGCGTCGTTTGGTGGAATCGCTTTCCATTCGTCAGCGCTTGCCGCAAATTGAAGTGGCGATGGGCGGCAACGGTGTTATTGCTCTCGTTTTCCGCATTCTTGAGCCGTTGACGGATAATGATACGCGCCTGCTTGAGGCGTTTGCCCTTGAACATGGCGTTTGCGTGTGGTTGCAACCGAAGGGGCCGGACTCCTGCTATCCGATGCATGAAGCGGATCTCAATGCATTAAAGCTTGAATTGCCGGAATTTGGTGTTCATATCACGTTTAAACCCACCGATTTCACACAAGTCAATCATCGCTTAAATGAAACGATGGTAGGCCGCGCCATTCGTCTCTTGGACGTCAAGCCCGAGCACCACGTAGCAGACTTTTTCTGTGGTTTAGGCAATTTCACGCTTCCGTTGGCAGTGCGAAGCCAAAAGGTGATCGGTATTGAAGGCAGTGAGCAGTTGGTTGAACGAGCTCGCGCCGGCGCAAAAGAAAACGGTTTGGCTGATAAAACGGAATTTGTCGCTCGTAATCTCTTTACTTGGTCTTGTGAAGATTGGGATGCGTTGTGGCAAAAGATGGGTGTTATCGATCGCGTGTTAATCGATCCCCCTCGTGAAGGCGCCTTAGAATTGGCACGAACGTTAGCCGCAACTGACAAGCGTCCCGCTCGAGTAGTCTATGTCTCTTGCAATCCTGCAACGCTTGCACGAGACTGTGCAGTGCTTCATCATGAAGGCGGGTGGCACATCCGTGCGGCCGGCGTTATGAACATGTTCCCTCACACCGGTCACGTTGAGAGCATCGCCGTGCTTGAGCCCGGTCCTAAGCCTGAAAAAAAGCCTGAAGAACCTCTCGAAAATCAAAACTCGCAAGAGGGTGACAATTAATTGTTTGCTCGATTTGAAAGGAGATCTTGGCATCTCCTTTCAATCGAAAAATCGAGGATAAGCAGGCGTTCCTGCCTTGAGTTTTTGTGCTCGACATTAATTGCGTGGCGATTAAAGTACAATAAAAATTTGGAGATCTTTTTGTTTAATAAGCAGTTACAGTGAGCATTCGTGAAATAATGCTGACTGTTTTCATTTGTTGAGAGAAGTTTTATGTCTTGGGAATGGGATTTCTCCCAATATAAAAAGCGTCCATGGAGACAAACTCTTCGCGAGTTGTTGGAGTTTGTGCTCAATCGCATGGAGGAGACTCAACTCAATCAGGTTGCCTCTTCGTTGACACTGACGACCGTTTTATCATTGGTGCCATTGGTGGCTGTGGTCTTGGTTTCATTTGCTGTGTTTCCGGGTTTTGCTGAACGGCGCGCAGAGCTCGAAGAGCTCTTATTTTCAAGCCTTTTGCCCGAAGTCTACAGTCAGCAAATTATCTCTTACGTTCATGCCTTTACCTCTCACGCCCAAGGGTTGACGATTTTCGGTTTGGCCGGTTTGGGTATCACGGCGCTGTTGTTGATCAATACAGTGGATTCAACACTTAACCGAATTTTCCACGTGCGCCAAATGCGTCCTGTCATGCAGCGGGTACTCATTTATTGGGCTCTTCTCACATTAGGGCCTGCGGTAATGGCCTTCAGTCTTACGCTGACTAAGTCATTGGCTAATTTTGACGTGGGCGTACAAGGGGCGTTACCCGGTTGGGGCATTATGTTCTTGCAACTCATCGTGCAGTCTTTTATGTACGGTGCGCTTTATGTTTACGTGCCGAATTGCAAGGTGAAGTGGTCACACGCTATTTTGGGTGGCTTATTAGCGTCGCTTGTGGGCATTGTGATCAAGTGGGGTTTCAGTTACTACTTGAGCACCGGTCCTCTGACCACGATTTACGGTTCCTTTGTGTTGATTCCCGTCGTGCTGATTTGGATTTATCTGACGTGGTTATTGGTATTGTCCGGTGCCGCTGTGGCTGCGACAATTCCAATGCTTACAAGCGGTCGCTTTAGCGATATGCACAAAACGGGTAATGACTTTATTACTGGAATTGCACTGCTGTATGAATTAATGGTCAAACAAGAACAGGGTCAGAGCTCCGTGTCCATTCATACGCTTTGTAAAGCCGTTGACTCGTACCCAGAAGCGGCAGGTGCCATCTTGGAGCAATTGGCTGAGGCCGGTTATGTCGGCAAGCTCAAAGACGATCGAAAGTATGACGAGCACTGGAGCTTATTAGTGTCTCCTCAAACAACAACATTAAGCGGTGTATTTGATACGCTTCTTGTTGATCAAACGAATACGTTGATTGCCAGGGAAGGAGCTCCGCTTTACGATTGGTACTGTTTGGTGACCGATGCGGAGTGGAAAAATCGTCCAATGGCGGAGTCTTTGCGTTTGGTTCATCCGGTCAACCGCTAGAATTGCCAACTGCAAAGTAAAAGAAAGCGCCGAATTTCAACGAGAAATGTCGGCGCTTTGAATTTTTGAAGCTATCGGAAATTACTTCAGGGCTTCAAACACTCGGTTCTTGATTTCTTCAATCGTGCCCAAGCCGCTGATCGAGCGGTATTGGGGAGCCTTGTCGGAACCCGAAGCGGCCAAATCACCGTAGAACTTGACCAAGGCTTCCGTTTGGTTGTGGTAGACAGCCAAGCGCTTCAAGACCACTTCTTCACGGTCGTCATCGCGTTGAATCAACGGATCGCCCGTCACGTCATCCTTGCCTTCAACCTTAGGCGGGTTGTAAACGATGTGATAGGTGCGTCCCGAGAGCGGGTCGACCCGGCGGCCGCTCATACGAGTCACGATTTCTTCGTCAGGCACAGAGATTTCTAACACGAAATCAACCGGGATATCAGCCGCAAGCAATGCTTCGGCTTGAGGAATCGTGCGGGGGAAACCATCAAAAAGGAAACCCTTTTCGCAATCGGGTTGTGCCAAGCGTTCTTTGACCAAACCGATAATGATGTCGTCAGACACGAGTTGTCCCTTGTCCATCACTTCCTTAGCTGCCAAACCCAAGGGCGTGCCGGCCTTGACGGCGGCGCGCAACATATCGCCCGTGGAAATTTGCGGAATACCGAATTTTTCCTTAATGAAAGCAGCTTGAGTGCCCTTGCCGGCGCCCGGCGGGCCGATCAAAATTAAACGCATTGGAATTACTCCTCAAAAATGACTGTAAACGGTAAGGCGCAAAGCGCCTTACTTCAAAACCTATCTTTCTATTGTAGCCGCTTTCTGCCGTTATTCGGCTAACCGAAAGGCTAAAACTATTGCTCTTTAGCAAAAAGCGAACGGACGAGTTCGAGATCTTCTTCTGTATCAACGCCGGGCGGCAAGGCTGAATCCAGAATCGTCACGGCGATTTTGACACCGAAGTAAAGTGCACGCAACTGCTCCAAACTTTCCCATTTTTCCACCGGAGCTTGCTCCCAGGCCGGATAGCGTCGAAGGAATTTCACACGATAGGCATAAAGGCCGATGTGGCGCAGTGCAACGAATCCTTCGGGTAGCGTGATGCGGTCTTTTTGGAAATGGTCGCGGGGCCAGGGGATCGGCGCACGGGAAAACGTGATGGCGTTTCCGTTGTCGTCGCGAACAACTTTGACAACGTTGGGGCTTAAGAACTCTTCGACATTGTCAATCGGGTGGGCCGCCGTGGCCATTTCGCACTCGGGGTGGGCGGCCAAAAGTTCAGCGACTTCGCGGACAACTTGAATCGGAATTAAGGGTTCATCGCCTTGCACGTTAACGACGATGTCATCGTCATGAAGACCGAGCTTTTCGACCGTTTCGGCTAATCGGTCCGTACCGGTAGGATGGTTTGGTGAAGTCATGAGCGATTTGACGCCGTTCGCTTCACACGCCTTGACAATATCTTCGTGGTCGGTGGCAACGATGACGTCAACGGCACCGGCTTGAGCGGCGCGTTCTGCCACACGAACGACCATCGGACGGCCGGCAATGTCTTTTAAAGCTTTTTGCGGCAATCGCGTTGATTTCATGCGCGACGGAATGATGCAGTAAAAGGCGGTCATCTCAAGCTCCTCGGACGACGCTTAAACGTTGACCATATTTTTCAGCGTCTTCGGCTGAGATTTCGCGGGCTTGCTCGGCAATCATGTTAGCAATGCCGTCCACCACTTCAAAACCTAAGCGGCAACGCGGGCAGACCAAAAGCGGTTCATTTTCGTCTTTAACCAGAGTACCTTTACAGACCGGGCAAACCAGTGCCGCGGTCAAACGGGGATCAAGATCCATTTCCTGCAACCTTAGTACGTAATTTATGTTCAATCATATCGACAAGATAGGGGTCGATATCGACAAGATAGTCCACAGAGTAGATACGGGTATCATCAGCCAATTCCGGATGCTGACGGCACTTAACGGCATCTTTGCCAGTAATGAGGATAACTTCTTGCGGTTGGTTTTTAAACGGATTGGTATCGAAGGCGAAATGATCGCCCAATTCCATCGTCTCACCTTCAATATCGTGGGCGCGAAGCATGGCAAAAAAGCGTCCCGGTGCGGCGATGCCTGCGGCAGCTAAAACGCTTTGACCGCTTGTAGCGATCTCGTCAAGAGTGCGACTACGTTTGCCGTCTAAAGAGCGCGCGGCGCCCAACACTGCCGTGACAGCAAAGCGTGGTGTGCGGCTGTCAAATGTGTCTTCTGTGGCATTGAGCACAATCGCATCGACCTCATCGAGCCTGGAAGGCGGTTCACGCAAGGGGCCGGCAGGCAAAACCCAACCGTTACCCAATCCTCGAGCGCCGACAACGGCAAGTTCCACATCACGGGCCAAAGCGTAGTGTTGCAGACCGTCATCGGAAATGATGAGGTCAATCTCAGGATGTTTGTCCAAAAGTAAGAGCGCAGCTGCAACTCGGTCACGAGCCACGGCAACGGGCACACCCGTTTGGCGAGCAATCAATAAGGGTTCATCACCGACGTTAGAGGCCGGGCTCTCGGGCAAGACCATTTGTGCAAGATCGTCTTTGCGACCGAATCCGCGCGAGACCACACCGGGCGTATAACCGCGTTTAACGAGTTCTCGCACAAGTGCAATGGTGACGGGGGTTTTACCGGTGCCGCCGACATAGATGTTGCCCACAACTACAACAGGTACGGGTAGTCTATGGGGTTTTATCTTGGCACGACGATTGCGTGAGGCGGCTAAGAAAACCAACGATAACGGCGATAAAGCCCAGGCTAGGAGCCCGCGTTTTGTCCACTGACGGTGTAACCAAGACTCAAATCCTGCTCGCATGGTTTACCTCGTTAGCGGTCTGATACGACGGTTCGTCTGAAAGACAACTGTCTGTAGGCATATGTTTTGTCAGTGCTTTTGTAGTCAATAACTAGCTAATATTAGCAAATCTGTGCTGATTTCTCGCTCCCCTTGGGCACACTCGTGGAAATTCCCTAAGAACCGAGTCTTTGTAGGGGAATGTGTCGGGAAATTGCCTTCTATCTCGGCAAATCTGTTTTTCTTCAAAGTTTCCAGACTTTCATGATGTCTAGAGGGCAGACCGTGTGTATTTGACAGTCTGGATACGCCCTGTGAAGTAAGGTCGTAGACTCGGAATTTTGAATCTGATCCTTACAATACGATTAAAAGGATCTANNAAGAAAAACTTTAAGTTCTCCCCCGAATTTCGTGCTAATTTCAGAGGATGGAATAATGCCTCTTTCGGCGATGAACAAGGCGTTGAGGTTCGTGACACCGGCACGGCAGCTTTTTCGCTTACGGGACAGTTGACCGACAGTTTTAGCGCCGGTCTTGGAGCCGGTGTTGAGTTCGGTGCCGCCCGAGGCGCTTGGGGGCACGCGAGCTTGAAATGGACGTTCTAGTGTTAAGAGAAAAAACGAAAACGTCCAATAGCGGATTTCAGAGCTTCGTGCGAAAACCCTATTGTGCAATCAATGGGTCGCATAGTTTTTCTTTACCGGGCGCCGTCACCACGGACGGTGCTCGGTATACTGTGGGAAAAATGATCCGATCACCAGACTATGTCACCAACATTTCAATTTACTGAAGAAGAGTCAAAAGAGCGCGTTGTCAGCGTCTCTGAGCTCAATGCGCTCGTTGCTCACTGCATCGAAACCCGAGTGCCTGCACTTTGGGTTAGCGGTGAAGTGCGCGGTTTTACGCGAGCCGCTTCAGGACACTGGTACTTCACGTTAAAAGATCGGAATTCGGAAATCACCTGTGCAATGTTTCGGGGCGCAAATTATCGCGTCACTTTTGTTCCGAAAATCGGTGACCATTTGGAAGTCTTCGGGCGCGTGACTATTTATCAGCCTCGAGGCGCCTATCAGTTGATTGCCGAAGGAATGCGTTATGCGGGGCAAGGGTCGCTCTATGAGCAATTTTTGCGACTTAAAGAAAAGTTGCAGCACGAAGGCCTCTTTAATATCGAGCACAAAAAAGTCATTGCCAGAATCAACCCTTTAATTGCCGTGGTGACGAGCCTAAAGGCTGCGGCCTTAAAAGATGTTTTAACAACCTTAAAGCGTCGTGCGCCCTACGCTCGGGTAACGGTTTACGCAACGCCAGTTCAAGGTGAAGAGGCACCACCTCAGATTATTGAAGCGCTACAGAAAGCCGATGCGAGCGATGCCGGCGTAGTGCTTTTGGTCCGGGGCGGAGGATCTCTTCAAGATCTTTGGGCCTTTAACGATGAGGGTGTTGCACGTGCCATTTTCGGGATGACAAAACCCGTAATTGTGGGCGTCGGACATGAGTCCGATGTGACGATTGCCGATTGGGTGGCTGACTTCAGAGCGGCAACGCCGACAGCGGCGGCAGAACATGCCACTGAAAGTGCTCGGGTGCTTTCGGCTGAATTGGACTCTGTTTCGGAAAACCTTTCGCAAGCGTGGTTGANNCTTTCGCAAAAAGTGGATATGACCACGGGGGAACTTATTCATCCGTTAGAGCGCATCAGACGCGAAGCCGAACGAGTGACGATGCAACGTTTGACGCTGACCGATATTTTCCGTCATCGCTTTGAAAAATATTTGTCAATGTTGCAGTTGTTGCAAAGGGGATTGGTCAATCCCATCGTGTCGGTGAATCAAGCGTTTGAGCGGCAGCAGTCCTTAGATCGCGACTTGACGGACCTGATGCGGCGAAAACTTCTTCAGTCGCAGGATTCGTTAGCAACAACTGCTGACTTATTAGTTGAACTGAGTCCTCAGAACATTCTGAAAAAAGGCTATAGTTATGTGACCGATTCACAAGGCCGAGTGATCAAGCGGGCCGCAGATCTGAGCGAAAAAGAGCTTGCGCAGATCCATTGGCTTGACGGCCGAGGAGATGTCATCGTGCACAAAGTCGTGCTCGATGAACAATAACGAATAATTATTTAGGAGAAATAAGATGGCTTTTGAATTACCCCGCCTTTCTTACGCATTAAATGAACTTGCTCCCGTGATGAGCGAAGAAACGCTTCAATATCACTACGGCAAGCACCATCAAACCTACATCACGAATTTGAATAACATGATCCAAGGCACGCCTTTTGAAACGATGTCTTTGGAAGAAATCGTGTTGGCTAGCGATGGCGTCAATGCCGGTATTTACAATAACGCCGCTCAAACGTGGAATCACACATTCTTCTGGATGTGCTTGACAGCGAAGAGCACCGGCAAGCCCGCCGGCGGCCTTTTGAGCCAAATTGAAGAAACGTGGGGCTCTTTTGAAGCTTTCCGTGAAAAGTTTTTGGCTTCTGCGGCCGCCAATTTCGGCTCCGGTTGGACGTGGCTTGTGATGACGCCTGCCAAGACGTTGGAAATTGTCAACACCTCCAATGCCGGCTGCCAATTAGCCAGCGACAATACGCCTTTGATGGTTGTTGACGTTTGGGAACACGCCTACTATATCGATTATCGCAATCGTCGTCCCGACTACTTGCGTTTGGTCTTTGACCGCTTAATCGATTGGGAATTTGTGGCTAAGAACTACTATAACGCCAAGTAATCGATTGCCGATGGTAGTCAAGGACGTTTGCTCATTGGGGCAGGCGTCCTTTTTTTATGATGATCGGTGTGCCGGCAGTGACTTTGTGATCGGCGAACCATCCCCCTCGCATCTCCAACGCGTAGCTTACGGGCGCTTTGGAGCAATGAAGAGTTTCGGTTTGTGCCTTCATGGTAGAAATGGACAGTAAAGAGCCGTCCGAAGAGAAAAATCCCACATCAAGATCAATCGGTACATCCTTCATCCACATGCAAACTTTTTTGGCAGGGCTAAAGACAAAGAGCATGCCTTGACCATCTCTCAAACTTTTCTGTCCCTGAAGGCCTCGGGCTTGCTCCGTTTCGGTTTTTGCTAATTGAACGCACACATCGATATTGCCGAGGGTGACGGTATGCGTGCAGTCAAGCGTTTGTGCGAAAGCCGACGGGGTAAACAATGTTGTCAGAAAGGTAAAAAAAATAGCAAAACAACGGCGCGTCATGGGAAGGAAAGCATGGCGCGCCGTTTTTCGCTCAGGCAAATAAATGATCCTTTCAGACATTTTTACGAACAAGTCTCCTAACTTGGTGCACTGGCCTTTGTTGGTGAGGGGACGACACGTGTAGCGTGAGGTCCGCGCTCGGACTCTTCAAATTCAAATTCCACGCGTTGGTTGTTTTGCAACGTTTTACGACCTTGCATTTCAATCGCTCTGAAATGTACGAAAACTTCGCAAGTTTCCCCATCCGGAATAATGAATCCATATCCTTTGGCGTCCGAGAACCATTTGACAGTACCGGATTTCATAAAACAACCTTTAAAACGAAGGCAAAAACGTTCGGCAAAAATCACCGCAGGCCTGCCTTCATGTTTCATCATAGCCCCTTGTTATTGTCTTGGGTTAAAATTTCTCAAAATTTTTAAGTTTTTGTTGTTTTTAAAAGGTTTTTTAATGACTGAACTTGCCCGAGACATTGCTATGCAATTCCCCGATGATATTTGGAGACTCGATGGTGTGGAACGCTATCTGCGTTGTCGTACGTTTTCTGAATTCTGCACCTTGGACGAGTCTCGATATTTTTTGCGGGCAATTTTGCCGGTGCCCATTGAAGACGGGGATGCTTTTTGTTGGGGCGTGTGGGTTGAGGTCAGCCGTCAAGACCACGATCGTTATTTGAAAGCCTATTCGGCCGATGAGTTAAATGAGCTTGAACCTATCAAAGGTTGCTTAGCCAACGAATTGCCGGTTTACGAAGAAAGCCTCGGTGCGCCTGTGCGTTTGATGCCAAGCGCCGATCAAAGACCGGACGTGGTGGTGTTGCAAGAAGGGCTTTTGGCAACTGAGCAACAAGTCGGTATTACTCTTCGAAGGCTTGAAGAAATCAATGAGATTCTCTTTGGAGATGAGCCCGGCGAAGACGAGGAGTTTTAATCCGAAGCGCCTTCTCTTTGCGTTTGAGCTTTTCGATTACGAGGCTTCTCCGGCGCTTCTTTGAGATTTTTAATCAGGTGCTCCAACGTTAAAAGCGGATGCGGAAGCATCATTTTGGGACCTGAGTACCGCATGATGGCACGCACCGAGTCTTTTTCTTGGGCCCGATAGCAGTGAATTTTGCAACGAGCGCAGGTGGGCTTTTCCTGACCGAAGGGACAACAGGCCAGTCGCGTGAGGCTGTATCGTAAAAGCTCTGTGCATTCGTCACAGAGATTGTTATCACGGCTACCGTGATGATCTTGGCAGTAGCGGACAAACATTGCGCGAAGCAGTGTTGCTTCGCGCTTTAGTGCTCCGGAATCCAGCCTTTGAGCTTTAACTTTGGGGTGGATTTCGCTGGTTTTCATCAAGCTTTTCCCGTCGAACCAAAACCTCCGGCACCTCGCTCGGAGTCTTCAAAACTGTCGACAATGCGCATTTGCATTTGAACAACCGGAACGATCACGAGTTGCGCCAAACGTTCCATGGGTTCAATCGTAAAGGCTGACTGACCGCGATTCCAGGTAGAGACCATCAATTCGCCTTGATAGTCAGAATCAATTAAACCGACAAGGTTGCCGAGAACGATGCCGTGCTTGTGTCCTAAGCCAGAGCGTGGAAGGATGAGAGCGGCGTAATTGGGATCGGCTAAGTGAATAGCTAAGCCGGTTTTAATTAACACGGTTTGTCCCGGTTCAATGGTCAGCGGTTCATCAAGCATGGCACGCAAATCGAGCCCGGCAGAACCCGTTGTTGCATAAGAGGGCATTTTTTCACGTAAACGGGTATCGAGAATTTTCACATCGACTTGCATGAGAGCTTATCTCCTTTTATTTCTGATAATTTGGAAAACGGCGTTGGCCAAAATAAGAAAGAACATGGCAGCCGTGGCGGCAATGACCCAATGCTCTTGACCCGTAGCCCCGCCATAGGCAAATAGACCGAAGCACATGAAAATGGCAAAAACGATCGGTGACTGTGATTTTTTCTTGCGACGCGTGGTGACGGGAGTGCGTTGCATTGTGGGATCGACTCTGAAAGCCTCTTCACGATTTTGAATCACTGGACCGGATTGATCTGTTTTGCCCCAGGCGTAGTCATTTCCCAGGCTCGTCTGCCCGAGCTTTGTTTCCATGGTTTGTCGCTGCAGCGCATGAGCGTCAGCCACTGACTGTTGCAGCTCATTGGAGTGCTCTCGCATGAGAGCGTCATTGACTTGGAGTGCTTTTAACTCTTCGGCAGACTTTTGATTGAGCTTATCGATAAAGTCTGCAAAGTCGCCGTTTTTAGGTTCTAATTGCGAAGGATCAAATCGGTCGCGCATCAGTTAACCTCTTTAGCAATCTTGGTAATGAGAGCCTGAGCGACATGTTCCTTAGTGGCTTTGTTCAAAACGGTAGCGTCATTACGTTCGACAAAGACCACAGAAGTAGAGTCCTGATTGATTGCGTCTTGCACGAGATTGGCAACAATCAAGGGAACGTTCTTTTTGAACAATTTCGTGCGTGCATTTTCAATCAAGTTTTCCGACTCAGCCGCAAAACCGACGCAATAAGGAGCATTTTCCAGTGCGGCCACACTGGCCAGAATATCGGGATTTTCTTCAAATACGATAAAGGGTTGTGTGCCGTGATCTTTTTTAATTTTGTGGTGACTGGCATTAGCGACATGCCAATCGGCAACGGCCGCGACACTGATGAAAATTTCATGTTGGGCCACTTCTTGCATGACAGCATCGTACATCTCGCGAGCTGTGACCACATCAATGCGACGTACACCGGCCGGTGTTTTAAGGGAACAGGGGCCGGCAACGAGAGTGACTTCAGCGCCCGCTAGAATCGCCGCCTTAGCAATGGCAAAGCCTTGTTTGCCGGAGCTCATGTTCGTGATTCCGCGCACGGGATCAATCGGTTCAAAGGTGGGGNNGAAAGCGCCCTGAAGCAGTTCAATTAAATCTTCAGGCTCAAGCATCCGACCGTTACCAACGTCGCCACAGGCTTGTTCACCCGAGTCAGGGCCTAAAAATATTGCCCCGTCTTGTGTGAGTTGAGCGACATTGCGTTGAGTAGCTGAGTTGTGCCACATAAAAGCGTTCATGGCCGGAGCATAAGCCACCGGGCAACGAGCGGCTAAAATCGCGCTACTGAGAAGATCATCTGCAATGCCGTGAGCGGCTTTTGCCAAAATGTTGGCCGTAGCAGGAGCAACCAGTAAAAGCGAAGCGTCTTTAGTGGCTTCAATGTGAGGAATGGCACTGTCGCTGTCGTTAAAGTCCGAGCAGTAAACGCGCTTGGCGCCTAAGGCTTTAAAACTTAGCGGCGTGACAAACTTTTGAGCCGCCTCAGTCATGATGACGGAGACCTCTGCGCCGCGTTTAATCAACAAGCGCAACAGTTCACAACTTTTATAGGCGGCTATGGAACCCGTGACCGCCAAAACGATTTTTTGACCAGAGAGCATCTCAAAGTCCTAATCAGTACGAGGACGAAGAAAACTGTCGACAATCAAAAGACCGGCTCCGAGCACAATGGCCGAATCGGCAATGTTAAATGCCGGCCAGTGCCAGTAACCGTAATAAAAGTCCAGAAAGTCGATGACATATCCGTAAATTATACGGTCGAATAGATTGCCGATGGCCCCGCCTAAAATAAGCGCCAACGCGAGGCAAAAAAGTTTCTCACGAGCGTGCGAGATCATCAGTTTGAGACAGACCATGACGGCCACGATGGCAATGGCTGCAAAGAAATAACGCTGCCAGCCACCACTGTCGGCTAAAAATGAAAAAGCGGCCCCGTAATTGTGTGCAAGTACCAAGTTGAAAAAGGAAGTGACGGGACGGCTTTCGCCTAAGTAATAGGTTGATTCAAAATAGGTTTTCGTGAGAAGGTCAATGACGAAAACGGCAAAAGCAACCCCCAATGGGCCCGTCAGGACCCGAAGGGGGCTTTGAGAGGAACTCGTGCTAGGCATTAGGCAAAGCGACGCGTTTCACCGGCACCGAACAGATTTTCGGCGCAACGGGCGCAGAGTCCCGGATGCTCGGCGTTATGACCGACGGAGCCAACATAGTGCCAGCAACGAATGCACTTTTGAGCGGCTGATTGATGTACCTTGATGGCGAATTCGCCTTCGTGCAAATCAGCGCGGCTTGTGATCATCACAAAGCGAAGTTCGTCGGCTAAGCTCGCAAGCGCAGCATACGCATCGCCCGAAGCCGTGATGTCGACTTCAGCTTGAAGGCTCGAGCCCACTTGACCGGCTTCGCGCAACGTTTCGATTTGCTTTTGTACATCGGCTCGGACGGCACGAATCGTTTCCCACTTGGCAAGCAGAGCTTCTGCATCGGCCACGGCAGGCACGTCAAAGAATTCTTCGGTGAAGATAGTGACCGACTTGTTGGGCTCAAAGATCGCAAAGGCCTCTTCTGCCGTAAAGGACAGAATCGGAGCCATCAAACGCAGATAGGTTGCGGTGATGTACCACAATGCCGTTTGAGCCGAGCGGCGAGCGTGTCCGTCAGTAACCGTTGTGTAGAGACGGTCCTTCAAGATGTCTAAGTAGAAGCTGCCGAGATCGTCACTGGCAAACGATTGAAGCTTGGCAACAATCGGGTGGAAGTCGTTCGTTTCATACAACGCAACAATTTCCTTTTGCAACTGAGCCACACGAGCCACGGCCCAACGGTCAAGTTCAACCATGTCTTCAAGCGCCACGGCGTCTTTGGTGATGTCAAAGTCACTCGTGTTAGCAAGCAAGAAGCGCAACGTGTTACGAATGCGGCGATAGGAGTCGGTGACGTGCTTGACGATCGTCTGACCGAAGCTTAATTCGCCGGAGTAATCCGTTGAAGCAACCCAAAGTCGCAAGATTTCAGCACCATATTTTTTTGTTGCATCGCCCAATTGAACGGTGTTGCCGAGACTTTTACTCATCTTGCGGCCTTGTTCGTCAACGGTAAAGCCGTGGGTGAGCAGGCCGTTATAGGGGGCACGGTCATCGAGCATGGCGCCGATCAAAAGCGATGAGTGGAACCAACCACGGTGTTGGTCGCTACCTTCCAAATACAGATCAATCGGGAAGTCAAGCTTGTCTTTGTGAGAGCCGCGCACCACGGTGTAGTGCGTGGAGCCCGAGTCAAACCACACGTCAAGAATGTCCGTGGTCTTAACGTATTGAGCGGCTTCCTCTGCACTCATGAAATCTTCGGCCGTGGCTTGCGTCCAGGTTTCAATACCGCCTTTTTCCACACGCTTGGCGACTTCTTCCATGATTTCAAGCGTTCTCGGATGCAATTCACCTGTTTCTTTGTGGGTGAAGAAGGGCAAAGGTACACCCCAATTGCGTTGACGCGAGATACACCAGTCGGGACGATTGGCAATCATGGCGTGCAGGCGGTTGTAACCCCAGCTCGGGTAGAACTTCGTAGCATCGACTGCGGCCAAGGCAAGCTCACGCAAGCTCTTGGGCTGCTCAGTGCCGATTGCCGGGCGCGTGTCATCCGTGCTCTTATCCATGCGGATAAACCATTGGCTCGTTGCACGGTAGATAAGGGGCGTTTTGTGGCGCCAGCAGTGCATGTAGCTGTGCACTTGAGTGCCGTAATAAAGCAAAGCGCCGGCTTCTTTAAGTTTCTCAACAATAACGGGTTGAGCCTTCCAGATATGAAGGCCGCCGAACAAAGGCAACCAAGAAGCGTAGACACCATCACCTTGAACTGGGTTCAAGATTTCATCATTGTGCATGCCGTACTTCTTGCAGGTGTAGAAGTCATCAACACCGTAGGCCGGAGACGAGTGAACGATACCGGTACCGGCCGTTTCGTCAACGTAGTCGGCCAATTGCACGGGACTGAAGCGCTTGTAGCCAGCATCAAGCGTGGCCAGCGGATGGACAAAGCGCACGAGTTCAAGCGCGCTACCCTTGACCTTGCCCTTAATTTGACCGCACATTTCGTAGCGCTTTAAGGCATCAGCCAAAAGTTTTTCACCGAGAATCAAGAAACGGTCACCGCAGTCGACCAATGCATAGTCGAATTCCGGATTGACATTCAAGGCTTGGTTCGCCGGAATGGTCCAGGGGGTCGTCGTCCAGATGACGGTGTAGACAGGTTTATCGAGTTGGCAGTTAAAGATCTTTTGAAAGCGGTCATGATCTTCTTCGGCCAAGGGGAATGCGACGTCAATGATCGGACCCTTGATGTCTTTATATTCCACTTCGGCTTCAGCCAAAGCGGATTGGCAATCAAAGCACCAGTTCACGGGTTTAAGGCCACGGTAGACGTACCCCTTTTCCATGATCTTGGCCAAAACGCGGATTTGAGCGGCTTCGGTATCGTAGCGAAGCGTTAAGTACGGATCGTTCCAGTCGCCTAACACACCCATGCGAATGAAGCCTTCTTTTTGTTTGGCCACTTGTTCATGAGCGTATTGGCGGGCTTTGGCTTGCAATTCCACGATGGGAAGGTTTTTGCCGTAGAGCTTTTCAATTTGAATTTCAATCGGCATGCCGTGGCAGTCCCAACCCGGAACGTACGGGGCATCGTAGCCCATCATGGTGCGCGATTTGTTAATGATGTCTTTTAAGACCTTGTTAACACCATGGCCTAAGTGCAGATCGCCGTTGGCATACGGAGGGCCGTC
>DCTK01000008.1 GCA_002329575.1 Sutterella sp. UBA1442 | reverse complement strand
ATATTAATAGGAATCGATGCAACGTGAAGGTTCGCCAACGTAATAGCCAAGTCCAAACGATTTTCTTCAGTTTCACCCATCCCGATGATGCTGCCTGAGCACACATCAAGCCCCGCTTCGCGGGCCGCTTGAATACAACGAATCTTGTCTTGCGTTGTGTGAGACGTGCAGACCTTTGGGAAAAAGCTCTCCGAAGCCTCTAAATTACAGTGGCATCGGGCGGCCCCGGCGTCTTTTAAAAGCGTAAATTCATCCTTTGTCAGAAGGCCCATTGAAAGGCACACTTCCAAATCCGTCTTCTCGCGCACCAGACGCACACTTTGTGCCGCTTCCCGTACTTCCCGTCGGGACAGTTTTCGGCCGCTCGTTACAATGCCGAAACGCGTAACACCGTTAGCCTGAGCGGCGAGCGCACTTTTAAGAATAGCCTCNNTTCAGTAAGGGGAAAGTCGCCGCGCCTGTTGTGAAATGACGCGACTGCGCACACCAGTGACAGTCCTCCGAGCAGCGCCCCGACTTGGCATTGACAATGGCGCAACAATTGAAGTGTTGCTCGGCAAATTTCAGAGTCAGTTCATGAGAAAACTCGGTGAGCTCCTCAGTTGAAAGCGTCAGCAGCGGCAGACAATCCGTCAAATGCAGCGGCTCTTGGGCGAGCGCTTTTTCAGAAACGATGGAGGCAATGGACATGGCAAAACCCGACGATGAACGTCTCTTGAGATTAGCACATTCCGACGATTTCTCAATAGCCCGAATAGAGGAAGAGACCCTATTGGCTTATGATCGAAGATTAAAATCTTTTGTATTGTATTAATTTGTTTTTAATATTAAATCAATTCTGATTTAATATTACCATTCATGGAAAATCACGAAAGCTGCCAGCATAATCAGGCCGAAGCCCAAAATGTAATTCCACTTTAAGGGCTCACCGAGATAGACAACCGAGAAGATCATGAAAATGGAAAGTGAAATGACTTCCTGAATGGTTTTGAGCTCAGCGGCACTGAAGTACCCGAACCCGATGCGATTGGCCGGTACTTGAAAGCAGTACTCAAAAAACGCAATCAGCCAACTGATAATAATGATGTGCAAAAGCGTGACCTTGGGAAAGCGCAGATGGCCATACCAGGCGAAGGTCATAAAAAGGTTGGAGCAAAGCAATAAACCGATCGTGACAACCGGCACAGGAAGCATGGACAACATGGTGACTATTGTGCAAATACAAATCCAAACGCAGGATTATAGGACCGCTGCAGCACGGCTGCAAAAAATCAATGTGCGGTGCCGGGGCGATTCTTTTGCTTGTCATGCACGATCAATCATCAAGGGTCAACAAAAGAACGGATGCCCACAAAAAAATAACTATCTTTTTATAGGGTCTTTAACCCATAACCTCTTGAATTAATTGCGGATATAGGTACTCCTAACTAAATACGCATTATTCCGAAACGATACACTGAACTTTTCTTTCAGAATTTTCAGAGCTTTCAGTTAAAGATCCATTTTTCGGAAGCGTTTTAACACAGAATAGGAGGACACCATGGCAACCGATCCTATGATCATCAATGTCAGCATGATCGAAGCTGTCGCATTGGCGGTTTTGACTTATGCGCTCGGCCTGCAAATTAAAAAGCGTCTCACGATTTTGCAAAAGTTAAGTCTGCCTGCATCGGTAATCGGCGGGATGCTCTTTGCCGCGATTGTCTCAATCCTTGAGGCCTGCGGGCTTGTGCACGTGAAATTTGACTCAACCTTGCAGACCCTTTTGATGTTGGCGTTTTTCACGACGATCGGCTTGTCTGCCAGCCTGAGCCTTGTCATTAACGGCGGCAAACTGCTATTGCTGTTTTTGATCGCTTCGTCAATTCTCGGTGTGTTTCAAAATGCCCTGGGGATGTGGGTTGCAGAAGCCATGGGCATTGACTTTCACTACGGGCTTTTAGCGGGCGGCGTCTCGCTAATGGGCGGCTTAGGCACATCGGCAGCCTTCGGCCCCTATTTTGAACAAACATACGGCATTACGGGCGGTACCGTCATGGCCATTACGGCAGCCACTTTCGGGATGGCCGTGGCTTTGATGATCGGCGGCCCCTTCGGGGAGTGGTTGATCCGACGCTACAAAGTCGTTACGCCCATCTCTGTGAAGCAACCGGGCAAACCGCTTCATATTCCCGATGACTTGGAAGCTTCCATTGTGGATGATCACGCCGCAGGCAAGCCCACCTTATCGGACGAACTTATGATGGCCGTAGGCATGATTGTCGTGTGTATGGCCATCGGGGGCTTTTTAAGTTCCTGGCTCGGACAATTCATTACGCTGCCGGCCTATATCGGTTCGATGATTGCCGCGGCCTGCGTACGCAACATCAGCGATCTCACAGGCAAATTTAAAATTGAACCCAAGGCACTGAACGCCGTAGCTGAAATCTGCCTGATTTTCTACGTCACGATGGCCATTAACAGTCTGAAGTTGCACGAGCTTGTCAATCTGGCCTTGCCCTTGTTGGTCATTTTAATTTTGCAAACGATTTTAATGCTTGTGTTTGCCTGGGCCGTGCTTTTCTACATGTTCGGTAAAAGCTATGACGCCGTGATGCTTGCCGTGGGCGGCATCGGTTTCGGAATGGGGGCTACGGCAAACGGTCTGGCCAATATGCAAGCCTTGTCGGAAAAATACGGCTCGAGTCCCCAAGCCTGGCTCATCGTCTCGGTGGTGGGAGCGTTCCTCATTGACCTGGTTAACGCTTTAATTATTACCTGGTTTGCGGCGCTGTAATCTCACACTGCTTGCGAAAAAAGGGGGAACGGGGTTGGCCTTGGCGGTTAACCCCGTTTTTCTTCTGAGCCATTTCTCTTAGGCTTAAGCCGAAATCCGTATTGTCGTTCAGTAACCGCTCTTTGTAAGATCAAAAATGTTGCCACGCATTAAAACGCTTCAGGCTCAAAGAGCGTTGTGCCGGCCTTCTTTCGGTCTTCAAGGGGATGGGGATGGATTTAATTGAATCATTAAAGGCGATTGTCGGAGCCGCCCATGTTTTAACGGACGAAACCGCCATGGCGGGCTATCTCGTCGATTGGAGCAACCGATTCCCCGGGAAAGCGCTGGCCGTTGTAAGGCCCTCGACGACTGAGGAAGTTGCGGCCGTGCTGCGCTTAGCTAACGAAACAGCAACGCCCGTTGTCCCCCAGTCGGGCAACACGAGCCTTGTGGCAGGCGCCACACCTGACGTTACGGGCCGCAGTATCGTGCTTTCCATGACCCGCATGAACACAATCGTACAAATCGATGTCATCAACGATACGATAACCGTGCAAGCCGGCGTTATTTTGGCTAAGGCTCAAGAAGCAGCCAAAGAAGCCGGTCGGTTTTTCCCTTTAAGTTTCGGCGCTCAAGGCTCGGCATGCCTGGGCGGGTGCCTCGGAACAAACGCAGGCGGCACGGGCGTCTTGCGCTACGGCAATACCCGGGACTTGGTTCTGGGTCTTGAAGCGGTGTTGCCCGACGGCCGTATCGTCAATATGCTCCGAGGCTTAAGAAAAGACAACACGGGCTACGATCTCAAGCAACTTTTCGTCGGTAGCGAAGGCACGCTCGGCGTCATCACGCGCGCTACCTTAAAACTCTTCCCGTTACCCCAGACCACATACACAGCGCTTGTCGGCGTGGCAGATGTGCAAGCCGCCTGCAAACTTTTAGCGACGGTCAAAAACGAAGCCGGCCCGGCTCTCAGCGGCTTTGAGCTCATGCAAGGCAAGTGCATCGAACGCGTTAACGAACAAATCGAAGCCGTCAAATTGAAAGCCGATGTCTCGACAGCCGCCTGGTGGTGCCTGGTGGAACTGACTTTTGCTACCGATCCGGGCGCCAATCCCTTGGAAGGAATACTGGAGAAGGCATTTGAAGAGAGGATTGTGGTTGACGCTCTTTTGTCGAACTCCGAACAAGACAGTCTGGACTTTTGGGCCGTTCGAGAATCCATTACAAGCGCCGATGCTCACGTGGGCGGCAATCTGCACAATGACATCAGCGTCACCATCAGCGACATGGCAGACTTTGTCGAAGAGGCGCTTAATGAACTCAAACGCCGTTTCGATTGGATCGACCCTTCCATTTTCGGCCATTTGGGCGACGTNNACCTGCACTTTAACATCGGCTCGATTCCGAGCAACCTCGCCTTTGAGCACGATGACGAAATCCGAGACATTATCTGCCGGGCAGTTGCCCGCCACAACGGCTCCATTTCTGCCGAACACGGTATCGGTCAAATTAAGCGCAAGCATTTCCTGGCGCTTAAAAACCCGACGGAACTGGCGGTGATGATGGCCGTAAAGAAAGCGCTTGACCCCAACGGCATTATGAATCCGGGCAAACTTTTGCCCGACTAACGTCAAAATGCCTTACGGAGCAAGGGGGTTAGTAATAACGCTCAAGCCTTGCCAAAACCTGCGCTAAAAGCATGCAATCTTTGAGCGCCCCGTGAAGTTGTCGATCGGAATTGTCAATTGAAAAGTAGCGACAGAGATCGTCAAGCCGATTGTGTCTCATGTGCAGTGTTTGACGCGCCAACTTTAATGAACACAAAACGGAGCAACCCAAGTCTTCGAGGGTGTTCATTGAAGCTAGCGAGAGCTCGTTATTGAGAAATCCGACGTCAAAACTTGCGTTGTGGGCAATGAGTTGTGCACCGCTTACAAAGCGGGCAAATTCCGGCGCAATAAGATTAAACGTCGGTTTGTCGCTTAAGAAGCGGTCATCAAGCCCGTGAATGCGAACGACTTCGTAGGGTACCGAGCGCTGGGGATTAATATAAGAATGCACAAGACGAACGGGTTTGTAGTCGTTGTCAATTTCCACGGCTGCCACTTCGCAGATGCGGTCGCCGAAGCGCCAGCTTAAACCTGTTGTTTCAGTATCGATCAGAATTCTTCTCATAGTCGTCTTGTTACTCATTTGCGGGGGATTCTAGCACTCGAAGCCTTCAAATTATGCAAGACAGCGACACACCCTTACAAAATATCGCTTCTTGGGTCTATTATTAAAAGGTTAAGTCTTAAAAGTCAGCTTATGTTGGATGCGCCCTACGAACTTCCGTCAGATGCCAAAGTTGATGTACGTACCCTCAGTCGTATTTTTAACAATACGTCAGGTACCTACAAGTTTTACTGGTTTCTGTCGCTTTTGGACCTCGTCTGTTTGCGAAACATGACGCGGTTTACCATCCGCGACATCGCATCCGTCATGGTGGCCAAAGCTTGGTATCCGCGCGTGTACTTTCGGCTCTCGTTCGGGTTTCAGGAAAAACTCTCAACGATCATCGACGAGCTTCACCGTCGGGATCGGGACAATCAAATCAGTAAGCAATCCGCCGCTATTGCCAACTATTTAATTAATAGCGACAACTTGACATCTCAAATGTGCCGCGACGTCACGGGCATTGTTCAGTACCGGTTTTTGAATCCTTGGTTAAAAACCAGTGACGACAGCCAAATTGCCAAGCGATCGAGAAGTTTTACCAATCAATGCCTTTATGCGATTTGCAAAGACAGCAACGGCTGGTTCTACGAAGTGAATCCCTGCTGGATTCAATACCTGCGAGAAAACTATCAATTCTTAAAAGATTTCGCCTATTGGCATTTGCTTCAATTCCTGCAGCAACGCAACCCCAACGTGCCCAACATCGTCAATAAGCTTGTTGCCACCGATGAGCGCCCGGCCATGAATAAGCAACGCAAGTTCTGGGCGCAAGTCATGGCTGATCAGCAAGGCGTGGAAAGTCTCTACACGGGCCAGATCCTGCGCGAAATGCGAAGGTGCGACCTTGATCACTTTATGCCCTGGAGTTTTGTGACGCACAATCAACTCTGGAATCTGATCCCTGTGGAAAAAACGATTAACAGCAGCAAAAGCGATCAGTTGCCGGATTTGTCACTTTTGCCGAAGATGGCAGAAATTCAGCACCGCGCTATCCATACATTCATTAACAGCGGCGGTAAAGCTGACGCGCTCGAAGACTTTTGCGATTTAGGAATCGACACCGCCACTTTGCTATCCTTAAGTGACAGCGAATTTTTAAACCTTTACACCAACACCTATACGCCCATGCGCCAGCTGGCCATCAATATGGGTTTTGAAACGTGGCATCCGAATAACTCCGTCATCATTTAAGGACTTAATCGATGAACGAAAAAGAATGCATTTTTTGTAATTTATATCCGAACCGAGAAATCATTGCTCAAAATGATTTGGCTCTCGCTTTTTTCGATGCCTTTCCGGTCAATCCCGGGCATGCGCTCATCATTCCCAAACGCCACGTAGCCGACTATTTTGATCTGACCGAAGATGAAGTCGCAGCCATGCAGGCTTTACTTCGCGAGGTGAAAGCTATCGTTGAAAAACGCTTTAATACCGCCGGCTATAACATCGGTGTCAATGTCAATGCGGCAGCCGGCCAATCCGTTTTCCACGTGCATATGCACCTTATCCCGCGCTACAAGGGCGATGTTGAAAATCCCAAAGGCGGAGTGCGGGGCGTGATTCCTTCAAAACAGAAGTACTGAGCCGAACCCGGGGTAGGAAGACTGTCGGACCGGCGATTGAATGCCCGCCGCAGTTGGTTTTTCCCGGTGAGTTATCGAAGTTAAAGAGCAAGGATGTTATTAACCGAAACGGTTTAGCAATTCTTCAACCTTAATTTGCTCGTATTTTGGATAACGGCAGGATAGCGGCGCAAAGGACGCACACCTGCGTTATATCAATTTGTGACTTTTGCGCCCATCCCTTCGTTCGATAAAATCACAGTTTTTGTCAATACTACATCTCCCTGCAGTATCCTGTCTGATTTAACCGGTTAAAAAAACATGCAAAACTGCATTCGCAACAAAATCGCCGGCGCCATTGCCGGCATGGTATTGGGCGACGCATTGGGCGTGCCCGGCGAACTCTGGCCCCGTGAAAAAGTACGCGAGCGCTTCGGCCACATTGATACGTTCTTAGACGGCCCCGAAGACAATATCGTCGCTTGCTACTTTAAGGCCGCACATTACACCGACGACTCGGCTCAAGCCTTCGTGGTCTTAAATGCGTTGCTGGAACACAAAGCTGTGCCGCCCGTCAAAGAACTTGCCAAGCGTCTCATTGATTGTGTCATCTCCATGAACGGCTTTGAAATCAATCTCTTGGGACCGAGTTCCAAAGCGAGCCTCTTAGCGCATAGCGAAGGTCGAGATCCGTCTCAGTACCTCAAAACGGCGCTCACCAACGGCGCAGCCATGCGCATTGCGCCCGTGGGCTGCTTAATTGATGCCGACAAACCCGAATTACTGGCTAAAACCGTAGCCGAAATCTCTAAAGTCACGCACGGCACCGATGTTGCCATTGCGGGTGCAGCCATGGTTGCTCAGGCCGTTGCAAGCGGTGTGGCAGGACGAAGCTGGGAAGAGGCCGCTGACGACGTCCTGGCAATTTTCAACATTGCTAAAACAATGGGCGAGCCCACATGGGCTGCTTCCGTTAAAAGCCGCTTTGAATTGGCGCTTGATGCCGCCTGCAATATCCGCGATCCCGAACAATACTCGCGCTGGGTCTACGATACGATCGGCACGGGCACGATGACGAGCGAATCGGTCCCTGCGGCCTTGGCCGTGGCCTGGTTCTGTAAAGATGCTGAAAAAGCGGCCGTCATGTGCGCCAATATGGGCGGCGATACCGATACGATGGGTGCCATGGCGACAGCCGTGTGCGGTGCTATGAACGGCATTGACAGCATTCGTGCCGATTGGCTTAAAACGCTTGAAGAAACCAATCACTTGGATTTCTTAGCCTTGGCCGATCAAATTATTGAAGCACGCCCTGCATTTAATAAATAAGGCCTAATCCATGCGAACGCTTCAAGAATTGGTTCAAGCCCTTTGCCCCCAAAAGAAGGTCTTTATCTTAGGTTCGGCTTTTGTGGACATGATTTTAAGTGTTCACGAAATGCCGCACGCCGGGGCCGACGTCGAGGGCAAATTTAAGAAAACGGTCGTTGGCGGCTGCTCCTTTAACGTCGCCGACGTTCTCTGGAAATTGGATCTTCCGTTTGACTCTTATATGCCCGTGGGTGAAGGGCAATTTGCCGACCTCGTCGAGCAAACGCTCAATCGCCGCAACCTTCCCGTTTATCGGGAACGGGGAGCGGGAGACACCGGTTGGTGTTTGTCGATTGCCGATCACACGGGCGAGCGCACCTTCATTTCAATGTTCGGGCTTGAGCGTCAGATGAAAGCCCAATGGTTTGATCGATTCGATATCTCGGGCTACGACTTTATTTATGTCTCGGGCTACCAAGCCGAGGGCGAAAACGGTGAAGTGATTCTGTCGGTTCTCAAACGTAAGGCCGATCACGCCTTAATTGTTTTTGATCCCGGTCCCCGCGTCACGGAAATGGGAGAGGAACGTCTTAAGGCCTTTGAGTCACTGGGTTGTCTTTACACGGTCAATTGCAGCGAAGCGATGTGGATGACAGATACGCATAATGCAGGGGACGCCGCCGTAGCGCTTTCGGAGCGTACGGGCAATCCTACCGTTGTCACCGACGGCGGCAACGGTGCGGTCTACACGGAAAAGAAACCTTCGGGTTGGGTCGCCAAGCGCGTTGCCGGCTTCAAAATCGATCTCGTTGACACGATCGGCTCAGGCGATGCACACACGGGCGGCATTATCGCCTCTTTGATGTGCGGCTTGACAATGGCCGAGGCAACGCTTGTCGCCAACGCCGTCGCCGCTCACGTCACGGCCCACGAAGGCGCTGCAACGGCTCCCACTCGCACCGAACTTCAACAATATTCCCTTTAACTACTGAAACCACCATGGCAGATAACAACAACTTTTCAAAAATCGAAACCAATGGCGTTAATCCCGTTCCCGATAGCGAGCGCTACGGCAAACCTGCCGATCTTTTCCCGATTTGGTTCTCCTGGAACATTTCTATTTTCGGCATCACGTGCGGTATGTACGTCTTCGGCCTCGGGCTTTCCGTTGCCCAAGCAATGGCCGCAGGCGTCATCGGTTACTTCTTATCGTGCTCGCTTGTGGGCATTTTGGCCGTAGGCAGCGTTCGAACGGGGCTTCCCACGCTCGTGCAATCGCGTTTTGCTTTCGGCTACCACGGCAACAAAGTGCCGACCTTCTTCGGTTACGTCGCCAATATGGGCTGGAAGGTCACCATGCTTTCCATGGCTTCGACAACCTTTGCCGACTTAGTGGCGAAATTGGTGCCAGCGATGGCAACGCCCCAAGGCACGGCAACCACGACATGCTTATTGGCCAGTTTTGCCTTTGTGCTTTTCTTTACGATGGTGGGTGCCGTTTACGGTCACGCCTTCATCATGAAGATTGAAAAAATCATTGCCTGGGTCACGGGTTTGATGACCTTGGTCTATCTCTTTTTCTTTATCCCGCAAATCAACTTTGCGACCTTGGGCGATGCGCCTTCGGGCTCTTTTGCCACGTTCTTAGGCGGCATCGTGCTTGCCATGACGATGGTCGGCTTGGGCTTTTTAAACTACGGCGGCGACTACTCCCGTTACCTGCCTCGAAAGACTCCGGGCGGCGGCGTGATTTTCTGGACGACGGTCGGTATCGCCTTGCCCGTGTCCGTGCTCTTGATCTTGGGCGTTATGTTAAGTGCCGGCAACCCCGAACTCTTAGCCCGTGCCTCTCATGAGCCTTTGGCTGCATTAACGGGCATTTTGCCTTTCTGGTTCTTTGTGCCTTTCTCGATCGTGATCGTGACTTCTTTGATGTCTGCGGGCATGACGGGCGTTTATAGCTCGGGCCTTGCCTTAATGGCGATGGGTGTTCCGATGAGCCGCGCGGCCACCACGATTCTCAATGCCGTCATTATTGCGTTGGGGGCCTTCTATTTGACGTTTATCTCCGACTCGTTCCTGTCGACTTTCACGTCCTTCTTGGCAGCTATCTCGGTCATTATGGGCTCGTGGGGTGCCATTGAAATCGTCGACCTTTTGCGTCAAAAGCGCCTGTCTTGGGACGTCAATATGGCGTTGCCGCCCTCTGAAGGCGGAAAAGGCATGCGTTGGACGGCTTGCTTGTCGTTACTCGTTGCCACTGTCGTGGGGCTGGGTACCATCACGTCAAGCGACCCCTATATCGGCAAAATCACGAGTTTCTTACTGACTGAAGAAACCACCAAGAGCGTGTTTGCTCAAGCCAATATCGGCGTTGTCGCGGCTATGATCATCGGCGCTCTCGTTTACGCGGCGCTCACGTATGTCTTGAAAGCCGAACGTTAATTAAACGATCGACTTAAATCAAAGGCACCTCGGAATTTCTCCTCGGTGCCTTTTTCTTTAATCGGCCTTTTTAGAAAGTTCTCATAAGCGTGCCTTTGGAGCTGCGAAGCTGCGAGCGACCGTTGGCCATCCTGAGCACAATGTTGCCTCCGGAAACGCTACAGCCGGTGCAATCTCTCGAGACCATCTTGACTTTAATTTTCCTGTTATCGGAGATGCAGAGAAGGCAACGTACATTTTTAACCAGAATTTGGTGAGCATCACATGGAATGTTCTACGCGTATTTGAATCCAACCCATGCACATGCCTCAAGCTCGAACTATTTTGAAAGGAAAATCAGTTGAAGGGTTAGACGTCAACAACCTGCTCCAGGTCAAAAATTATGGAGGCAGCGCTAAAGAGTTAGTTCGTCTATTGCGAGCCGGAGAGTTTAAACTCGACATCCAAACTGCGAGTGCACTTCATCGTTATGTCGGTTACAAAGATGCTCTTGAGTGGGGAACTTTACGCAACCTCAACACTGGTATTCATGATGTTGAGTACGTACCTCCTTCTTTTGAAAAATTGCCTCATTTAGCCGAGAAAGGATTTGAATTTTTGAACTCTGTCGTAAAGGATCCCAAAGAACGCGCCATTGCTACATTCTTGTTCATGGCTAGAACACAATTTTTCTTCGACGGCAATAAGCGCACAGCCTCGCTCATGATGAATGGATGTTTAATGCTTAACGGCTATTGGCCCATCACTGTTCTAAACCGCGAAAGCGTGGAGTTTCACGAAAAACTTGGGCAGTTCTACGAAACAGGCAATGCGGACAATATGATGGCCTTTTTTGCCAGAACTGTAAAAACTCAGTACCCAGACCCTTCTGGTTCAAATGCCTAATGAGGCTTCCTTTTTAGGAAAATCGCGAATTTCAAACCTAGTGTTTTAATGGTTCACCTTGCTTAACGGGCTCCGGAAGGATGAAGGAACCTAGTGCACACAACGCTCCAACACCAACGAGTGACCACATAACAATGTCGAGCCCGTAGGCATCTCCAACCATTCCTAGTAAGGGAGTGAAAATACCGCCTAAACTGGAGGACAACCCAAGCGTAACGCCGGAGGCAAAACCCACATTTTTAGCCAAATAGGATTGTCCCAACACAACGTATGCAGCATATGTACCGTTTAATGTGAAGCTAATGACAGCCACAATCGGATAAAACCACCAAATTGACGGTGCCAAGATCAGCATGGCAAAAGCGGGCGCCATTAAGATATATCCAAAACGACAAGCTCGAATCAGACCGATTCGATCACTAACCCAGCCACCGGCTAGTGTCATGACAACGCCGCAAATGGACAAAAAGGCCAATAAGGGACTTGTAGCAGCTTCAGAAACGTTAAAGCGGTAAATACAGTAGAGCGGCAAAAACGCCAAGATACTTGTTTGAGCAACACTTCGACATAAAATCACCACTGATAATCTTGCAAAAGCACCCCAATCATTACTTCCCACTTGAGAATTCTTCTGAGTTTTCTCAACATCGCCGGCCGATCCCTCTTTCATCGAGGCAAACATTTTCGGCACTGCATAAAACATGACAGCAGCCATCACCAGACCGAAAATGCCGAAGACGACAGTGCCGGAATTGCCCCAAGCAGTCAAAACCGCAGCTGCAATTAAAGGCGCAATCCCAAAACCGGCATTGCCACCCACGGAGAAAATCCCCATCCCAGTAGCACGGTGAACCCCCGAAGTGCGATTAACCACTCGAGCCGCTTCTGGGTGAAAGAGTGCGCAACCCAAACCCATGAGCGTGATCGCAAAAAAGATGAACCAATAGTTCGATGACAGGCCGGAAATCCCTAACCCAATTCCGCTTAATGCAATCCCCAAAGCCATGAACCAATGTCGAGAGGTTTTGTCAGCCCAGTACCCGAATAACGGCTGCACGAGCGAAGACAAAAACGAGGAAGCGAACATCAAGCCTGCCACCTCGGTGTAAGACAAGCCGTTATGCAATACGAAAAATGGCAAAATCGCTGGCAATGCACCAGGAGCCAGATCAACACACAAATGGCCGAAAGAGACTAAGTAAACGAAAAGTTTATTCATGGGACTTAAAACGAAACGATACGTACTAGAGGCTATCAGAAAGAATTTGAAAAGCAATAGGGGAAAGGTCAAACTCCTATATCGGTCTCACATAGATCTTGCTCATTCATTAATATCGGTCAATCTTGCTCTGATCATTAACGCAAACGCGTTGCTACAATCGATACGTTTGAAATTAATCAGTAGCAAAGGAGCAATTCATGAAAGTGTTAATTACAGGCTTCGATCCTTTTGACGGTGAAGCTATTAATCCCGCTTGGGAAGCAGTCAATGCACTTCCTGATGTAATCGACGGCATTGAAGTGATCAAGGTCCAAATTCCTACGGTATTTAAAAAATCGGCTAAAAAGCTTTTTGAAACGATCGAAGCAGTAAAGCCTGATGCTGTCATTTGCGTTGGACAAGCCGGCGGTCGATTTGATTTTAATGTCGAGCGCATTGCAATCAATGTTGATGATGCACGCATTCCTGATAACGAAGGAAAGCAGCCGATTGATGAAAAGATTTTTGAAGACGGGGAGAACGCTTACTTTGCCACGCTACCCATAAAGGCTATGGTTGAAGAAGCTAGAAAGGCTGGTGTTCCTGCCTCGGTTTCCAACACCGCCGGCACTTTTGTCTGCAACCACATAATGTACTCGTTGTTGTACTACATCAGCAAAAACAACCTCAACATCCGTGGCGGCTTTATTCACGTACCGTACATTGCCCAACAAGTTATCGGCAAGAAGAATATGCCTTTTATGGAAGTGACCACGATCACGAAGGGTTTGGAAGCTTCGATACGTTCGCTCAAAGATCATGACGTAGACATTAAAGTCATCGGTGGAAAAGAGTGCTGATTTAGTTTCACAGATAAGCGAGCAGGAA
>DCTK01000048.1 GCA_002329575.1 Sutterella sp. UBA1442 | reverse complement strand
AACCAACGTACGGTCGTCATTAGCGTGCGAGTAAACAATGTCAACGCGCGGCAACTTGTCGAGTTTGCTCACGTCAAAGACCGTTTCATGCGTGTGCTTGAAGGTCGTATCACGCATGAAGTAGTTCACGCCACCGGCAACATAGCCCAACACACCCAAGGTCGGTGCTTGGAACGTGTCGACGTTCGTGGTATTGGTCTTCGTGGTTTCACGAGCCGCATTAATTTGGTCATTTAATGCGATCATCACGCCGCGGTCTTGTGCCTTCGGGTCAACGGCAAGCTTAACAGCGTTCAAAAGGTTCATCGGGCCGTCAGCCGAGATAGCCGTAGCCGGACGCATAGCGCCCACGAGCACCACAGGCTTCTTGCTCTTGACGGTCAAGTTCAGGAAGTAAGCCGTTTCTTCCATCGTGTCGGTGCCGTGCGTAATCACCACGCCGGAGACCTTCGGGTCAGCGAGTAATTCATTGCAACGCTTGGCCAAACGAAGCAGAACATCATCGGTCAAGTTGTTGGAGCTGATCTTTACGATTTGTTCACCCGTCACTTGAGCATAATCCTTCATGGCGGGAACGGCATCAATCAAGGTCTGAATAGCGATTTCGCCGGCCTTATAGCCCGTGGTTTGTGTGCTCGAAGCAGCAGCACCTGCAATCGTGCCACCCGTGGCCAAAATGGCTACGCGGGGCAATTCGGCTGCAAAAGCCGTTCCGGCCAAAGAAAGGCTCAATGCAACCGCTAAAAGAGATTTTTTCATGATGAGTGCTCCTCAGTTGTGAGATAAAGGGACCTGCCCAAAAGCAGGTTATCAAGTTATTGTCTAATAGAAAATGCTTAGATAATATTCGTACAAACCATAAGAACGATTTTGTTTTAAAAATCGTTTGCAGTTTGAACCTGTTGATAAAATTGAAACCCGATTTCAAAAAATACAAAAACAAAACGACGACATGCAAACCTTAACTGCTCGTACGCTCTTTCAAACGCTCTCTCAAGAAGCCAAAGAGTATCACTACATCCTCATCGAAGGGATGCCCGGTGTCGGCAAAGCGGCGCTTGTTGACTCGGTTTTTCGTGACCTTTCGCGCTTAGATTTGCACGATTTGCATCCGAGAAATCTGGCAACGACTCAGCCCTCGGTCTTTTTTGAGGTATATGGTAAAAGCTTAGCCATCAACCACATTGAGTGTGCTCCCGATCTGATTAATCACCTCCCCGCTCCCGAGGACGGTGTGTTTGTTGTGATGACGGGCTATTTGCCCGAAGAAGCAAAGCTCAAATTGCTTGAAACCGGCGCGGCCAAGGTCTATCGCTTAATGCCCTTGTCGCAACGAGAATTGTCCGGCATGAATGCCGTGCCTTTTGGCAAAACGCACATACCGATAACGATGAGCTATCCAACCGTGGGACTTTTCGATACGATCCGAAACGGTTTTATGCCACGACCTGATGCAATGGTCAGCAACAGTGCTTTTTACGAGTCATGGCTTGCCGAGTTTTTCAACAATCACGTCAGAGGCGTGTTGCGGGTCGCTAAAGATACTCGCTTTTATGACTATATGAAAGCGTTGGCTGCGGCCAATATGCAAGAGATCAATCACTATCAGTTGGCAAAACAAGCTCATATTAGCTACGGCACGGCCATGTATTGGACTCGCTTTTTAATTGAAAGCGGAGTGCTCTTTGAAGTTCCAAGTCTTAAACTCTCCACGCGCAGGCAAGTCAAGCGCGCCAAAGTGGCCTATACCGATTCCGGACTTTTATGTCACCTGTTAGACATTCGGGATTCTCAAGCATTACTGACTAGCGAGCACTATCCGGGAATTTTTGCGGGCTTTTGTGCCGCAGAAATCATAAAGGGATACTATGCCCATGGGCTTGATGCTCCCCTTTACTTTTATCGGGATACCGCTCGTCGACACATTGAGCTTGTGATTGCAAGGCCTCAGTCGCTTTTGCCGTTAGCGTTTTTATCGAAGCGTTGTACGCCGATGAAGGCGGCTATTCGTGAAATGGACGTTTTGGTACGAATGGGAGAACGGCGCGATGATCCGGTCTTTATCAGCGATGCAACGGAGACAATTGAACAAACGGCCTATGCCATTGTTTCTGTCTCTAACCTTTAACTCACACGCTCGGTACAATGTCAACGTCAACTTTTTTCAGCAAGGATTGAAGTAAAAATGCGTTTCGCTACGATTATTACCGCTTCTTTAATCGCATCGGCCTTAGCCGGTTGCGTCACAACGGGCAATCCGCAACAGAAGTCTTTCAGAGAACTTTCGGCCAACACCTATGAAATCAAACTCATGCAACCATGGGTGAAGCAAGAAATCGATGTGCGCGACCACGCGCACCAAATGGCTACAGAGTACTGTCAGTCTAGAAACACCGGGATGCAACCGCTTCAAGCAACAACGCAACGTGCAAAGTCTCCCGAAGTTGGCCCCGAAGTGACTTATGTCTTCCGCTGCGTTGGGCTCTTGGATGCGCCTAAGCGCGAATATAAGCCCTTAACCATCAAAACTGAGTGGTTAACCGGTGAAGACGACGAAGTGGATATGAGGTAACTTTCTGACGCAAAACCGCCCGAGATTCGGGCGGTTTGCTTTTAAGCATGTCAGAACGATTAACGTTTACCTAAAATCGTTCCCAAGACTCCGCGAATGATGCCTTCCAAGCCTTTATTAACTGCGCGACGAGTTTGTGTGCGCACGACAGACTTCGCTACGGATTCAAATAACCCTTCACGATGACCGCCTCGGGGTCCTTCTGAGCCAAAGAGAAAATCTTCCAGAGCACTCGATTGTTTGGCCTCTTTAGCAGCTTGTTCAGCAGCTTCTTGCTTTGCTTCAATCGCAGCAATCGTCTCATAGGCGCTTTCACGATCGACGGCTTTCTCGTAGACACCGGCAACTAAAGAATCGGCAAGAACCTGTGCGCGCTCTTCTTCGGTTGCCGGCCCCATGCGCGAGCCCGGTGTGGCAATCCAAACCCGTTCTGTAATACCGGGACTGCCCTTTTCATCCAAGAAACTCACAAGTGCTTCCCCGACGCCAAGCTCTAAAATCGCCGCTGCGATATCGATTTCGGGATTGGGGCGCATGGTCTCTGCCACCGTTCTCAGGGCCTTTTGATCTTTAGGCGTAAAGGCGCGCAACGCATGCTGAATGCGGTTACCCAATTGGCCTAAGACATCATCAGGAATGTCAGCGGGCGACTGAGAGATGAAATACACACCGACACCCTTGGAGCGAATTAAGCGAACAACTTGCTCGACTTTTTCCAATAAGGCTTTGGGCGCATTGTCAAAAAGCAAATGGGCTTCATCAAAGAAGAACACAAATTTGGGTTTTTCCAAGTCGCCGGCTTCCGGCAAGAGCTCATAGATTTCAGACAATAACCACAACAAGAAGGTGGAGTACAGCATCGGTTGTTGCATGAGTTTGTCAGCGGAAAGAATATTAACGACGCCCTGACCGTCCACCGTTTGAATCATGTCATTGAGATCGAGCATCGGTTCGCCGAAAAAAGTATCAGCCCCTTGGGTTTCAAGACGCAACAGTGCTCGTTGAATAGCGCCGACACTGGCCGCGGAGATATTGCCGTACTGCGCTTTAAGTTTTGCGGCATTTTCAGAGGCAAAACGAAGCAAACTTTGAAGATCTTTAAGATCCAAGACTAAAAGATTGTTGTCATCGGCAAACTTAAAGACGGCATTGATCACGCCGGTCTGCGTCTCATTGAGATTCAATAGCGAGGCTAAAAGCAAAGGTCCCATGTCAGAGACCGTTGCACGGACAGGATGGCCTTTTTCAGCATAAATGTCCCACAGTGTGACAGGACAAGCGCACATGACAGGAGCCGGTAAGCCATTCTTTTGAAGACGGGCCGCAAGCTTTTCGCTCATCTCGCCAGCCTGGGAAATCCCTGTCAGGTCTCCCTTTACGTCAGCCATAAAAACCGGCACACCGATTCGAGAGAACGATTCGGCTAACTTTTGAAGCGTGACGGTCTTACCCGTTCCCGTTGCGCCAGAAATGCAGCCGTGACGGTTGATAAATTCCGGTCGAATGAATTGACCGCGAGAGCCGCGCTCGGGAGCGGTTTGAGCAACAAAAATCGGTTCCATATTAAGTCCTCAAAAGTTATACCCGATCCATTTTACTAAAAGAGCCCGAGTTCATAAATCTCAGGCTCTTTGGATTGGTGGTTATTTCTTCGAAGCGTCTTCTTTGGCTTTTTGCTCTTTTTGCGCTTGGGCCATCTTTAATGCTACCTCGACGTAGGAATCAACCGCTTTGGTGCCATAGGTGCAAGCAACGCGCTTAGAAAATAAAAAGTACAGCGTCCAAAGCATCGCGTAGACACTTGAGCGAAGCACCGCATAAGTCTCAACGGCTACACCAAATACAAGGGACAGTAAAAGCACGGAGATAGGGCCCACGACCCACAAAATCACAATGGTGTGCTTGACCACAAACGCTTCACGCTTGCGGGCAATCAGCCACAGGCAATAACAATACAAGCCGATCGTAACGATGGCTGGCGAGATGGCTGCCCAGTAAATGTGCCCTTGAGTATTCATCGCGCTCAAGGTGTTCATCGCACTAAAGGCGGTCAAAATGATAGACAAAGCCATCGTAGCAACAAAAACCAAAAGCCAACCATCGACACCGTGAGGAAAATGCACAATCGGGCGAGCGGCGGGCTTAACTTTGGCAATGGCGTAAATAAAGTACGTGATGCAAGCTGTCGGTACGGCCAAGATGCCCAAAGCAATCAACACTTCGGCCGAGAATAATTCGTTAGACATGGATTTTCTCTTCTAAATTAGGGAGCTGAAACAGCCTTTTCTTTATGGCCGTCAGATTTTTTCGTGCGTCTGAGCTTGAGATTTTCACAATTGTGGCAACAAGCTTCTTGATTGAGTCCTTCAATAATGCCGCAAGGCTCACCATTGGCGTGATTGCCATGGCAGCACAGCGCCAAAAGACCGAGATGCTGACGCAATTGCTTCAAAGAGTCTATTTGCTCATCAATCTTTTTTAAGTGTGAGGCAATCATTGCGTGCACTTTGTCCGCGTCTTCATTACGACGGGCGTCCACATCAATCAAAATCTTGATGTCGTCGAGACTGATGTCCAGGCTTCGGCAATGACGGATAAACTGCATGCGACGTAGGTGACTTTCGTTGTAGCTTCGGTAGTTATTAAAACTACGGGCCGGTTTCGGGATAATCCCCTGTGCTTCATAGAAGCGAATGGTCTCAACGGTGACGCCTGAGAGTTTAGCCAATTCTCCAATACGCATAAGGTGTTTTCCTTAGTTTTCACTAAAAAGACGCTTGAGCTTGTAGCGACTATAGGGATTTTAATGACAGCATCAGAATTTGCATAGAGACAAGGACCATAGAAATGTTGCACAAATTCTTTATTGAAGACATGTGTTGCGCCGTCGAAGGCAATCAAGCCGTGGATGCTTTGAATAGAATCGATGGAGTCACTAAGGTCACCTTTAACACCTTAAAGCGTGAAGTACGTGTGGAAAGTGCCGATGTTGATGAAAAGGTACTACTTGCGGCATTACAAAAGGCCGGACTGAGAGCCGAATTACTCGATGATGCCGAAGATGCACAAACGCCACCCTCCCCTCATTCGACGCACGAACACCATGGGCACCACCATCATGATCACCATGAACACGATTGTTGNNAGGCGCGTGCTGAAGACCGGGATCAGCGCGACCAAGGTGGACGTGCGGGCGCATGAGCACCATCACCACGACCATGGGCATGAGCACGAGCATCACCATGACCATTCTCATGAAGTAGTTGAAATGCCTGAAGGCTTGACGGCCGATCAAGAACAAGGACTCACGACGCTTTATATCGCTGAGATGTGCTGTGCCGTTGAAGGCCAACAAGCTGTTGATGCTTTAAAGAAACTCTCTGCCGTCGAAGAGGTTAGCTTTAATACCTTAAAGCGCACGGTCACCGTTAAGCATCACTTAGAAGATGTGCAAACTCTTGTTGAGGCTTTGAAGGCAGCTGGACTGTCGGCTCAAATTCCGCCAGCTACCCCCAAAGCCGGCGGTAAACGTCGTATTCGCTTCACAGTCGAAGGACTCGATAACGATGTTGCAGAACGCTTGGTGAGAAAGTCGCTTGAAGTGCTTGAACTGGAAGACTTGCAAGTTGATTTGCAGATGCACCGAATCTCGGCACTCATGCCTGCAACCAAGAAACGCGACGTTATTGATCTTGTGGCTCAAGCCGGCTTTAAAGCGCAAGAATATAAAACAGGCGCCAAAAACGACTCTCACAAACTGCCTTGGACTCGACTTGTAATTGCCGGTGTTTTTGCGTTAGCCAGTGAAATCGTTGAATTCGGTGGGTTTAATGAATACGTTGGCATTGCTTGCGCAGTGATCGCGATTGTGTTAGCAGGCCTTGATACCTATCGTCGGGGTCTATTGGCACTCACTCACTTTAACTTCAACATGAATGCGCTCATGAGCGTGGCCGTTACCGGGGCAGTCATTCTGGGTCACTGGCCGGAAGCGGCCATGGTGATGGTGCTCTTTGAGGTCTCGGAAGCGATTGAAACTTTATCAATTGATCGAGCCCATCGCGCCATTAACGAAGTACTGAACCTCACTCCCGAAGAGGCGGTCGTGGTCGATGAGCAAGGTCGTGCACAGAAGTTAGACGTCTCTGACATTGCCGTGGGCGATGAAATTCGTGTAATGCCCGGAGAACGTATTGCGTTGGACGGCGTTGTGGTAAGCGGCCAGTCCTCAGTAAACCAATCCGGTATCACCGGCGAGTCAATCCCCGTTGAAAAGAGTCCAGGTGATGAAGTCTTTGGCGGCACTTTGAACCAAACAGGCGAACTTGTCATTCGTGTCACAAGCGATGCCAAGCACGGCATTGCAGCCAAAATGCTTGAAGCCGTTGAAGCGGCTAATCAGAACAAAGCGCCAACGGAGCGCTTTGTGGACGTTTTTGCCCGCTACTATACGCCAAGCGTCTTTGTAGGCGCCATTGCCGTGGCAATCCTTCCCCCGCTTCTTTTGGGTCTTGCATGGACCGANNGGACCGATTGGATCTATCGCGCGTTAGTACTTCTTGTCATTGCTTGTCCTTGTGCTCTCGTGATTTCCACCCCTGTGACCGTCGTGTCCGGATTGGCCGTCGCGGCCCGACTGGGCCTTGTGGTCAAAGGCGGTGCCTATCTGGAGGAGGCTCGCAAACTAAAGTTCATTGCACTCGATAAGACCGGAACCATCACGGAAGGGAAACCGCGTGTCATTGCCATGAAGGCTCTCAATGGCACAACCGAAAAGG
>DCTK01000126.1 GCA_002329575.1 Sutterella sp. UBA1442 | reverse complement strand
CACTTGAGTGGGGAGTTGTTTAGAAGGAAGTTTTTATCTCACGGTTTAAGAGAACTAGCCCGAGATTCTCTAACTAAAGCGTCACCCGATTCGCTCACTATATTTATTAAACAACACTTTAACCGATATGGGAAGTCAAAATTTTTCTCAATTTGACAGAAGGTGGGCGACATTTTCTAAAACTGAAACGAAAAAAAGGAGTCGCCTCCCTTTTTTTACGTGGAATTACCTCAGTACTCCAAACTTTCACTCATGACTTCAGCCCAGTCGTACAGAGANNGCTCCACAGATATTTTCCACGCGTTCGGCCTCTTGCTCATTGTCATGCATCTGAGCAAGTTCCTCAATGGCCTCAGCAAAAGCTTCAAGCGATCTTGCTCCTGCCACGCCCTGCGTCAAACGATCTTCACGCCATTGATGCCAGCGAGCGGCTTCCTCTTCAGTTAAGCTTTCCGGCCAATTGCGAGCCCGATAGCGAAAGAGCATCTCATTGAGGCGCTTGTCATCAAACCGCAGACGGTTTTCGCTCACCAGCTCTGTTAATCCTTCAGGCGTCTGGCGTTGCACATATTGCATGACATTCTTATCAGACGACCCTGTAAATCCGCCGTGATAAATGGATGCATCCACATCAGGTTCTTCGTGAGACTGTTCTTCATCTCGAGCGATAAGAGCCTCTTGCCAAGTGCCAATTAACTTTTGCACGTGAGGAGCCAAAATGGCCGCGTGTCGTAGCGCCTTTTCTCGATCGATGCCAAATTGCTGAGCGCGCTCTTGGCTTAAGACGCCTAAGTGATCGACTAAGAAAGGCGCCTGATTAATCTTGCAGGAGAAAATCGGCAACGGATCCACTCCTTCGGGCAACTCGTCCTTGCGTACAAAAAGACGCTCTCTTACCTCCGNNGAGGCCGTCATCGAAAGAACTTCGGAAGGATCGACTGACAAGTCCCACATGAGCACATGATTGGCACGCCCGGGTTGAGCTCCCAAAACACACACCAATCGCATATAGCCTCTTTCATGTCCGTGAATGGGGCTCACCCACAAAAGCGGTTTGCCGCTATTGATCATCCGGGAGACTGCCGCTTTGGAACGATTCTTCAGTGCATAGTCCCAAAGCTTGGGTTGCTTTTCTCGAATCAGACGCGCAATGCCGATCGTTGCCTCTACGTCACTTAATGCATCATGGGCCTGCTTGTGCACAAGGCCGTTTGCGGCCGACAAGTGTTCAAGGCGAAAAGATGGCCGGTCAGCGTCTTGCGCTTTAGGCCAATTTATCCCTTGCGGGCGAAGTGCCCAAGTTGCCACCACTAATGGGAAAAGGTCAAAGCGCGAGCAGCGGTTTTCATACTCACGGCTATAGGGATCGAAAAAATTGCGCCAGAAAATGTTTCGTGTGACTTCATCGTCAAAGCGCATGGAGTTGTAGCCCACGCTGATTGTTTCGGCGCGAGACATTTCTTTGTGGATAGCTCGGGCAAAATCGGCTTCTACCATACCGACTTGCTCACAGTGTTGAGGCAAAATCCCCGTCACAAAAATACTTTGCGGATCGGGCATCGTGTCTTTGGGCGGTTTGCAATATAAACAAATCGGCTCGCCCACAATGTCTAATGCTTCATCGGTTCGAATCGCCGCAAACTGCGCCGGTCGATCCAATGCCGGACTCAGTCCGAACGTTTCATAATCGTGCCACAAAAAAGTCGTTGCCATAATACTTTCCAAATCGTTAACACACGCATTATGGCAGAATACGGACTAAAGTCGAAATTTTCGGCAACAGGCCTCGATGGCCGCTCTCAATTAGCTCTGTACTCGACTTTGTCGGAAGACTCGCATGGCGGCTAAAACGCCAAAAAGCAACATCACCATGCCGATCACCATCGAAACGGTTGGCCATTGGCCACGCCAGATGTGAGCGTAGATGACAGAGAAAATCGTCTCAAAAACAATCAGCTGACCGGCAAGCGCCGTCGGCAGACGCTCACTCATGGCATTCCATAAAGCCGCACCCATCCAGCCGCAGACAACGCCCGCAATGAGCATCAAAATTAAAAATTTGCCGGGTTCGGGGCCAAACAGACTCCCGTCAGGCGTCATGCCGCTTAAAGCCAACGCAAAGTAACCGATCACTGTCACAGGTAAAATCGACAGTCCCTGCGCAGTAGCCCACACTTTGGGGCCTTTGCGCTTATTGGCCAGTAACCAATCAGCATTGCGAATCGGGTACCAAGTCCAAAGTAGCATCGATAATGCAGAAAATCCCACCCCGAGCCAGAAAAGTTCGGCACTACCATCATGCTCATTGACCATATAGGCAAACTCTGTCCAATTGGCCACAACCATCCCAAGCGCGATCAATACAAGAGGAATGCTCAGTCGTGACCAAGCCACTGAAATCCCTTTTGAACGACCGCGATAGTTGGAAATAATCGCCACTAACACTGGAATGCAACACATGAACATACCCGCCACGGGGGCACCGGCCAATTGCACACCGGCCACTAGCGAGCAGTAATAAACAAGACTGCCGAAAAAGGCTAACTTAAAGGCATAAACCCAATCGGCAAAGGTGAGTGTTTTGAGTTTTTCTCGTTGAAAATACGCCAAAAATAAACAACCGGCTCCATAAAACGCAAAGCGTGCTGAGGCAATCAGCGCTGGATCGTATTGCGGCAAAAGCAAAGGGAAAATGTAAATCAACCCCCAAATCGCACAAGCCGCAATGGCATAGGCTAAACCGAGTAACATGAAAAAGACTTGATGAAATTACTACCGATCGTAACTATATCAGGCTTTCCTGGGCTTATTTCATTATCCAGTGTCACTATCGACACTCAAAAAATGCATACTTAAGACCAAACCATAATCCCATAAACATATCTTGACCAGAACTATGACCGATTTGCACCAATTCCTCAAGGTACCTCTCCATTTCTTGGGCATCGTTAGTTCTGCAAAGACGATTCAGAGGTTCAACGAAAAGTCCATCAACAGCGCAATTGAACATATATTCACTCATAAAAGTTGTAGACCTTTTCATGTCATCTAATAACTCAAAATATTGCTGGCTGTTCTGACTTAAAACCTTTAATACAAATCCCAAACCAACTAGAAAATCATCTCCTGAGGGCGTTAATCCTAGTCCCCGACCGACCCAATGTTTCAAGAACTCCTTAGACCATGAGCCGCTATCACTAAAGCAACAACTTTGAAACTCTCTTATCTCAGGATCTGAGAAATCATGATACTGAAGCCATTTGAGTAAATTGAAACTCTTTCTAACACTAAAAGATTGAACACTGCTATATAAACCTTTACTCCATTCGGTATTTCCTTTTTTGTTTAATACTCGCAAATCAATTTCTTCGAAATCAAAGTGATATTTTTCTAATTCACCTCTTATGTCACCTTTAGGAATAAAACGTCTCTGAACCATCCTCCAATCATCTAGCTGTAGTATCGGCAATGTTACTGAATACGGCGCAACAACTCTATTTTGTGTTAAAAAAGTCAGCATCTCCCCTGAAGCGTTCACAAGATTAACAGCATGAGTAAACTTGCTATGGACTTCCCAATGGTTTGCAGAATTTAAGCGTTGAATAAAACGCGAGCAAATCTTCAACTTGGACAACGTTATTTTCACCACCCTCTTTCGAGGGTGGTCCTTAATTAATATTCCTTTGTCTTAACAACACAAACGAAAATTAACGCAAGCAAAGCCCCCATATATGCAATTACTCCAATTGGAGAATTTGCAAAACTAGTTAATAAGAAAATACAGATCGTCGGGGCGATAGCTCCGCCTAAAATGCCAGCTGCTTGAAAACCGACACCTGCTCCAGTGAAACGTACCTCCACAGGAAACATTTTGGGGAAATGAGTTGCCAACGGAGCCCACAATGCGGCAAGACAGAATAATCCACTATATGATGCGAAATAAATTGCCAACTCATTTTTACTTTGTAGCAGTTCGAAAAATACGATCAGCCAAACAAAGTTTAAAACAGCGCCTCCGGCAAGTACTTTTTTCGTACTGTATCGGTCTGACAACCAACCGAAAAGAGGAATACCACAAGCCTGACCAACACTTGCCAAAATACTAGCATTAAGTGCGATCTGCCGATCCACTCCAATAGCGGGCAAAAAGACTAATGGGAATAGAGCAAAAACATAGAAAAGTGCGTCACTACCGATACGTGTACCAATAGCTAATAACAAGTTTTTCCAATGGTAGCGAATAACTTCTTTAATAGGATTGTGAGATTTTAGGTCTTTATCAGTCTTCAACTTCTCAAATTCAGGAGATTCATCAATTTGTCCTCGTATATATACCCCCAAAATTACTAAGATTGCCGATGCAAAGAAAGGATAACGCCAAGTCAAACTTAACAACTGTTCCGGCGTAGAGCAATACGTAACTATTGCAAAAACACCACTAGCCAATAGAAAACCCAATGGAGAGGCCAACTGAACGATACTACCTAGTAATCCTTGATGCTTGGATCCCTTTGTGTATTCATTGACCATTAATGCAGCTCCTCCCCACTCACCACCTAATGCAATCCCTTGAATTGTTCTTAAACACACAAGTGCAATGGCTCCAAAGACCCCTGCAGTTTGGTATGAAGGTAAGCAACCAATTAAAAATGTCGCAACCCCCATTAGAAGCAATACCATAACCAGAATCTTTTTTCGACCAACAATATCGCCATAATGACCAAAAATCAGAGCACCCAACGGCCGAGAGACGAAGGCCACCCCATAAATGATCAGTGATAAAACTAGCGCTAAGTGAGGATCTAGATCAGAAAAAAAGACTGTTGGGAATACAATAGCCGCAGCAGTTCCGTAGATAAAATGATCGTAGAACTCTAACATCGTGCCAGACAAACTAGCCAATGTTACCTTCAGTAGCTTACGGCGATTCTTTACTAGAGCAGTAGACATAATCGCTCCTTTTATTGTGTAGGTGAAATAGGAGCTAACAAAGGAGCTACCAAGTCATCCCTTTTCTTTACCAAGTCTCTTAACCAGCGATTAACAATTCCACTGTCTTCTTTTGCCCATGCTAAAGACATAGGAGAAGAAGTTCGAAGATGTTCATCAAAATTTTCTACGATTACAAGAGATCCTTTTTGTAACTGTTCAGAAACTAGTGATGAAGGTAAAAAACCTACCCCTAATCCTCTTTCATGACACGCTACCTTAGTTCTTAGATTAGGAACTAAAATTTCCTCCTGCCCAACTAAACGCCAAGGCAGACGCTTTTGCATATGAGAGGATGAATCTTCGATATTGACAACAGGATAATTCCTCAAGTCGTCTCTAGTGACTTTACTCATTTTTGCCACTGGATGATCAGGCGATGTCACTAACTTCCACTGAATTAAACCTAACGGTTCTGTGACAAAATTATCGTCGATTGAGTGAAAAGTCGGTGCCCCAATTGCCAGAGACCCGCTGTCATACATTAATGAATCCCAAACTCCGTTATAAACTGAGCGGATTACTTTGAGCTTGGTAAAGGGATACCTTTGTTTCAGTACACTGATCAATCTAGCAACACAAAGATGGTCGTATAACAAATTATTAATTACCAAAGTGAAGTGCGACTCCACACCATTTTTGATTGCATTAATTTCCTCAGGTATGTTTTGTTGCCAATTAAGCAACTCTGAGGCTTTCGTATATAACCATTGCCCTGCTGGAGTTAAATCAAACCCTTTTGATTGTCGCACAATTAAAGGCGCGCCCAAAGAATTCTCCAGCATTTTCACACGATAACTAACCGCTGCTGTGGTGCGACAAAGTTCGTCAGCCGCTCTAGAGAAACTCTTCATTTCCACAACAGCGACAAAAGTTCGTAATTCTTCAAAGTTCAGTTTTGGCAAGGTTTTGAACGTGTACATAAACAAGAGCCCCTTGTCAGCAGAGGGTCATTGTTTAGCAACGACCCTCAGCAAAACTCTATTACTTAGCAAAAATTTCGGACTTATAAAGAACGAAGGTTGCAGCAATAGTAGCAAACAGTGTAATTAAGACAAACCAATAGCTAGGAATAGCTGTAGCCCAGAGCCGTAAGGCTAAGGGCACCCCCACGGCAACAGGAATAATCTTCGGGAATTTCATAGCAAATGAAACAATCAAAGCACCAAAGATGGAAGGAACAACGTAGTTTTTAACAGCATCTACCACTACCGGTGGGAAGGCATCCAAAATTACCGATCCACCAATTGCACCAATCGCTACTACTGTCAGCGTTGTAGTTGTTGCGCCACAAATTGCACAAGTTGTAATGATTTCTGCTTGTTTTGAACCTTGCTCCACCCCTACCACTTCTTGAGCTGTTACAGCCGCTGGCAACTTATTATTACCAATGTTTCCAGAAATAAATGCAAGGTAGCAGCCTGAGAGGCCTAAAGCCGGGTAAAACGTTAAAGGCTCAATCAACCAAATCAAACCAAAAGAGGCTGTAATTAAGATGATATCGCGCCATATCCATTCCATCGGCGGGAAAATCCCATGAACAAAATACAGATATGCCACAGGAAATAAGCTTGTAATACAAACTGCTGATAACGTCCAACGACCAATTTTGTGCACAGGATTGATCCAGTTGTCTAAATAGTATTTCGCGTCCATTTTGCTCTCCTAGATCATCGTTTTGTAAATGGCACCAACTAAAGTACCGATAACCATCGCTAAGCCAAGGTTATATTCTTTAAGTTTCGGATACTTATTCGAAATATGGTACAAGCAGAACATTGCTACGCCAGCCATAAACCAAGCCGCTAAGTTCGCTCCTCCACTCTTTAGCTCGGAGGAGCTTAAGTTACCGTAAATTGCTGTCATGGCTGCACCACTAACAAAAACTAATATTTTCGGATTGTAGGAAGTGATCCGGTTCTTCATTTTTTCTAGGTGTCCCGAAAACAACAGTGCACCAACCAGCGAGCCAATACCATTCAGTGCCATACCCAACCAGGCTACAAACAAAGCAGCTTCGCCAAAAGATGGACCGTTAAAGTCGACACCTACAGCTTCAGCACCAATTCGTGCCGCAGTCAATTCGTTTGCCGCAGAAACGATCATAGACAAGCGCATCCAAGTTAACGGCTCACCAAGGACCGCCATCAACCCAACCATCACAATAAGAATCCCTAATGAGGGACCAATCGCAGTAACTAACCCCACACGGAACGCAGTCCAACATTGTGACTTGGTTAAACCAAAAGATGAAGCATTTTTATTAGCTAATCGATAATATAAAAATGCTTGTGCCGCAATGATGATCACCGTTATTGAACAGATCACCCATAAGAGCGGGCTATTGATAATGTGATCCATACATAACTCCAAAAAAGAAGAAAAAGGATTTATTGACCGTAAACTTCAGCAAATCTCAGCAGCGCCTTTTCAAAGCATTCAATAGGAGGATTGGTGATACCTGCACCAATTTGGCCTTCCCCTGGTAANNGTCGTAATCGTTGGTAGCACCCCTGTCTCAACAACTAGGCAAATATCAATCCCCGTTGGAGAGCCTCTAAAATTGAGAACAGGTTGCGAGAAGTTCATGTTTTCACCGATAGTAATCTCGTACATACGTTTTGAAATTTCTACCCCTTCTGCTGCTGTTCCTCCCACGAGTTGAACAATGGCAGGAGCCCCAGAAAGTGCGAATCCTCCAAGACCAGCCGTTTCAGTAATGGAACTATCCCCCATGTCCAAATTAGCATCGTCGTCGCCATAACCAGGGAAATATAAACCACGAACTTTTTGAGATGGACCAACAAACCACTCTCCAGGCAATCCTGCTACACGGATTCCAAAGTCCACTCCATTACGAGCCATTGCAGTAACCATTGAAGATCCTTTGACTCCATTACAAGGATCTAAAGTTACTTTAGACGTTGGCATGCTAATGCTGAGATAAAAACCATCATTGCCATTGATAAAGTCAAGCACCGGAAGTATTTTTTCCGCGGGTAAACCACTTTTTATCATCAGCGGAACTACTGCTCTAATGAACATGCTTGTACCAGCTTTGTTGCGATTGTGACCCTCGTCACCCATATGAAGCGCTTGGAATTGCAAAGATTTCGTATCAACACCGTCGCAAGTCGCCAAGGCCGCATGCATCACTTCACGGAACTCTTTTTGAATCCAATGTAAGCGATCAATAACCTCTTGACTATATGCGCCATAGCGCAATAACTTTCCCCCCATACCTTCCGGTACAGGGCAATAAGCACGATTACCAAAGCGTCTATTCTCAAAAACAGAAACCACCATATGCGGTGCAATCACACCAGCCATCGGCCCTACGGCATCGTGTTCATGACATGGAGAGAATTTCACTTTCCCTGAGGCGGCGTATTCTGCTGCCTCTTCGGGTGTTTTCGCCCATCCCTCAAAGATAATGGCCCCCATAATTGCACCACGCATAGGTCCGCACATCCGCTCCCAAGAAATGGGGGGACCAGCATGTAAAAGCATGTGATCTTCAAAGCCGGGAATAACATCCTTTGCCAAACAGTAATCTACTAGATATGGCTCCCCCGCTAAGTAACGTGATAGGGCCTCTTGATTTGCGCTATGCCGATCTTCGTTATCGGTTGAATTGAGCGCGTCTATTAAAGTCTTATTGCCTGCAGCAACTGGTTGCCACTGCACCTGCTCAACAGAAACGTCTTGCTGTTTTAACTGTTCTGCAAACATTGAGGTCCCGACATTGATAACTTTTAAGTCGGAATTAAAAATTGAAGAAATAGTCATTATTTGACCTCCTTAATCAGTGCGGATGCAATGCGAGCAGCCTGAGCATTGGTGTTAGCAACAATTACTCCTGCCTGACGTAATTTCTCAACGCAGAAAGAGCGATTTTGCGGGTCAAGATCTGTTCCTAAAACATATCCGACAAAGCAAATGTCACGCCCTTGTTTTGAGAGTTCCTCTTTCGCTTCATTTATCGAAACTAAAACTGATTGCACAGGATCTGGATGGGCACCATAACCCAATACCACGTCGAATAAGACAACTGCTACTTCAGGGTCCAACGCTTCCTGATAAATACGTTGGTTTCTCAGTTCTGGATCTATCATGGGATGAGCTTTCCCAACGGTAAAAATGTCATCTCCCATGTCTAAAAACACATTGCCAGCACTCTTCATCCAATCATCTAACGCTTCCTGTTCGCAATGAGAAACATTACAAAAAACAGGTGCGTTAGGATTAATTTGTTTGAAAATCATCCTGGCTTCATTTGTTAATGTTCCTCCACAGAAAACACCTCGTACATATTTCTGAGATTTATTGAGTTGAGGAGGATTTAACGCTACTTTATCCATACCGAAATCTTCTGTATCCATTAAGTTTCCTTTACCAGAACGAATTTGAAGCACGGACAAAGCTGCTTGCTCAAGTGAATTAACGTAATAAACACTTCCCTTTTTCTTTGGTTGGATTTTGTCACTCAAAAAACATAAAACCACTGGTTTCGTGTAAGAACTAACGACTGACTCAATTTTTTGGATAACCCCAACCTCTGGAGCTTTTGCAACAAACACGATAATCTCGGTTTGCTCGTCTTTAGACAGACTATCCAACGCGTCTAAGGACATGATGCCGCCAACAGCATTTGATAAATCGCGTCCCCCAGTCCCAATTGCCTGACTAATCCCTTCTCCAGCAGCGTCAAGTAAAGAGATGACTTCTTGCATCCCTGTGCCAGAGGCGCCAACAATACCCACAGATCCTGGTTGCACAGCATTAGCAAAACAAAGAGGTTTTTGGTTAATGATTGCAGTGCCACAGTCGGGCCCCATCATTAACAATCCCTTCTCGTGGGCAATCTTTTTGAGTTTGATTTCATCTTCAATGGACACATTGTCCGAAAATAGCATCACGTGAAGATTGTTATCTAGAGCACGCTTTGCCTCAAAAGCTGCGTATTCTCCGGGAACAGAAATAATGGCTAAATTTGCATCTTGTAATCTATCAATAGCACCTCGAATGCTTCTAGCAGGAACTTGCTCCCCAGCATCGGCATTATTTTTTCGTGTAAGAGCACGTTCAACTTGTTCAAGTAACTCTCTGCTATCTACGCCCTCTTCCAGTACTAGCGCAATCATTAAATCATTCGGTGTAGCAGCGTCGGTCTCTTCAGAATTCATCCCTGACTGCTTTAACAACGACTGATTGAGTTCGGTACCCATACTCAAGGACACTTTCAGAACGCCTGGCAATAGCGACAACCGTTTAGAGAGCCCCATCAACGTAACAGAATCAAAGTACGTTGACTTTTTTACTAGTGCGATATTGTTCAAAGCCTTCTCCTTTATGTGTAAGACCTAAATAACAACCTTAGACAGATATCTGTCTAAGTCCAGTGTATAAAGATCCTCCACACATGCGGTTCGAAAGTTTTATCGCAATCGTTTAATTATTTTTAACCAACGTATGAGAACTAGTAATTTTGATAGGTCCGTCAAACCAAATCAGAAAAATCACTCAACATCGACAAGGAGCAGACTCTTATTAAAACAAAAGACATGTATCGGAAACTGAATAAAACTGTATTTAAGAATTGCAATCTGTGCATAAACACATGAAATCTCGGCCATTACCTATGTAAGCAAGGACAACTTTTGGCTTAATTCATCAATACCGGATATTCAAATTTCTGAATCCATGTTTTGAAAATGATGGCACAGGGCGAAAGGGTCTTACTGAACGAAAATATTGAAGCACTTCGCCCCTGCCATCTTCTGGTCAAGATGACTGTGTTATCAAAAAGAAGAACCCAAATTAATGAAACAAATTCTTCGCAAAATCATACCCAATCTTTTGATAAAGATGGCTTTTTTTAATAACAATTATTTTTAATACTCAATTCCAGAATATCGGCAACTAACCAACGTACCTGCTTGACCGTGCACCATATTTTTGATTTTATTTAGGGGGCCGATAACCGCCTCATGGCCAGTCTTCATCACATATTCGCNNATTGAACCTTTAGCAAAACCTTTGGATAATAGCGCCTCTGGAGTTGCTCGCTTAATCAATTTTTGTTCATCAGTTCCCCAGCCTTCATAAACGCCTTCCACATCAGTTGCAATCACCAATAAGTCCGCATTAAGTTGTATGGCCAAAATGGAGGCCGCGAAATCCTTATCAATTACCGCCTCTACACCAGTTAAATTCCCTTCCTTACTCTCAATTACAGGAACACCGCCACCCCCGGCAGCAATAACCAACGTACCGCAATCAACTAAAGTTTTGATCACTGGCAATTCCACAATGCAAGTAGGTTTCGGGCTTGGGACAACACGCCTGAAAAACTCTCCATCCTTTTTCAAGGTCCACCCCTTTGTTTGTTCGAGAGTTTGAGCTTGCTCTTTATCGTAGATCGGACCAATAAATTTTGTCGGATTATCAAAAGCTGGATCTTGAATGTCAACAATCGATTGAGTGACAATCGAGACAACGTCGCGTCCCTCAACACGATTTCTCATTTCCTGAGCAAAAACGTAGCCAATCATGGCTTGACTTTCTGCCCCCAAAACATCAAAGGGGTACATCGGTACGGCATCATATGCTTCAGATTGCAAGGCCAATAGTCCCACTTGCGGACCATTACCGTGACTGAGCACTAATTGGTGAGTCCTAGCAATATCTGCAATAGCCTCACAGGCCATCGCCAGATTTGCTCGCTGATTTTCTGCACTCATCAGCTCCCCACGCTTAAGCAACGCATTGCCACCTAAAGTGATGACTATTTTCATATTAAACCTCGCAATAATTCGTTAGACCTTCTCTCAAAGTTACGTCATAAACGAATTCGTGGGTTAAATAGTTTTTATCTCTAAACAAGTTTTAATTTAATTTTTTTAGCAAACCCAAGCTAACAAAATTAATTCTAAATTTTTTACTTATGGAATCGACATTAGTTAAGTAAACACTTAAACTCGTTTTAACACGATTATGCGTCCTGCTCAAATTTTCAATGCAGTGGGGTATGCTTACTTCATCGAACTGATACAACGTGATGACTTCTATCCCCTCTTACTCCTTGCTTGTTCTGATCTGTTATCTAGAACATTTGGGCATCAGACGGTATCAAGACTTATCAAAGGAAATAGCACTATGAAAGCACTGAAACAGTATGCCGTTGATGCATTTACCGACAAGGTTTTCGCGGGCAATCCTGCGGCCGTCTGCGTGTTGGATTAATGGCTCTCAGACGAGCTGATGCAAAAAATTGCCATCGAGAACAATCTTTCGGAAACGGCTTTCGTAGTCAAAGAAGGAGACCTTTATCGTTTGCGTTGGTTTACACCGGGCGGAGAAATTGAGCTTTGCGGGCATGCAACTCTTGCAACGGCTTATATCATCATGCGGTTTGTGGAACCAGCCTGCGAACAAGTGCAATTTGTGACCTTAAGTGGAATTCTGACCGTAAGCAAAAATCAGGACTTACTCACAATGGACTTCCCTTCTTTTTCGCTTTCCCCTATCGACATTAGCGATGAGATTACACAGGCGATCGGTGTTAAACCGTTAAAGGTCTACATGGGTGCCGACATGGTTTGCGTGCTTGAGAACGAAGAACAAGTCAGACAGGTTGTCCCCAATCAAGATATTATTCGCAACCTTGATGGTGTGTGTCTACACATTACGGCTAAAGGCACTACGTATGACTGCGTCACACGTTCTTTTGCTCCGAAATGCAATGTTGCAGAAGATCCGGTATGTGGCCGAGGTCACTGTCATGTTATTCCGCTTTGGGCCAGTGAACTGGGAAAAAAGACCTTGGTCGCTTACCAAGCGTCAGCCAGAGGTGGTGTGTTGCATTGCCGCTACGAGGGAGAGCGGACCATTTTGAGTGGAAACGCCGTGCTGTTTTCAGAAGCTCAAATTTACGTTGAAGACTGTTAACCAAGTGCACGAATGCATTGCCTTTTTGCTCCGGTATCGTCTTTGTTAACTTTTGACCTGACTGCAGGAATAGAAAACGGCAGGCCAAAAAACCCGCCGTCGAATTGAAATTATCTTAACAGCCTAATCAGGCCTCTTTTTTGTCGTCTGGCGTTGAAGGCTTTTCGCCTTTTTCACGAGCGACTTCTTCAACTACCGACTCAGCTTTAGGCTCTTCAGATTTCACCTCTTCGGCCTTAACCTCTTCGCTCTTGACTCCGGGGATAGGAGCTTGAGCAGCGCTTCGAGCTTCTGCATCAGCCTTAGCTGAGGCACCCGGTCTCGGAGGACGAACGTCACGGCCTTCCATGATGTCCTTGATTTGGTCATCATCGAGCGTTTCCCACTTCATGAGACACTCAACCATCAATTCAACACGAGCACGGTTGGCTTCCAAGATATCGCAAGCGCGCTTGTATTGCTCTTCGAGCAAGCGGCGAACTTCAGCGTCAATCTTTTGCATCGTAGCTTCAGAGACATGCGTCGTACGCGTCACAGAGCGTCCCAAGAACACTTCGCCTTCGTTTTCAGCATAAACCATGACACCCATTTCTTTGCTCATGCCGTAGCGCATGATCATGTCACGAGCCATTTGCGTAGCACGCTCAAAGTCGTTGGAGGCACCCGTCGTTTTTTGATTCAAGAACACCTCTTCTGCGGCTCGGCCACCGAACAAAATAGCCAAACGAGTCGTCAAATAAACATNNATTGAAGCGATCTTTTTCGGGCAATTGCATCGTCACGCCCAATGCACGACCGCGCGGCACAATTGTGACCTTGTGCACGGGATCGCTCTTGGGCAACATCCAAGCCACCACAGCGTGGCCAGATTCGTGATAAGCCGTCGTACGCTTTTCGTCTTCGCTCATCACCATGCTTCGACGTTCAGTACCCATGAGGATCTTGTCCTTGGCCTGTTCGAAGTCGACCATTTCGACCACCTTCGCATCACGGCGAGCAGCAAAAAGCGCGGCTTCATTAACAAGGTTAGCCAAGTCTGCACCACTCATGCCGGGCGTACCGCGAGCAATCACGGCCACATCGACATCGCGACCCACGGGAACTTTTTTCATGTGAACATTAAGAATTTGTTCACGGCCACGCACATCAGGCAACGGCACCACCACTTGACGGTCAAAACGACCCGGACGCAACAATGCGGGGTCCAGGACATCCGGACGGTTCGTTGCGGCAATCACAATGACGTTCGTGCCCGTTTCAAAGCCGTCCATTTCAACGAGCATCTGGTTTAAGGTTTGTTCACGTTCATCGTTACCGCCACCTAAACCGGCACCACGTTGACGGCCCACGGCATCAATTTCATCAATGAAGATAATGCAAGGGGCGTTTTTCTTGGCGTTTTCAAACATGTCGCGAACACGTGCTGCGCCCACACCCACGAACATTTCCACAAAGTCAGAACCGGAAATCGTGAAAAACGGCACACGGGCTTCGCCGGCAATGGCTTTGGCAAGCAACGTTTTACCCGTACCGGGGCTACCCACAAGCAAAATACCTCGAGGAATACGGCCGCCCAAGCGTTGGAATTTAGACGGATCGCGCAAGAAGTCCACCACTTCTTGCACTTCTTCTTTGGCTTCATCGCAGCCGGCCACGTCTTTAAACGTCACCTTATTGGCGTTGGTATCGAGCATACGAGCTTTGCTCTTACCGAAGCTAAACGCTCCACCCTTGCCACCGCCTTGCATCTGACGCATGAAGAAAATCCACACGCCGATTAAAAGCAACATCGGGAACCAAGAGATAAGCACCGTCATCCAGAAAGAGGGCTCTTCTTCAGGCGTACCGTAAACTTGTACGCCGTCTTTGCGTAAGTCATCAACCATCCACAAATCACCCGGACTCGTGATGACGTATTTTTGCCCTTCCACGGGCGTTACAGTAATTTCTCGACCTTGCACGTCCACACGAGCAATCTTGCCGCTTTTAGCGTCTTCCATAAACTGCGTGTAGCTCGTTTGACTTTGCATGGCCGCCGTATCGGGCTCGAACTGTCTAAAGACAGTGAAGAACACCAATGCGAGTACTATCCAAATACCGATTTTATTAAACAAATTGTTATTCAATTTCGAGGCTCCTTCGCCTTTATTTTGTGTTCTCTAGTGAGCAGAGAAAAATCAATTGTAAGCATACCGACTATTGTTGCGTTTGGCTTAAATTGACATGATTTTTAACGACAAAACACTTTTTTATTGCCTTTTTTTGACGTGCTTTGCCACCATGTAAACTTCAGCCGAACTATCACGGCTTGCTTCTGGTTTTCTCGTTAAAACGGTCTTAAAGTGCTTCTTGAGTGTTTCAACATATTGAGAGAAACCACTGCCTTGGAACACCTTGGTGACAAAAACGCCGTTGTCTTTTAAATGCAACAGGCAAAATTCCAACGCAAGTTCATTTAAAAGCAAGCATCGGGCAGCGTCGGCCGCGGCAATGCCTGAGAGGTTCGGTGCCATGTCAGAGAGCACTAAATCGACTTGTCGATCCCCCACAATGGCCGAGAGTTGATCGGCCACCTCTTGCTCACGAAAGTCCCCTTGAAGGAAAGTCACGCCATCAATGGGATCCATAGGGAGAATGTCCATTGCAATGATTTTGCCTCGCACCTCGCCGTCTTTACCGGCTAATTTTTCACGCACGACCTGCGTCCAACTGCCAGGTGCCGCTCCCAAATCCACCACGGTCATACCAGGCTTAATGAGCTTTTCCTTGTCATTGAGCTCAATGAGCTTATAAACCGAGCGGGCACGATAACCATCTGCACGAGAGCGTTTAACAAACGGATCGTTAATGTGACGCTCAATCCAAGCGCGGTTACTACGAAGTTTTTTTGTTGCTACAGGCATGATTTTTCAATACAATTTCGGTTTTCAATTTTTTAAATTAAAACAATACCGTATTATGGCTGAACTTTTACTCGACCGCGACACCCGTTTGCAATTGCGCGCCGAAGCCCACGGACTCGATCCGGTGGTGCTCTTAGGTGCCAACGGCTTGACTGACGCGGTCATCAAAGAAGTTGATCGCGCACTTTTGGCCCACGAATTGATCAAGATTCGCGTCCCGGGCGATGAGCGTGAAGAACGCGAAGCGATCTACAACGAATTGGCCGACCGCTTAAACTGTGCACGCATTCAAATGATCGGAAAGCAGCTCGTGCTCTGGCGCCCCAATCCTGAAAAGCGCAAAGAAGAAGCCGAACGCGCCAAGCGTCGCAAAATTGCCGAGTCCCTTCGCGGTCGTCGCGGCGGTCCTACCGCTGCTCGCAAGACCCGAGCAGGCTCTCGCGGCCGTCAAACGAAAAAATCGTTTGGTAACGTCTAAAACTGCCAAAGGCCTCTTTCGAGGCCTTTGTCGTATCTAACGCATCTGTTTAATGCTATCAGATGTACTGCACCGAGAGCACGTCGTAGAAACGATCGCCGCCCGGCGCATGCACCGTCACTTCATCGCCTTCATACTTACCGATGAGAGCACGAGCAATGGGACTTGAAATCGACACAAGGTTGCGTTTGATGTCACCTTCATCGTCGCCCACAATTTGGTAGCTCACCACTTCGCCCGTGTCTTGATTTTCCAATTCCACCGTTGCGCCGAACACAATACGGCCGCCGGCATCAAGCTCCTTCGGGTCAATGATCTGCAACGAAGAAAGTTTGCCTTCTAGCTCAGCAATGCGGCCCTCGATGTGGCCTTGTAATTCCTTGGCCGCGTCGTATTCCGCGTTTTCAGACAAGTCGCCCTTCTCACGGGCTTCCTTAATGGCCTGAACCACGGCAGGACGCTCCACGCTCTTGAGGCGTTTGAGTTCTGCCTTCAATAATTCAGCGCCGCGAACAGTAATGGGAATAGCCATACAATCGTTACTTTCAAATTAAAAAGGAAACAAAGAAGCCCGAGTCCAATTTGAAGACCCCGGGCAACTCTTCTTATTGTTTTTCGATGCACTATATTTTAGCTGATTTTGTTTTCTTCTCGTGCTTTTTGAAGAGTATCTTTGCAACACGAAACAAGTTCGTCTTCAACAAGGTTTTTCCGCAANNATGAAATCGCTTTGGATGCTTTCGGCCTCGTTTTTCTTTTCTTTGATGGCCGTCTTCGTAAAAATGGGTGGGGAAGACTTCGGTTCCTTTGAATTGATCTTCTATCGCTCACTTGCCGGTGTCATATTGCTTTACAGCTTTATTCGCGCTCGCGGCTACACCATTCGCACTCCTTACCTTTTCGGACATTTCAAGCGCAGTTTCATCGGCACCGTCTCCATGAGCCTTTGGTTCATTTCGCTGACGATGCTTCCGATCGGCACCTCAATGACCTTAAATTACACCTCGCCACTTTTCATGGCTTCCTTCATGGTCGTCTTTATGCTCATGCGGCGCGAGGCACTGCCCTGGGCACTGCTCGGTTGTATCGCACTTGGTTTTTCCGGTGTCGTCTTGGTATTGCAACCGTCTTTTTCTTCCGGCGAAATGCTTGGCGCACTTTTAGCCTTAAGCTCGGGCTTTTTAGGTAGCATCGCATATTGGCAAATTAAAGAGTTAGGCGCGCTTAAAGAGCCCTCCTGGCGTATTGTGTTCTACTTCACCGTCTTTGGCACTTTCTACGGTTTAGGTGGATGTTATCTGCTTGAAGGCGGTCTCTCCCCCATTCATGCCGACAATGTCATCTATTTAATTGGCATGGCGCTTTGTGCAACCTTAGCTCAGTGCTCCCTGACAATGGCATTCGGCCAAGGCAATGTGCTTTTGAGTTCGTGTTTACAGTTTTCTGCCATTGTGATGGCTGAACTCATGGGGGTGATCTTCTTCAATGACCAACTCACCTTAACAACGGAATTAGGGATTGGTGTCATTATGGTTGCCGGCATTGCCGCCACAATGCTCACGCGTAAACAAAACGCCTCAAAACGTTAATAATCTGCAACAAAATTTCTTGTGTGCCAAAGAAACATCCCTCGGATTTATAAGGGATTTCACGGAGGACATAACAGAAGAGTTTTCTAAGCAGAAATATTTAGTTGCGAGCACATACAATTTGATTCTGCAAGCGGCCGATAGTGTCTGTAAAGTTAATCCCGTGAGAGACAGCAAGGCTGGTCCTCCGGAACAAGAGAAGAGAGAGAGTTGGGCCAGGGCGTAAAACCCCTGGCCATTTTTTTCTCGCGCGATTCGAAACAAGATGCAAAATTGCTATACGTGGCTGTGCTTTTTCGATAGCATTGTTAGACCCAATTTTAACCTATATAGCTGAAACACTATGAAAAAATCCCTTATCGTTTTATCCGGAGTCTGTGTTATGGCATTGACGGCTTGTTCAGAAGACGGTCCTGCAAGCAAAATCGCAGGACAAGCGCCTAAAGCTCTTGAAGGCACGTCTTGGCAATTGGTTACAGGTGAAGCTAAGTCCGCCTCTGGCGATTGTGAAAATCTGCCCCCTTTAATGACCTTTATGCCCGATTCTCGTGTGGCTGGTAACCTTGGCTGCAACCGCTTTACCGGTGGCTACAAAATCGATGGCAAGACTTTTCAATTCGATGACAAAATCGCCAGCACCCGCATGATGTGTGCGCCTGAAGCGATGAAAATGGAAGAACGCATGACGGCCATCATTACCCAAACACGTTTTATGACTCAAGACGACAAGGGCTTGATGCTTTGGAACGAAAAAGGTGAGCTTTTAGCACAGTTTGAACCCGAAGTGCCGGGAGCTTGCCAGTAAACCAACGTTGGAACTAACACAAAAAAAACAGTGTCCAATTTATCGGGGAAAAGATCGTTCTTTTCCCCTGTTTGGTGTCCTTTCTCGATACAACGGTACTTAATACCTACTAGCCAAGCGCTTGTATTACTGACTATTGATTTTCAACATACAGTCAATATCGTCGATAAGCTCATGGACATTTGTATACGAGTCTAATTCGTACGGCTTCTTTTCTGGATCAATTTGTTTCCAATCCCTATTCATCTGTTTAGCCAATTTTTTTGCTTGCTTAACTCGCTCTAGCGTGACAAGCTCTTTCATCAAACTCATCGAAGCCATCTTAGACTTAGTATTTGTTGGCAATTTGTACTTTGTAAGAAAGCCTCTGAAATCCGAACTTTTTAACAATTCAGAAGCAGACGAGAAATAAGATGAAAAGCGGCAAAAGTTTTCACCCGCTATCATGTAGATGAAAAGAGCCCAAGCAGGCTCTCACAGACTGCGTTAGGCTTTTTGGTGCGATGTTTGTCACCGTATAGAAATTGCAGCCTGCGCTTCGCACCCCATATTGCTCTGCCACTTTGACTTGTGGATTAGGCGGATGAAAAAATGAGCTTGTTCATTTGAACGAGTCTGCATTTATCTCTAAACAGGGCGTGCAGTCAGTTTGGGCTTGAAGGTCCATCAACTTTTAAAAGGAGACGGATCATGAAAGCTACGATTAAGTCTACAAAATCCGTAGCAAAAGTCAAAGCCACGACACATAGTCCTGAATCCGTTGTGGCAGCGGTCTATCCATCAGCAATTGGGGTAGACGTTCACGCCGAACTGTTGGTTTGCGCATATCAATGTACCGAGGGCGATGATCAAATTCGAACCGAGATCGTTGAATTTGGGACGAAAGCCAGTGACATCCATGCATTTTCTCAATGGTGTCTGAGTAAAGATCCAGCTCTGATAATCATGGAATCGACCGGTGTACTTTGGCGTAGTCCTTATGAGGCGCTCGAACAAGTTGGATTTACGGCAGACAAGCTTGCATTAGTCAACGCGCACGATGTTAAAGCGATGATTGGTCGCAAAACCGACAAGGAAGACGCTAAGCGGTTAACGGAATTAGCTCGTTTGGGTCACATTAGAAAGTCCTTTATTCCAGATAAAGTTTTCCGTCATATGCGAACGATTGCTAGACGGTACCAAAAAATCACGTCGGATATCGCTCGACAAACGAACGTTTACCATAAGCTACTGAATTCGGTCGGTTGCCGAGCTTGCAGCGTTTTCAGCAATGTTCGCGGAAAAGCAGCCAGCGCGATTCTGCAAGCTTTGATTGAATGTCCCGAGCAACTGAAAGAAGTGGTTATTGCTAAATCCCGCCGTCTCAAGGCAAGTCCTCAAGAGATATTGGATGCTCTCGACTTTTCAATGCCTGAAATTATTCGAGCTCAGATTCTCGACGAACGTGAGCAGATTGAACGGTTACAAGAGTTTTCGCAAAGCACGATGCAACGGTTACGCGAACTTCAAGAACCCTACGAACAGTACATTGAACTGCTACAAACGATTCCCGGTATTAAAGAAGTGGCGGCCAGGCTAATTTTTGCTGAACTGTGCGATAACCTTAAAGATTTCTTTTGCGATTCCGAGCACTTCTGCTCTTGGTTAGGCATTTGCCCGGGCAACAAAATTTCGGCCAATAAAAACTACTCCGGCGCCGCAGCAAAAGGCAATAAATGGTTGAGGCGAACCTTAACGGAGTGTGCGCAAGCCATTGGTCTGAGTCAATGCGTGTTTCGGGAGCAATTCAATGCTTTTAAAATGCGGCGAGGCACAAGACGAGCCGTTGTAGCCATAGCGCATTTACTTTCGCGAGTCATTTACTCGGTGTTGACTCGTAAGAAAGACTTTGTTTTCAAACAAGCAACGCGTATTCAGGACGTACTCGTTGACCGTGCGAAACAAAGTACAAAGAGGTTGCTACGAATGACCTCTTCGGGAGGCGGTACAGCTTTTTCTCTGGTTGACAACCAAACAGGTGAGATCATTCCAACGATTGTCACCTCGAGTTAAGGACGTAGAGATCAGAGAAGTTTAATTGCGGCTTCGCCGCAACAGGGCTTTTTGCGACTTTTTCGGTCATCTACATGAAAAAAGCCTAGGTTTCGAATTTTTCATATGTAGTAGCAACCAGACCTCAAAACAAACGCACGAAATCGCAATACGGATTCCATTCGTCCTGAAGTAAGGTCGTAGATTCGGAANNTTATTGAGCGCATTCGCAATGGCGAAACACAAATGGGTGTTGCCAAGAGTCTGGGAATCAGTTGTAAGACAGTTAACAGCTGGTGGAGGAAGGCCAAGGAAGAACTGCCCCAAGAACAGCTATCAGCTGAACAAGAAATTGCTCGTCTAAAAAAGCTTCTGCGCGAAAGGGAAGCCGAGATTGATTTCTTAAAAAAAAGCGACGGCGTACTTCGCCAAAAT
>DCTK01000044.1:13374-15841 GCA_002329575.1 Sutterella sp. UBA1442 | reverse complement strand
TGGCGCGCCGGGTAGGATTCGAACCCGCGACCCCCTGGTTCGTAGCCAGGTACTCTATCCAACTGAGCTACCGGCGCGCTGAAATTTGGAATTATACAGACCGTTTCTTTATTGTCAAATATCAGATCTCTTCTGTTTTTAAATTTGTCTTTAAAATCAGTTGGTTACACATTATTTATAAATTTTCATTTAAAATCAAAGAGTTAATAAATTGGCAAGTGTCAAAGATCAAATTTATTGCCCAAACGCAAAAAAACCTCAAAAATAGGTAATCGATTTACGAGAATTGACCTAAGATAACCAACGTAGAGCAATAGCTCTCACTCCGGATCATGATAATAAATATCACTATAGATCCGGTCAGTATACTGATCAATAAGGAGTTGAAAATGCAACTTAAACGTACTTTGTTAGCGACCGCCCTGTTGGCTGCCAGTGCTTCTGCCATGGCTTTGCCGAACATTGAAGTGTTGGCAACGGGTGGCACGATCGCCGGCGCCGGTCAATCGGCAACGGGTACGGCTTATACGTCTGGTAAGGTCTCCGTCAACCACTTGGTTGCTGCCGTTCCTGCCTTGGCTGAAGTCGCCAATGTGATCCCGAAACAAGTCGTTCAAATCGGTTCTCAAGACATGACCGATGACGTGTGGCTTAAGCTCGTGAAGCAAATCAACGCCGACTGCAACAAGGTCGACGGCTTCGTAGTGACGCACGGCACGGACACGATGGAAGAAACGTCCTACTTCGTTCATTTGACGGCGAAGTGCACGAAGCCGATCGTCTTCGTGGGCGCTATGCTTCCTTCGACGGGTTTGTCTGCTGACGGTCCGAAGAACCTCTACAACGCTGTTGTGGTTGCCGCTTCCAAGGAAGCTCACAACCGTGGTGTGATGGTCGCCATGGATGACAAGATCATCGGTGCTCGCGACGTGATTAAGACCAACACCACCGCCGTTGAAACCTTCCAAGGCGCTAACTTCGGCACGATGGGCTATATCTTCAACTCCAAGGTGCATTTCGGCAATACGCCTGCAACTCCGCACACCACGAAGACCCCGTTTGATGTGTCCAAGTTGGAAACCTTGCCCAAGGTAGGCATCGTTTACAACTACTCCAACGTTCCGGCTGAACCGCTCCAAGCTTTGTTGAAGGCCGGCTACAAGGGTATCGTGACGGCCGGTGTCGGTAACGGTAACATCCACAAGAACCTCTTCCCGATCCTCGAAAAGGCCGCTAAGGACGGCGTCGCTGTGGTTCGCTCTACCCGTGTTCCCACGGGCTCTGCCACCAAGGATGCTGAAATTAACGACGCTCAATACGGTTTCGTTGCCGGTCAATACCTCAACCCGCAAAAAGCTCGCGTGTTGTTGCAATTGGCTTTGACGAAGACGAGCGATCCGAAGAAGATCCAAGAATACTTTGACACGTACTAATCTCGTGATTCCAGGCGGCTTGGGCCGCCTGCGGTATTCTCAAGCCGAACGGTTTTCCGTTCGGCTTTTTGCACTTAACGGGTACAATTGTCGGATTAACGCTTTTTATCATTAGTATCGTGACTCACTACATCGGTCGTTTCGCCCCATCGCCCACCGGCGTTTTGCACGCCGGCAGTCTCGCAGCAGCACTTGCCAGTTTCGTTGATGCACGTGCGCACGATGGCCGTTGGCTCATACGCATTGAAGACGTCGATACAACACGCTGCAAAGCCGAATACGCCCGTTCAATTCTCGAGACGCTGGATCGACTTCACATGACTTCTGACGGTCCTGTAATCGCGCAAACCGATCGTCTCGATCGATACCGTGAGGTTTTTGTTGCTCTTTTAAAAAAGGGTTTTGTGTACGGATGCAGTTGTTCACGGCTTTCAATTCAGAAAACCATTCAAGAACACCATCTAGCCCCTCACCGATATCCCGGAACGTGTCGAGAAGGCACTACTGAACCGATCAGGGCATGGCGATTTAAAACCCAAGATCGTTCAATTGCTTTTGATGATCGCTGGTACGGTCACTACGAACAAAATGTTTATCAAGAAGTGGGCGACTTTGTCATTAAACGCGCCGACGGGCTTTTTGCCTATCAATTGGCGGTTATCGTTGACGATCACGACAGCGGCATCAATCACATCGTCCGAGGTGCCGACTTGATTGATAATACGCCTCGTCAAATTGCCATCCATGAAGCATTAGGCTGGCAGTGTCCGAGCTATATGCATATCCCTCTGGTACTCAATGACCGTGGAGACAAGCTCAGTAAACAAGCCGGTGCCAGAGCGCTCTCGGATGACCTTCTTGCGGAATTGGAATCGGCTTGGCAGCACCTGGGTTTTGCGCCTTTAGGCGCCGATACGATGGATGCTTTTTACACACGTGCCGTTGCACTGTGGAAAGAGCGCTTTCAATAGCAAAATAGCTCGGTGAAAACCGAGCTACTTTCAAGAATTCTGGAGCGGGAAACGAGTCTCGAA
>DCTK01000044.1:6339-13367 GCA_002329575.1 Sutterella sp. UBA1442 | reverse complement strand
TCTACCAACTGAGCTATTCCCGCGACAAGTTGAGTATTTTAAGAATTCCGAATAAAAATGCAAGGGCAAATCAAAAAAAATTCATAATATTTTTAGCACACCTCGATGATGCCCTTTTTTACTCGCGAGAACGGATGCCAATCTTCCTTGGCTTTTCTTAGTCCGGGAATCCCCAAATCCTCTTCGCGATTCAAATACTTAATGCAAAGCGGCAAGGTCTGAGCAAAGGCCTGTGAAAGCGCGGGATAAGCTCCAGGAACGGTCCGAGTCGCTTTTTCAATGTGAACGGAAATCATGTCACAACGACAACGCGCCCCATAGGTCAAACCCAAGACTTCACCGTTATCATGCAAAAAACCTCCGTAAATATCGAGCTTGTCGTAGTACTCAAACATCCTCTCAATCACTCGGGACTCTTTTTGCAGTTCTTCATCGGCTTCCTTTTCATCGTACCAACGTTGCAAAAACTCCCTACAAGCATCAAAACTTGAAGCCGAGAATAACTCGAAGGTTGCATTAGGACGGGCCTTATAAAAGCGCTTGATGAAATTGCGCTTGCTGTGAAAGCGTGATCCTTCCAATCGGACAAAATCGTCTGTCAAGTAAACATAGTCCCATCGAGCGGGATTATCTTCGACTTTAAGTGTGCAGCTGGGATACGCTTGAGACAAGATTGCGGAGGCCTCGTCCACGACACCGTAAAAAATCAACGGTTGATCAAGCTCTCGGGCTCGCTCTTGCAACGCTCTCCATATGGAAGCGTCTAGTTCCCCTTCTCCCATCGGCATGATAATGACACGCGAGGGAACATTTAACAGATTGCGTTCGCAAATCAAATGATTATCGACCTCGCAAAATGTCAGCTCGCGTTGCTCCATGCGGGTAAAAAGGGATGGAACCGTCATGTCGCAATCCCCGCTACCATAACGCGGCAAATAGCAACTTAAAACGGCCAAATCCTCAAATTCAAAACGTTTAAAATCGAGCATCTAATCTCTTCTTCATCTCAGTAAGACCTGTCATCATACGCTTATCCGGGAAGAAAAAATTGATAAAAAAAGGCAAACTATTGCCCCAATAGCTTGCCTAAATCCTTGAACGCAGATGCCGCTTTAATGCATTAGTTTCTGTGCGTGTTGATAAAGACTACTGTCTTGCAATTGATCCCAATTTAAGGCTTGACCCACAGGTGCCAAACGTTTAACACGCTCGGCTCGTTGTGCATTATCGGTAAAGGTAAGATGATTTAGGAGTTGATCTGCAGCATCAAAATCATTGCATTGAATCAACATGTCACAACCTGCGGCCAAAGCCAAACGGGCACGATCCAGAATGTCTCCGACGCCCGCGGCTCCCTTCATGGTCAAATCGTCGCTAAAAATGACCCCTGTGTAGTGAAGTTCTTCTCGCAAAACATGTTGCATCCAATGAGCAGAAAAACCTGCCGGTTGAGCGTCAATTGCCGGGTAGACCACATGAGCAGCCATCACGGAGTCAAGTACCATACTCATCCAACGATAAGGCTTTAAATCCGCAAAGAGCAATCGCTCATAGGAGCGATCATCGACGGGCAACTCCAAGTGGCTGTCGGCCTTTACCCAACCGTGCCCCGGGAAATGTTTCCCACAGTTACTCATACCGGCCTGACGCATCCCGGCCACGAGCGCAGAGGCCAATTGCGTGATGACATTGGGATTGTGAGAAAAAGCTCTGTGACCAATAATCTCGCTTCGACCAAAATCCACATCCAAGCACGGAGCAAAAGTAAAATCCACGCCACAGGCCCGAAGTTCAGCGGCCATCACATAGCCCGTGGCAGTAGCCGCCATGATCGTTCGTTCGGGTTCATCAATCCATCGCGCTCCAAGTGTTCTCATCGCCGGAATTTCAGTAAACCCTTCACGAAACCGTTGCACACGACCGCCTTCGTGGTCAACGGCAATTAATAACTGAGGATTGACAGCATGGATTTCATCGCACAACGCGCGAAGTTGTTCGCGATTTTCATAGTTGCGCGTAAATAAAATCACCATCCCAACCAAGGGATTGGAAATACGCTTGCGATCAGCGCTTGTCAGGCACGTGGATTCAATATCAATAACTAAGGGTCCGAACATGGTAAAAATCCTCAGAATCGTTGTTCAGCAACAGCAAACGCAGCCACAACGCTTTTTTCATCAGTAATAGAAATGTGAACAAAAATACCTTCTTGGGCAAGACGATCTCGAAGCGGGCTTAAAAAGACCATCTGAGGAGCCCCTTTGTCGTTATGCATAATTTGCATCGCATGAAAGCTGACATCGCCCGAAATCCCGGTTCCCAAAGCCTTCGAAACAGCTTCTTTGACTGCCCAACGAGAGGCAATAAAAGCCATCTCGCGCTCTTGGCTGAGCGCCTTGCGTTTTTCATAAAGCGGCCACTCCCCTTCGGTTAAAAGCTTTCGGGCAAAGCGCTCGCCGTGCGTAGCCATGACTTCGGCCACGCGAGCAACTTCTACCACATCACAACCGATCCCACGAATCACTTTCTTCTCCTATAGCCGTCTTAATTGTTGCAGTATTCGCCGAGTATTAAGCGGAGTCTCACCTACATAGTGAGCGATCATGCTTCTGAGAAGCCGCTTGGCAAAAGCAAGCGTTTCTTTATTTCTAAAGTCACGCGCAATGAGTTTGTCGATCAGCTCAGGCGCAATCACAATGGTTTTATCCGTCTCAAGAACATCTTCTCGCCAAGGCTTTAACTCTTCTCCGTCCCAATACCAAGGTTCATCGGTTTTCGGTAACCCATAGCCTAAAGCTGTCATCAGATCCATTTCAAAAGTCCGAAGGCCGGCTTCATGATTGCTCTCTGCTTGTGCCAAGCATTCCAGCACTTTGACATAAGATGAGAAGAGATTCTTCGCGCTATCTTCTCTCGCTAGCAGTCGTACAAGAAGCTCATTGACATAAAAGCCGTAAAAAAGCGCCTCCCCTTCGATCGGGAAAAAGCCTCCGAGCCACTCAACTCGAGTCAGGCTTTTAACTTCATTTTGTCCGCTAAAGGCGATTTTTAAAGGAGAAAACGGTGTCAGTAATCCTCGGAATTGACTTCCCGGTCGCTTGGCTCCACGCGCCACGGCAATGATCTTGCCGTGCTCAAGCGTAAAGAATTCCACCAGAAGGCTTGTTTCCTTCCAATTCCAGCTCTGAAGCACAAACGCCGCATCGTCTGTTACGGTGCGGCGAGCGTGTGTGGTATCGGACATTTTATCGGTCATTCGTAACCTAACGTCTTTAACGCACGGGCATCGTCATTCCAGCCCTTGCGGACTCGAACCCAGACTTCAAGGTATACGCTTTTGGCCAGCATATCGGCAATATCCATGCGAGCTAAACGAGAGATTTCGCGCAATTTCTCACCCTGAGCACCGATCACGATACCCTTGTGGGCTTCACGTTCGACGATCAATGTGGCAATAATTTCAGCCTTTTTATCGTCTTCGGTCCACTTATCGATCGTCACAGCGATGCCGTAAGGCAATTCATCGCCCAAAAGGCGGAAAGCCTTTTCACGGATGGTTTCTGCCGCCAAAAATCTCGGCGTTTTGTCCGTATAGACATCGGGATCAAAGAAGGGCGGATTTTCTGGCATCAATTTTTCAATTTCAGCCATCAATTCGGTCACCTGACGGCCCTTCTCTGCGCTGATCGGCACAATGGCCGCAAAAGGATACTTTTGCATCGACTCTGCCATCAAAGGCAAAAGCGAATCTTTTTGCTTGACCATATCCACTTTATTGATGGCCAAAATCACGTTAGAAGACTCACGAGGCAAAAGTTCCAATACTTTTTCATCAGCAGGCTTCCAGCCACCGGCTTCAATCACAAGCACCACAGCATCGGTATCGGCAATGCTTGCCCGCACCGAGCGGTTCATGCCACGAATGAGCGCATTACCGTATTTCGTCTGAAACCCCGGAGTATCAACGAACACAAACTGAGCCGTCTGCGTTGTTACAACGCCCAACACCCGATTGCGGGTCGTTTGCGGTTTCTTGGAAGTGATACTGACTTTCTCACCGATCATGGTGTTGATCAGCGTACTTTTACCCACATTAGGGCGACCGACCACGGCAATATAACCGCAGCGAAAATTCTCTTTAACCACGATTTTTGTCTCCGTGTTTTTTGGCTTTAAAAAAGTCTTCGGCTAAACCGAGAGCCACTTTAGCCGCAGCTTGCTCAGCCGTTCGACGGCTTTTACCCAAACCATTGACCACAATATTGAGTTTATTGATGCGACACTCGCACTGGAAGGTTTGATCGTGAGCGGCACCTGTCACGTCAATCACAGCATATTCCGGTAATCCCAAGCGATGTGCTTGCAAAAACTCTTGCAAAAGCGTTTTGGCATCTTTGCCCATTCTCTCAGGAGTCAATTGCGAGAGAACCGGTTCGTAGAGTTTCAAAATAACGCTTTTAGCGACATCAAAGCCGCTTTCGGTCATGATGGCACCAAAAATGGCTTCCATTGCATCCGATTGAATCGAGGGACGCTTGGCCCCGCCCGTTTTCATCTCCCCTTCACCGAGGCGAAGATAGTCAGAGAGAACCAATTTATTGGCAATCTCAGCCAAGGCATCTTGGCAAACTAAATTGGAACGCACGCGTGACAGTGATCCTTCATTGAAATGAGAGTCACGTAAAAAAAGCGCTTGACCGATCACGCAATTTAAAACCGAATCACCTAAAAACTCCAGGCGCTCATTGTTTTCTGCACCCCATGAGCGGTGCGTTAATGCACGCTGAAGTAACTTACGATTTTCAAACCGATAGCCGATTTTTTCTTCCAAACTTTCCAAGGGTAACATGTCTGCTCCCCTTACTTAATGGAGCCGATACGGCCCATGTCGGAAATATTTAACCAAATGGCAAAGGCTCTGCCCACGATGTCTTCGCGAGGCACAAAGCCCCAGAAGCGACTGTCAGCCGAATTATCTCGATTGTCACCCATCATGAAATAGTGACCTTCGGGCACTTGGCAGATAACGTCACCACGGTGATAGAGACATTGATCTAAGCCATTATGACCTTGCAACGGACGAGCGGCAGAGGGCAAGCGCTTATCTTCCACAATCTTGTGCGTTACACCGTCCAAGTTTTCTTCAAACTGCGCTAAGTCCGTGTACGTATCTTTATCGAAGAACGTGCCGTCGTCAACGGTAGCTTGAAGCTCACCGTTGATATAAAGCTTTTTATTCACATAACGGATTTCATCACCGGGCACGCCCACCACGCGTTTGATGAAGTCGACATTGCGGTCCAAAGGATACTTAAAGACCACAACGTCCCCACGCTTGGGATCTTCACCTTGAGTGATCGCAAAATTTAACACCGGGAAACGCATTCCGTACTCGTACTTATTTACGGCAATGAAGTCCCCTGCGTGAAGCGTCGGCAACATAGAACCCGAAGGAATACGGAAAGGTTCAACGATAAAAGAGCGCAAGATAAACACAAAGAGAATCACCGGGAAAAAGCCTGCGGTGTACTCCAACCATTTCGGTTGCGAACTTAACCGTTGATAAAGGCTTTGGCACTCACCGATCACGNNCACGGCAATGTCACCTCTGTCAATGGCGGCACGATTGAGTTCTTCAAACCGATGAAGTTCAGTTTTGGCTACAGCGTTACGCTTCGGCGCCCAAAGAAACTTATCCAGACACCACAAGATGCCGGTGATTACGGTCAAGAGCAATAAAATAAGCGAAAAATTCATGACTGCACCACTGCTCGGTTATTTATCATCGACTTGTAAAATGGCCAAGAACGCTTCCTGCGGAATTTCCACAGTACCGACTTGTTTCATGCGCTTCTTACCGGCTTTTTGCTTTTCCAAAAGCTTGCGCTTACGCGTAATGTCGCCGCCGTAGCACTTCGCCAACACATTCTTGCGTAATGCTTTAACGTTTTCACGCGCAATGATGTTGGCACCAATTGCTGCTTGAATAGCCACATCGTACATTTGACGCGGAATCAAAGAACGAAGACGAGTGACGATTTCGCGACCACGAGCCACCGAATTCGCACGGTGAATAATGGAAGACAGGGCATCAACGCGATCGCCGTTAATGAGCATATCGACCTTAACCACGTCAGCGGCGCGATATTCCTTGAACTCATAGTCCATCGAAGCGTAACCACGCGTAAGCGACTTCAAGCGATCAAAGAAGTCGAGCACAATTTCAGCCAACGGCAATTCATAGGTCAAGTGCACTTGACGACCATGGTAGGCCAAGTTCGTTTGCACGCCGCGCTTTTCATTACAAAGCTTCATCACGGCGCCGACATAATCACCGGGCACAAAAATGGTCACCGTATCAATCGGTTCACGAATTTCTGCAATCTTGTCAGGCGACGGAAGCTTCGAAGGGTTTTCCACTTGAATGACCTCGCCGTCGGTCTTGAGCACTTCATAAACAACGGAAGGCGCCGTTGTGATGAGGTCCATGTCGAACTCACGCTCCAATCGCTCCTGCACGATATCCATGTGCAAAAGACCCAGAAAACCTGCGCGGAAACCGAAACCCAAGGCCTGAGAGACTTCAGGTTCAAATTGAAGAGCTGCGTCATTGAGTTGCAGTTTCGTCAATGCATCACGAAGTGCTTCGTACTGATTGGCTTCAACGGGGTAAAGACCGGCAAACACTTGGGGCTTGACTTGCTTGAAGCCCGGCAGGGGCGAGGCGGCCATCTTATTGGACAATGTAATCGTATCGCCGACCTTGGCATCACGAAGTTCTTTCACACCGGCAATGACAAAGCCCACTTCACCAGCGGTTAATTTGTCGCATTGGGTGGATTTCGGCGTAAATTTACCAACTTGCTCCACAAGGTGCGTTGCACCGGTGGCCATCAGGTAAATCTTGTCTTTGGGTTTGATCGTTCCATTGACCACTCGCACAAGCATGACCACACCGACGTAGTTATCAAACCAACTGTCGATAATCAGTGCTTGAAGAGGCTCTTCAACCTTGCCTTTGGGTGGCG
>DCTK01000044.1:0-6294 GCA_002329575.1 Sutterella sp. UBA1442 | reverse complement strand
GGCAGAGTTTAAGTCCATCTTGTTTAAAACAGGAATAACTTCAACCCCTAAATCAATGGCGGTATAGCAGTTAGCAACCGTTTGCGCTTCAACACCTTGAGTTGCGTCAACGACAAGCAAAGCCCCTTCACAGGCTGACAAAGAACGAGAGACTTCGTAGGAGAAGTCAACGTGCCCCGGAGTGTCAATCAGATTGAGCTCATAGACTTGACCGTCCTGAGCTTTGTATTTCAAAGCGGCAGTTTGTGCCTTAATCGTGATACCACGCTCTTTTTCCAAGTCCATGGAGTCGAGCACCTGAGCTTGCATTTCTCGATCTGATAAGCCGCCGCAACGCTGAATTAAACGGTCAGCAAGTGTTGATTTCCCATGGTCAATGTGAGCAATAATGGAGAAATTACGAATGTTATTCATCTTGTCCCAAAAAAGAATTCCATCAAAAAATTCTTTCGGAGCAATGGGAAAACCGGCTGCTGAAATAACTGCCTTTCCCTTTATTCCGAAACGCTAGTCATTGTATCATGCCGACCTACTGAAAATGCTTGAAAAAACTGAATTTTTCAAGCGTTAACAAACACTTTTCTGAAAGTGTTCAAAAGACTTAAGGAAAGTAAAAAATCCGCCCCGATTTCGTTCGAAGCGGACCTGCTGATAATGCTTTCGTATGAGAGCATTAAAGTTGCACGACCTCAATGCCGGCTTTTTTCAAGAAGTTAATCCCCGTATCGTCTCGATAGAGCTCATGATAGAAAACGTGTTCAATGCCACACTTTTGGATGAGCAAAGAGCAGTGAATGCAGGGACTGTGAGTGATAAAGATCGAGGCGCCTTTACTTGAATAGCCATTAAGAGCAAGCTTAGCAATAGCGTTCAGTTCCGCGTGTTGCACTTCGGGGCGAGTGACAAGCTTGCCGTCGACTTCCATTTCACAGCAATTGTCGTAACCAGTCGGCATCCCGTTCCACCCGATCGAGATAATCGAGTTATTCTTCACAATGACGCAACCGACCTTCAATCGTGTTGCGTAACTGCGTTGAGCAGCCAACATGGCCACCTGCATATACATCTGATTATCTTTTTGGATATCCATAGAAATTCACCTCAAAAAGTGCAAAGCCCGATGAGGCTCGCGGGCGACATCGGGCAAAGCTTCACACGTCTAAAAGCGCTTGTTAGTCATCAACACGCTTGAAGATCAACGAGCCGTTCGTGCCACCGAAACCGAAGGAATTCTTCATGGCGTAGCGAATCTCCATCTTACGGGCTTGATTGGCGCAGTAGTCAAGATCGCACTCGGGGTCTTGCTCAACGATGTTGATCGTCGGGGGCGATACTTGATTCTTGACAGCCAAGATCGTAAAGACGGATTCTACACCGCCTGCGCCACCTAAAAGGTGACCGGTCATCGACTTCGTTGAATTCACAACCAATCCCTTGACGGCATCACCGAAGGCTTCTTTAATGGCCTTCGTTTCGTTAATGTCACCCACGCTCGTGGATGTGCCGTGAGCGTTCAAATAGGCGATATCCGAAGGCGCAATACCGGCTTGTTTCATGGCCGATTCCATGCAACGGCGCGGGCCATCGGAATTGGGCGTTGTGATGTGACCGGCATCGCTCGATAAACCGTAACCGACCAATTCAGCATAAATCTTTGCACCACGAGCAACAGCGTGTTCGTATTCTTCAAGAATTACAACGCCAGCCCCTTCACCCATCACGAAACCGTCACGATCTTTGTCAAACGGGCGAGAGGCATGTTCGGGATCATCATTGCGACGGCTCAAAGCGTGCATGTTGTCAAAGCCTGCGACACCCACCGGGCAAATGGAAGCGTCGGCACCACCCGCGACCATCACGTCAGCGTCACCGCGACGAATAATCCAACTGGCTTCGCCGATCGAGTGCAGACCGGTCGTGCAAGCCGTCACGTGAGCAATGTTGGGGCCCTTAAAGCCCAACATGATCGACAATTGACCGGAGATCATGTTGATGATCGAGCCCGGAATCATGAAAGGCGAAACGCGACGAGCGCCACGCTCCATGAGAGCATTTTGGTTGTCGCAGATCATACCTAAGCCACCGATCCCGGAGCCTACGGCACAACCGAAGCGCGTCAAATCTTCTTTTTCGAAATCAAATCCGTCATCACGCACGGCCTGAAGGCTTGCAGCAACACCGTAGTGCACGAAGCGGTCAAAACGACGAGCTTCTTTAGCAGGCAAATAGTCTTCAACTTTAAAATCTTTCACTTCAGCGGCAATCTTGCAGCCCGAATTCGAAGCATCGAAATGCGTGATCGGACCTACACCATTCTTACCGGCCAAAGCATTTTCCCAACTCGTTTGCACATCATTGCCGATCGGGCTCACCATACCGAGACCCGTCACTACAACACGGCGCATGTCAGCACTCCCTTTACAGATTTTTTGCTCATGAAAAACCCCACCCGACTCTGACCGTAACCGGCGACTCAGGCGGGGCGCAACCATCACTGAGGATGGCAGATATTACTTAGCGTTGGCTTGGATGTAGTCAATAGCTTGTTGAACCGTGCGCAACTTTTCTTGTTGATCATCGGGGATTTCAACCTTGAAAGCATCTTCCAAAGCCATAACCAATTCGACCGTATCCAAAGAATCGGCGCCGAGGTCCTCGATGAAAGCAGACTCGTTCTTGATGTCGGCTTCATTGATGCTCAATTGTTCGGCGATGACTTTTTTGACACGTTGTTCGATGTCGTTCATTTGTTTAATTCTCCTTGAAGATCAATAAAAATTCTTTTCCGAGCGGCACTATCTTCACTGGCGCCGCTACAGTAGATATTGACGTATTTTATCAGACGGTTTGTCAAAGTAGCGTGCGTAAAATCAGCCTTTTGAGCCTTATACCATATACATGCCACCGTTTACGTGCAACGTAACGCCCGTAATATAGGACGCGGCGGGAGATGCAAGAAATACCACGCTAGCGGCAATATCATCCGTTTGACCGAGACGACCCAACGGAATCTGTGCCTTGAGCGCAGCTTGATGGTCTTCAGGCAGCTCACGCGTCATATCCGTTTCAATAAAACCGGGGGCCACGGCATTGACCGTAATGTTGCGGCTGGCAAGCTCACGAGCCAATGCGCGCGTCAAACCGGCAACACCGGCCTTAGCGGCTGCGTAGTTGGCTTGACCGGCATTGCCCATCGAACCCACCACACTGACAATATTAATAATGCGGCCGAAGCGAGCCTTCATCATTGAGCGCATCACGATACGGCTCAAACGGAAAGCAGGCGTTAAATTCGTATCGATGACTTCTTGCCATTGCTCGTCTTTCATACGCATGGCCAAACCGTCACGCGTGATACCGGCGTTATTGACCAACACACTGATGCCCCCGAATTTAGCAGCCGCGTCAGCCAATACCTTTTCACTTTGTTCGGCATCGGTCACGTTAAGCACAACGCCTTCACCCTTGCCGCCCAATTCCGCGATTTTTTGCGTAATGCGTTCTGCACCCGATTCGCTCGTAGCCGTACCAATGACAACGGCTCCAGCCTTCAAACAGGCTTCTAAAATGCCGGCACCGATACCGCGCGAAGCACCGGTAACAAATACCACTTGACCGGCTAATGCGTCAGCGGAAAATACTTGAGTCATGACGAGTTATTCCTTCAGAAAAATTCGATTAAGCAGCTTTAAGTTCTTCAAGAACGCTCTCAAGCGTTTCTTGAGAATTAATATTCTTGACTACGATCGAGGCATCAATGCGTTTGACAAGACCGGCTAACACTCGGCCCGGCCCACACTCAACGATGTGGGTCACGCCCATTGCCTTCATCGCTTCAATCGTTTTCACCCATTGCACGGCGCCGTCTGCTTGTGCGGCCAACGCGTCAATGATGTCCTCAGGTTGATGATGGATCGTCACATCGACATTGGCAATGACGTCGACGGCGGGAGCCTTCATCGGGGTTTCTTGCAACTTGGCTTTCAATGCAACGCTTGCAGGTTTCATCATTGAAGAGTGAAACGGTGCGGAAACAGCGAGCATAAGAGCACGCTTTGCGCCCTTGTCTTTAGCAATCGTGCAAGCCTTTTCCACGGCAGCCTTTTCACCGGCGATTACCACTTGTCCCGGGGAATTAAAATTCACGGCTTCAACGATGCCGCAGCAAGCGGCTTCTTGGCAGACTTCAGCCACAAGCTCATCGGTCAAACCGATAATGGCAGCCATACCGCCCACACCGACAGGAACAGCTTCTTGCATGCATTGAGCACGGAATCGCACGAGACGCACGGCATCTTCGAGCTCAAAGACGCCTGCCGCGGTAAGCGCAGAATATTCGCCCAAACTGTGACCGGCCATAACGTCAGGCACCATGCCACCGGCGGCAATCCAGGCGTTATAAAAAGCAACGCTGCTGGCTAACATCGCAGGTTGCGTGTTGACCGTTAAATTCAACTCTTCGGCAGGACCTGCGGCAATCAATCCCGTTAACGATTCACCCAAAGCGGCATCCGCACGCTTCATCGTATCGGCAACCGCTGCGTTACCCTCAAATGCGGCCAACATGCCGACCGTTTGACTACCCTGACCGGGGAAAACAAAAGCTAATTTCATAATTACTACTCACGCAAACCGGAAAGCGAGAGCTTACTGGTTGCATTGGGTTAAAAAATTATTCTGCGCTATCTTGCTCGCGCGTCCACTTCACAAGCACGCTACCCCACGCCATACCGGCGCCGACGGCTTGCATCAGAACCACGTCACCCTTTTTCATTCTGGCGTGACGCGCTGCGTTATCCAACGCCAAGGGCACCGACGCTGCCGAAGTGTTACCGTGACGGTTCACCGTCACCACCATCTTCGAGTCATCAATGCCGATTTTTTGCGCAACTTTTTGCATGATACGGAGATTCGCTTGGTGCGGAACGTACAAATTTATATCGTTAACACCTAGATGAGCTGCCTCAAGTACTGCTTGAGCACTTTCAGCCATGCTGGAGACTGCCATGCGGAAAACTTGTTGACCATCCATGCGCACGAAAGGCTCACCAAACACTTCACCGCCCGAAATATAGCCCGTGCAACCCAAAACGTTTTCATCGAGTGTGCCGTCAGCGGACAAAGATGCCGAGAGAATACCGGGCTCGTCAGAAGCCCCCAACACCACGGCGCCAGCTCCGTCACCAAACAAAACGCACGTTGAACGGTCATCCCAATCAACAATGCGACTCATCACATCTGCGCCCACAACCAGTGCCTTTTTATAAACACCGGTACGAATTAAAGCGTCAGCGTTTGTCAACGCGTAGATAAAGCCTGCACAAACGGCTTGTAAATCAAAAGCACCGCCCTTTTTGCAACCAAGTTGCTTTTGCAACTGGCATGCCGTACTCGGAAACACCATATCGGGCGTAGTGGTCGCCACAATAATGAGATCAATTTCCTCAGGAGATACACCGGCATCCCAAAGTGCGGATTGAGAGGCTCTCAGTGCCAACTGCGTCGTCGTCAAAGCACGTTCGGCCAAATAGCGCTTTTCAATCCCCGTGCGAGTTCTGATCCATTCGTCGCTCGTTTCAATTCCACGAAGAGCAAGCTCATCGGCTAATTGATTATTGGTGGTCGCGCGCTCGGGCAAAGCGGAGCCCGTGCCAAGAATCTGTGAGTAAATTTGAGGCATAACAAAAGCCTTTCTTCGAAGATTTGCAATGCCTGTAATTGTAAACGGGAAGATGAGTCAATACCGTTAGAAAGTATTTCCAAGACGCTAATGCATTTTGCCGACTTCAAATGTTTATCGACAAAAAAAGAGACCCGAAAATCGAGTCTCCCTTTTCTTTTGCGATCTACCTGTAGCTTATCGCGCTTATCCTGTCCTTTTTTTGGTCTCCCACCGCAACGTGTTGCACATTGGCTGTGGGGTTTAGGCGTTGCCGGCGAAGGCGAAAATCAAAGACAGTCAGCAGGCCCAGCTACACAAAGCGCGTAATTATTCGCCCTTGACGTCGATCACTTTCTTACCACGGTAAAAGCCGTTCGGGCTGATGTGGTGGCGCAAGTGAACTTCACCGGTCTTCGGTTCAACAGCCGTAGCCGGGTTCGTCAAGAAATCATGGGCACGGTGGTTGCCGCGCTTGTTGGTCGATTTTTTATTTTGTTGGACTGCCATAGCAATACCCCACTATTAGAAAAGACGTGATTGTACCCTAGATATTCGGATTTTTCCAATAAAAATATCTAGAGCTTGAAAAAAGTCTCGGGATTTTATCAGCTTTCTTGCTTTTTTGCCAACAT
>DCTK01000108.1 GCA_002329575.1 Sutterella sp. UBA1442 | reverse complement strand
GATCAAGGGAGCCAAGACCATGTAAGCTACAAACCCGAAAGTCAGAAAAACACCCCGATCGCTCGACTAGCCCTGCTAATCGAGCGATTGGGCTATATAGAAGGCTCTGAAACTGTCAAACTCGGGAATTAATTAACGTTTCTGTCGGGTAAAACAGAGCCGGTCCAATTCAATTGAGACCGGCTTTGTTGACTGAGGATTTTGCGAGGCTCCGCAAGGAGCCTCTTGAATCGGTCAGATTACTTTTCGCACTTTAACGTGCAACGGGGCTTGAGTTGCTTAAAGAAGTCATTGCCCTTGTCGTCAACCAAGATGAAGGCGGGGAAGTCCTCGACTTCGATCTTATAGACAGCTTCCATACCGAGTTCCGGCCATTCGATGCACTCGATGCTCTTGATGGAGCTTTCGGAGAGCACGGCAGCAATGCCGCCGATCGTGCCGAGATAGAAGCCGCCATGTTTCTTACAAGCGTCGGTGACAACTTGCGTGCGGTTACCCTTAGCGATCATGACCTTGGAGCCGCCGTTGGCTTGGAAGAGATCAACGTACGGATCCATACGGTTGGCCGTCGTCGGGCCCATAGAACCACAGGGATGGCCTTCCGGCGTCTTAGCAGGACCTGCGTAGAGCACGGGGTGATCTTTGATGTATTGCGGCAATTCCTTACCGGCATCAAGCAATTCCTTCATACGGGCGTGAGCAATGTCACGAGCCACAATGATGGTACCCGTCAAGGAAACGCGCGTGGAGACCGGATACTTGGACAATTCCTTGCATACAGCATCCATCGGTTGGTTCAAGTCGATCTTGATCGTGGAACCTTCGGCCGGATTGCGCAATTCTTCAGGGATCAACGTAGCGGGATTGTCATCGAGTTTTTCGATCCAAACGCCGTCTTTGTTGATCTTGGCCTTGATGTTACGGTCAGCCGAGCAGCTCACGCCCATGCCGACCGGGCAGCTGGCGCCGTGGCGCGGCAAGCGGATAACACGAATGTCGTGGGCCATGTACTTGCCACCGAATTGAGCACCCAAGCCGATGTTGCAAGCGGCTTCAAAGAGCGTCTTTTCGAGTTCGACGTCACGGAATGCACGACCGGTTTCGTCGCCCGTGGTGGGCAAATTGTCATAGTAGTGCGTAGAGGCCAACTTCACCGTCAACATCGTGCGTTCAACGGACGTGCCGCCGATCACGAAAGCGATGTGATACGGAGGACAAGCAGCCGTACCCAACGTCTTCATCTTTTCAATCAAGTAGGGAACGAGCGTAGCCGGATTCAAAATGGCCTTCGTTTCTTGATACAGATAAGACTTGTTGGCAGAACCACCGCCCTTGACGACACAAAGGAACTTGTATTCGTTACCTTCGCAGGCTTCGATGTCGATTTGAGCCGGCAAGTTGCACTTCGTGTTCTTTTCTTCGTACATCGTCAACGGGGCGTTTTGGGAATAACGCAAGCTGTCGGTCGTGTAGGTTTCAAACACGCCCTTGGAGAGGGCTTCTTCATCGCAGAAACCGGTCCAGACGGCTTGACCCTTTTCACCGTGGATGATGGCCGTACCCGTATCTTGGCAGAAGGGCAATTCACCCTTAGCGGCCGTTTCAGCGTTGCGCAAGAAGGAAAGTGCGACATACTTATCGTTGTCACTGGCTTCCGGATCGTGGAGGATCTTGGCAACGGATTCGTTGTGGGAGCGACGCAACATGAAGTTGGCATCATGGAAAGCTTGTTTGGCCAATAAGGTCAAAGCTTCGGGTTGCACTTTGAGGATCTTGTGACCTTCGAATTCGCCTTCTGAGACGTAATCTTTGGTCAATAAATAATATTCCGTGTCGTCTTTGCCGACTTGGAACATCGGAGCGTATTTGAATTCAACAGCTTGAGCCATTTTGTTAATCTCCTAAAACAGATCTTCTCTTAATCAGAGGGGATGAAGACTATTTTTAACTTCGTTGGCAAAAACGGCAAGTAATTGAATTTTTCAACTACTTGCCGTTCGTTTATTCGCTAAAGACTCACGTCAGAGAGGTCTTTATACGAAGCCGTACATTGCAGCGAGAATGTAACCGGCGATAGAGGCGAAGAACACACCGATCAAGCCCGGGAGGATGAACGAGTGGTTGATCACGAAGCGACCGATGTGAGTCGTGCCAGAGCGGTCGAATTGGATAGCAGCCAAGTCAGACGGATACGTCGGAAGGATGTAGTAACCGTAGCAGGCGGCAGAGAAAGCGACCACAATGCCCGGAGGCGTACCGATGGCCAAGGCCACAGGAACGATCGTAGCAACGGCAGCAGCTTGAGAGTTCACCAGCTTGGAGACCAAGAGCAACACGATAGCGTAGGCCCACGGATAAACCTTAACGTATTCGGTCAAAGCGGCCTTAAGGTCATTCAAGTGAGCAGCGAACATCGTGTCAGCCATCCAGGCCACACCGTACACAGCCACGATAGCCACGGAACCGGCGCGGAACACGCTGTTCTTGGCAACGTCAGCAGCCTTCACGTTACAGAAGATCACCATCAAGGTACCGGCAGCCAACATGAACATTTGGATAGCCAACGTCATGGAGCAGCCTTTCGGACGCAATTGCGGGAACATACCGAGGATGGCAACGATAACGATCACGCCGATGAACAGGAACAAAGAGAGCCATTGTTGCTTGGTAAACACTTTGCCGATCAAGGTCGCCGTGTCACCGTACACATACTTCTTCATTTCCGGATCGGAAATCAATTTTTGGAATTCTTCGTCCTTGTCGAGGTCCTTACCGCGGAACCAAGAGAACAAACCGACGAAGAACACGCCGACGGCACCGCCCGGGATCGTGATCGAGAAGAGGTCAACGAAACCGAAGTGTTGGCCGTTAATGGTGTAACCTTCCATCAAAGCGATCATGGAGACGGCAGCCACAGCAGCCGGCGAGCAGATCACGCCCATTTGAGCGGCGATGGTAGAAGCAGCCATCGGACGTTCCGGACGGATACCGTTCTTAATAGCCACGTCATAGATAATCGGCAACATCGTGTAAACAACGTGGCCGGTACCGCAGAGAATCGTGAGGAACCAGCAGATGTACGGAGCGAGAAAGCAGACGTACCTCGGGTTCTTACGCAAAATCTTTTCTGCGATTTGCAAAAGGCAATCAAGACCGCCGGCAGCTTGCAACGTTGCAGAACCGCACACCACGGCCAAAATCGTCAAAATAACATCAACGGGGGGTTTGCCAGGTTTCAAGCCGAAGCCGAAAACCAAAATAATCAAACCGACACCGCCTAACAGGCCGAGAGCCATACCGCCCTTACGTGCACCGTAGAACAAGCAGGCAAGCACGATAATGAGCTGGAGCCAAAAGTCAAAACCAATCATGGTAAGTTTCCTTTTCTTTTTTTGACAACAATAGACACAATCACGGTAGACACAATTACGCCTTCGCAATCGATCTAAGCGTGCTAATTTTCGCTCAACTGAATCTACCCCTGCAGATACCTCATAAGGTTTTCTTGAGCAAACTAAAAAAATTTTTAGTTCTTTACAAAAGTTGTTGAAATGTATTAGGGAAATCCCTTGTTTTGTTACAAATTGGATACGAGAGTTTGCTTAGAAGCCTCGTAATTTCAGGCTTTAAAGAGAATGTTTAGAATATTCCAGAAAAGCAATATATGTAAAAAACGCGTCAAAATTTCTCAGTAAACACGTGAAAAAACAGGGGGAAATGTTACTAGAGTGAGAAAGGAGAAGAATCTTTCTTTGACGAAAGACTCCCTCTTTCGAGGGGGTCAACACACTTAAATCTAAGTTAGACAATTACAGCATGATTTGCGAGATGAACCAACCGATTGCTGTGCCGCTAGTCACAAAGACAAGGCCAGGACGCATGTAGCTGTGATTGAACACAAAGGAGCCCAAGCGAGTGGTGCCCGTGCGGTCAAAAGCCGTACAACCGATTTGAGCGCCGCCCGGGATCACGAAGTCGCCGTAGCAGGAAGCCCATGTGCCGATCAACAATTGCGGCGGAAGACCTAAAGCTAAGCCGATCGGCATCAAAATCGTCGTGGAGACGGTCGGCGAGAAGATCACCGAACTAAAGCAGAAGCATACAACGCAGAAGATGATCGGTGAAGAGCTTGCGATGTCCGAGAAGTAGTGAACAAAGACGTCCTTGTGCGTGTCAAAGAACGTGCCCGTTAACCAAGAAATACCGAAGACGCCTACGACACCAATAAGGCCGGAACGGAAAACGGAACCAGAGGCAAACTTATCGCTCGGGACCTTGCAGACCACAATGATGATCAAAGCAGTCGCCAACATCACCATTTGAATCAAGGACGGAATCGGTAATTGGCTGATCTTACCGGCAACTTCCCAAGACGGGCGAAGCGTTTCGGAAGAGCCGATCGTAATGGAGGTCAAAATACCGAGGGCGAAAATTAACACGCCTACTTTAGCGCCCTTGCTGGGTTCGGCCGTGATTCGATCAGCTTGAGAAGCAGAGTGCAACTCAACATATTGGCCGGTCTTAACACGGTGTAAGAATTCCGGATCGTTTTCCAATTCGCTACCGCGCCAGTTCACGGACAAGCAGGTCACCAAAACCGTCAAGAAGTAGGTCGGTACGGACACGGACAGGATGTCGAGTAACGTGTAGCCGTAAGCCGACATGATGCCGACCATGGCAGCCATGGCTGCACTCATTGGGCTAGCCATCACGCCGATACCGGCACAGATCACGCTAGCAGAAACAGCGCGTTCCGGACGAATCTTGGCCGAAGCGGCCACTTCAGCAACCACAGGATACACGGCAAATGCAACGTAAGCTGTGCCCACAAACACAACAAAGATGGAGCACACGAGCGGACCCACGAAGTTAATTGCGCGAGGCCATTTGCGCAACAGAAGCTCGGCTAAGCCGACTAAATAGTCAAGGCCGCCGGAACCTTGCAGAACACTCGTACAGGCAATCACTGCCGTGATAATCAAAAGTACGGAAACAGGAGGAGAGCCCGGTTGCATACCAAAGCCGAGCACGAGGATGCTTACGCCGAAGCCACCCGCAGCACCGAGGCCAACACCGCCAAAGCGGCCGCCTACGGCCAAACAGATGAGCACAACGGCTAATTGAAGCCAAAACTGCATATCAACCATTTTTTAGTCCTTCGTTAAAGTTGATAGGTTGTGAGAAAAGAACATATTGTCGATTTGGGGGCAATCGTAAGCCTGTTGATTTGATTTTTCAACTTTAAAACTTCGAACAAATAACGACAAAAATTCTTANNTAAAGAAAAACTGTCAAAAGGGCTATAAAACTCAATTTGGGCGGCAGGGTTTTTACCAAATGGTCGACAAATGAAATTTTAGAAAAGATGAGCAAAACACCTTAAAAAACTTAACAAGAATCAATGCTTGCGCGTGAATGGCTATATAATCCAAACAAATTAATTTTCATGATTTGAATGAAAATGCAGAAAAACGACAATTTGTTCGAAAAGATCCGTGATCACCTGCAGGCTCAAGCCAGAAACGGTGAACGTATTGACACGGAAACAGAATTGGCCCAACGTTTTGGCGTCACGCGCTACCGCATCCGCAAAGAACTGGATGTTCTGACGCAGATGGGCATTTTGGTGAGAACGCCCAAGCGCGGTACGACCGTGCGAGAAGTCGGTGCCAATAGTCTGCGGAATCAAATTCAGATGCGATTTGATATCGCCAATTTTGATATCCAAGAATTCATTGAAGCCCGTACTTTGGTGGAATGTTCTCTTATTCCGCTGGTCAGTCGCCGCATTACGCCGGCGTTGGCTTCTCGACTCGAATTGACGCTCAATAAGATTGAAGAGCACGCCGATGAGCCGCTTGTTGCCGACAAATTTGACCGAGAGTTTCATCTGTTGTTGCTTGAAGGCTGTGGAAATAGAGTTCTGCAGGTCTTCTCCGGTATGCTCGTTACCTACTTTGAAAAGACCTCTAATCGAGTGGCCAAGATGGATCGAGAGTTTTTCTTAGAAGTCGCACGTCAGGAACGTGAAATTCTTCACGCTATTCGATTAGGTGACGCTCAACGCGCATCGGATTTACTTCGTGCGCACTTGCAGGAGCAATCTCAACTTCTCCCGCTTTAAAGTAGCTCTATTGAAAAAAGGAATGGGTCGGCAACTCCGACCCATTTTTTGCGGATAAATCATCAGTCATGCCAGGTAGGCATGTCAGAATGATTTCTTAGCCCAACAAACGTTCAACGACATCCACCATCACGTCAACGCCCATCGGGAGATACTTGGGATCAAAGTGCATGTCAGCAGCGTGTAAGCCCGGCGTGGCACCAACACCCAAACCGAAGTATGCAGACTTAATCGAGGGCTTATGCATCTTATAGTAGTGGAAGTCTTCACCGCCACCGCCACAAGCCGGAGCCAAAGCGTCTTCGCCTTGAGTGCGAACGATCGACTCAATAACCATTGCTTTGAAGTCGTCATCGTATTCGGCAGCCGGGCAAGCACCGCCTTCGGAAATCGTTGCGGTAGCGCCATAAGCTTGGGCAGTCAAGTGCACAAGCGTTTCAAAGCGTTCACGGAAGTCCTTCATCAAAGGATTGGTTTGTGCACGGCAGTCAAACGTGATTTGTGCTGTCGGCGGAATCGAGTTCGTGGCGCCCGAGTCAGCATGGATTTGTGTGGCCTTCATCGACCAAATGCTCGTCGGGTTGAACCATTGGGCTTGTACGCCTTGAATGATGGCAAGGGCAACGTCAATGGCGTTGACACCCAAATGCGGGCGAGCGGCGTGAGCACTGCGGCCTTGTACTTCTACTTTCAACGTGTTGGAACCCGTGTGGTTGACTGCTGGGCAAATCTTACCTGCCGGGACGTCTTGCACCGGGCGAATGTGAGCGCCTAAGGCGTAGTCAACATCTTCAATGACGCCTGCGTCAATCATAGCGAGGGCGCCGTTAATCAATTCTTCAGAAGGTTGGAAAAGAATCTTTAACGTACCCTTCTTAATTTTGTCCTTCAAGCGGCTCNNTGGCGGCCAACACCATGGCGCAGTGTGAATCGTGGCCGCAAGCGTGGATGGCACAATCTTTGCCGCCAATCGTAAAAGGCAATGCATCCATGTCGGCGCGAAGTAAGACAACGGGGCCGGGTTCTTCACCCTTGATGATACCCATAACGCCGGTCGTCCCGCCGAGTTCGGTTTGTACCTCTACTCCCATGTCCTTCAAGGCTTGCGCGATGTAGGCCGCGGTTTTGAATTCTTGCATGCCGAGTTCGGGGATCTTGTGCAAATCTTCCCATACTTTGATGGGATCAATATGTTCACTCATGGAGGTTTCCTTTCCGAAAAGAAGTTAAACATTTCAGATAGTGTAGCGCTTAATGGTGACAGATTTCAGCATTTCGCTCCAGAAGTTTCCTTAGAATGACATGCAAGAATCAGGAAATGTCCATGCTTCCCGAGCGGAACCCTTCGAGATCTAATGTTATATAACGCCATCCCAGTTTTTTGAGTTCGGCGACAATCTCACGACGAAGATCTAACGCTTTGCATAACTCTTCGGTTGAGAGCTCAAGACGAACAACGTCACCGTGTACACGCAGGCGAATTTGTTGAAAACCCATATGGGCCAGAACGCTCTCGGATTCGTCAATTCTTTTCAGTATTGTCGTATCTAAATTGGCTCCGTAAGGTAAGCGAGTCGCTAAACAGGAGCCGGAAGGCTTTTGAGCCAACGAAATGCCTAGTTCGGCTAAAAGACGTCGGACATCACTTTTATGCATCCCCAGTGTTTTTAGTGGGCTTAATGCACCAGATTCAGCAATCGCCTTTAGTCCCGGTCGATACACATTTAAGTCATCAACGTGCGAGCCTTCGAGAATGATGTCAATATTGTGATCAAGCGCAAATGTTCGAAAGGCATTAAAGACAGCTCTTTTACAGCGATAACAACGATCCAACGGATTACTATCAATGTCGATAGTCGGTGCAGCGGGGAGCTCAATCACTGATAGGGGGACATTGATGATACGCGCAGCTTCTATTGCTTCCCTTTTGGCATGCTCCGGCATCCAAGGTGCACTAGCATAAAGCGCATACAAGGGATGTTGAGGTAAAAAGGCTTCAGCTGCCAGTTTCAAAACCAGAAGACTATCAACGCCACCAGAAAATGCAACGATGGCAGGGCCTTTAGCCAGCGTGAGAAAGTACTGTCGGGCGCTCTCTAGGCTGACCATCTCAAACCTCAACTTCAGCAGCGTTTTTGGCGGCTCGGTAGACGTCCGCTAAGGCAACGTGGTTTTCTAAGGCTGCTTTTTTGGCGCTATCAAACTCCGGATAGTAGCGCTTGATTGTTTTGCCGTCCGAATCCACAAATGAGCAGACCTTGACATCGATCGAACCGAAAGCGGTCGGGACTGTTTTAATTTCACGAGGTAGAACCGTTCGTGCAAGCGTTTGTCTGCGAATGCCGATCGTTGTGGTGTATTTAAATAAGACTTGCTCAAAGCGCAGCTCATCACCGGGGCAGCAGAGTGCATTCAAAATATAGGCCGGACGTCCTTTTTTCATGAAAGCGGGCGTAAACCAGGCCTCCAAAATTCCTTCCTCGTAAAGTCGTTCGAGTGCAAAACCCAACATTTCCGGCGTGCTGTCATCAATATTGGCTTGAAGCAACGTAACGGATTGAGGTGTTGCATTGTGTTTGTTATCGGCCTCAATGAGCATGGCTCGCAAAAGGCTTGCTCGGGGATATTCTCGTTTACCTGCCCCGAGACCAGTTTTTAAGATGCGGTAGCGTTCAGGCAATTGATCACCGGTCTTCACAGCGGCCACAATGGCGGCCCCCGTGGGGGTGATGAATTCACCTTGGCAATTAATACGAGATAGCGTCAGCCCATGCATTTGAGCAATGTGAGAAACCGCTGGCACCGGAATCGGAAGAATGCCGTGTTGGCAACGAATTTCGCCGTAGCCTTCACCCAGAGCTGTCACAATCACGTCTGAAATATTTAAAGAATCGATTAAAACCGCCACGGAAAGAATGTCGATGATGGAATCCAGAGCACCGACTTCGTGGAAGTGAACTTGTTCAACAGGCACCCCATGCGAACGAGCTTCGGCTTGAGCCACAATGTCAAAAATTTTGCCAGCCAAAGCTTTCGCACCGGCAGTTGCACTCGTTGAGTCAATGATTGCCAAGACATCTTTTAAATGGCGATGCTCGTGATGGGCATGGTGATGATGATCATGTATGTGCTCGTGCTTTTGTTCGTGCTTATGCTCGTGTCCATGACCATGTTCATGCGTGTGTTCATGTTCATGTTCATGGTCGTGAGCATACCTATGCGAGTGATGCACGGCGGCATAATCCAAGTCGCCGAACAAGAAATCCATGTCATGATCGATATCGGGCGCACCATTCAATAACGTGACCTTGAAGTCACAAGCATCGAGCGAGGATTTTTTTACTCGAGAAACCGTGACTTTAAACTGTTGGTCGGGCAGTGTTTTGAGAACTTGTTCAAGGGCTGAGAAATCTGCCCCCAAGTCTAATAATGCAGCAACGGTCATGTCGCCACTGATTCCGCTTGAGGCATCCAATACCAATGTGGTCATGGTAAAAATTCCTTTCTTATTGTGCTTGGCGGCTTGCTAAGCGATTGATCTGGCAGGCTAAGAAGGCTGCTCCGAAACCGTTATCAATATTAACGGTGGCCACTCCGTTGGCGCAGCTGTTAATCATGGTTAAAAGTGCGGACAAACCGTGAAAATTTGCACCATAGCCGACAGAGGTCGGGACGGCTATTACAGGGCAAGACACAAGGCCAGCGACAACAGAGGCAAGGGCTCCTTCCATTCCGGCAATAGCTACCACGCAATTGGCCTTCTGAATGCGATCGAGTTGGCTTAAAAGTCGGTGAATGCCACTGACGCCAACATCGTAGATTCGATCAACGCGGTGTCCGAAAAATTCTGCGGTTTGGGCGCATTCCTCGGCAATGGCAATGTCGGCTGTGCCAGCAGTGCAGACTGCAATTTGACCAACCAAGGGTTTGTCTTTGGCGACTTTTACAATACGGCTTTGGCCATCGTAGGATAGTTGCGGTAAGGCTTTTTGAAGCATCTCAAATTGTGCCGGAGAGCAACGAGTGCCAAGCACCTCGCCATTGGCCTTGATCAGGCGTTGAAAAATGGCCTGGAGATGATCGTCAGCTTTATTGGGACAAAAAACGACTTCAGCAAAACCCGTACGAGAGGCTCGAGCGGTGTCGAGTTTGGCAAAGCCCATTTCATCGTAGGACGCCTTTGTCAGTTGTATCTTGGCTTCTTCTATCGAAAGCTCGCCTGATTGTACGGCGCGCAAAAGGCTATCGATCGTTTGAGACATAGTAAGCAACGAAAAGCTTTAAAACACGGCTCTTATCATAACAAAAGCCCGCCGCTCATAGCGACGGGCGCAAAAAACAGCATACGATTTGACAAAATCAGGCAAAAGCCAACTAAACAACTCCCCACTCAAGT
>DCTK01000081.1:2350-8060 GCA_002329575.1 Sutterella sp. UBA1442 | reverse complement strand
CTACATTGACAATCGTGCTGGTGCCGGCGGCAGCCTCGGCACCGCAACCGCACTCAAAGATAAAGCCGACGGCTACACGCTTATTTATGTCACAAACGGCACAATGGGCACCAACGCCGCTTTGTACCCCCGTCTCGGTTATGACGTTGCCAAAGACTTTGCGCCCGTGGCTCGCTTAACGGACATTGTGCTCGCCATGGTGGTCAATCCTGAGCGAATCAAAGCGAAATCTCTGAATGAGTTTTTAGTGCTTGCACAAAAGGCCCAACATCCGATGACATTTGCCTCGTCGGGTAACGGCACAACGAGTCACCTCGCAGGTGTTCTCTTGGCTCAGCAAACAGAACTGCCTTTTGAGCACATCGCCTACCCCGGAGGCGCTGCCGCCATGACGGACGTTTTGGCCGGACGCGTTGATTTCATGATTGATGTGGCCCCCAACGCTATGCCGCAAGTGCAAAGTCAAAAGTTGATTGCCTTGGGTGTGACCTCTGCCGCTCGAGTCGATCGATTTGCTAACGTGCCTACGTTAAACGAAGCCGGTGTCAAAAGCTATGAATTATTTGCCTGGGACGGCATTGTTGTGAAGGCCGGCACTGATAAACTCATCGTTGAAAAACTCAATGCAGCCATTCAAACGGTGTTAAAAACGCCGGCCGTGGCCGAGGCCTTGGAAGCACGCGGAGCCCAGCCTCAAACGAGTACACCGGAGTCTTTTGCACAATTTATTGCTCAAGAGCACGTTAAATGGACTGATCTTGTAAAGCAATCTAAAAAGTAAAACGGACTCTTAACCGAACGTCTTGACAACTTCAGCTGAGACGTCAACAATCACGGGTTAAGTATTTTGAACCAAAGGAACCGAAAATGACCGAGATGCAAGAAGACTTAAAGCGCATTCCTGAGTGGCAAAAAGTCGGCAACTTCACCGACATCATTTATGAAAAAGCCGAAGGGATGGCCAAACTAACGATTAACCGTCCTCAAGTGCGTAATGCCTTTCGCCCTGAAACGGTGCAAGAGCTCTGCCAAGCTTTCAGTGATGCTCGTGAAGACCCTTCGATCGGCGTCATCATTTTGACCGGTGCAGGTCCCCTCGCCTTCTGCTCGGGCGGCGACCAAAAGGTTCGCGGCACGGGTGGCTACGTGGGCGGTGACGGTGTGCCGCGTCTGAATGTGTTGGATTTCCAACGCATGATTCGCACCTGTCCCAAGGTCGTTATCGCCATGGTGGCCGGTTACGCGATCGGCGGCGGTCACGTTCTTCACATGCTCTGCGACTTGACGATTGCCGCGGATAATGCCCGCTTCGGTCAAACCGGTCCGCGTGTGGGCAGTTTTGACGGTGGCTGGGGCGCTTCTTACATGGCTCGCATCATCGGCCAGAAGAAAGCTCGTGAAATGTGGTTCTTGTGCCGTCAGTACGATGCCAAGCAAGCCCTTGAGATGGGCCTGGTCAACACCGTGGTTCCGTTAGATGAATTGGAAGCCGAAACGGTGAAATGGTGCCGAGAAATCTTGGCCAATAGCCCCATTGCCATCCGTTGCTTGAAGGCAGCATTAAACGCGGACTGTGACGGTCAGGCCGGTCTTCAAGAATTGGCAGGCGATGCAACGCTTTTGTACTACATGACCGAAGAAGGCAAAGAAGGCAAAAATGCGTTCTTGGAAAAGCGCCGCCCGGACTTCTCCAAGTTCCCTCGCCTGCCCTAAAACAAATTCGCCATGCGCAATCCGTTTTCAATTTTTGAAGCAGCCGCTTTAGCCCCGCAAGACGTGGGGCTAAGGTGCGCGGGACAAGATTACAGTTTCGGTCAATTGGCGTTATTGACTCAAAACACGATTGCCCGACTGCAAAATGCAGGGACTCTTCCGCCCAAAGGCTTTCCTTATATTTTGGAAGGCACTAATACGGTGGAGACCATTGTCACGCTTTATGCGCTCTTTGAGTTAGGAGTTCCGGCTTTGATGTTGCACCCGAAGTCCACGGCAGCTGAGCGCGCCGTGTTGCTCGAAAGTGTTTCATCGATTCAGTCTCCTCTGCCCGAAGACACGATTGCGGTACTCTTTACCTCGGGCACGACGGGATTGCCGAAACCGGCCATCATTACCCGAAAAATGTTGCTTTCGTCGGCAGCCGCAAGTGCTCAAAACCTCGGTTGGGAAGATGGCGACTGTTGGCAACTGTGCATGTCCGTGACCAGAATCGGCGGTTTGTCGATTCTGACGCGTTGCCTTTTTGCCCGCAAAACACTCGCCATTTCACCGCTTTTTAGCCCCGAGTCCTTTTGTCAGGCTCTAATCGATGACCGCGTAACGATCACAAGCATTGTGCCCACCATGCTCGCAAAGGTCTTTGAGCGTTTCCCCAACTGGCAAGCGCCCGAAACACTTCGGGTGATTTTGTTAGGCGGTGCTACCGCCAACGATAAGCTTTTAGCCAAAGCTCATGCACAGGCAATTCCGATTGTAGTCACTTATGGCATGACAGAAACCGCCTCTCACGTAGCGATGACTGAATATAAGGATCGCTATGCGCTACAAAAAGGAAGCGGAAAACTGATTGCCGGGATCAGAGTTCGTATCCATCATGACCAAATCGAAGTGCAAAGCCCGATGAATACGCCGGGATACTGGGGACGAGCCCCGTTAACAGGCGAGTGGTTTGAAACGGGTGACTTGGGTGGTTTTGATGAAGACGGCGTATTGCACATTTATGCCAGACGCCATGATCTGATATTAAGCGCTGGCGAAAATGTCTACCCTCTTGAAGTCGAAAACATGCTCACTCGCTCCCCGTTTATTAAAGAAGCATTGGTTATTGGTGAGCCTGATGACACGTGGGGTGCGATCGTTTGTGCGCTCATCGTGGCGGAAAACGGCACCAACCCGACAGTTGAAGACGTCCGACGTTTTTGCAAAGAAACGCTCTCGGCTTACAAGTGCCCAAGAAAAATCGCGATCGTTAAAGAATTACCGGTTAACGCTGCCGATAAACCCGATCGACGATTTGAAGTGCTCAAAAATTATGAGTTGACTACGGTACACTATAAACACGAGTGTTAATAATCTTCCGAGAGCCGCCTTACGCGGCTCTTTACATTTGGTCCGTTCTTTTAACGTCAAAGATTTTTCGGCTATCAGCAAAACTATGTGCTTTAGAGAAAATTTCCCACACCAATGCCCCTACTGAGGCCTACAATCATCGATAGCTTCCTGGATTTTGTAAAGGAGATGATATGCGATATTCAAAGGATTACCTGTTTGATCTAGCGTTTCGGTTTTTGCGTGCCACAGGCAGTGACGAAGGCGAAGCCAGCATTGTGGCCGATCACATGATTAAAGCGAACTTACGCGGCCACGACAGCCACGGTATCGGCATGATCGGCATGTATACGAACTACCTCAAAGCCGGTTATCTACACCCCAACACCCCGCCCACACTCGTGAAAGACAAGGGCAGCATTTTGCAGTTCCAAGGCAATTTAGGTTACGGCCAACGTGCCGGTTTTGAAGCCACGGCTGCGGCCATCGCCCGAGCCAAAGAAAACGGCCTTTGCATGTACACAATTGCCAACTGCTGCCACTTGGGCCGCATCGGCACTTACGGCGAAATGGCCGCTGACGCCGGCATGGTCTCCATTCACTTTGTCAACGTCAACCAATACCACCCGCTCGTTGCACCTTATTGTGGCTCCGAAGCGCGTTTCGGCACGAATCCTTTCTGTGTTGCCATGCCTGGTACGGATAAGTACGGTATGTTTGTCCTTGACTTTGCCACCTCTATCGTGGCGCTCGGCAAGACCCGCGTGGCCATGTTAGCTGGCAAGAAGTTTGACGAACCCGTGATTGTTGACCCCGAAGGGCGCCTGACGAACGATCCGAATGTCATGTGGCAAGAAAATCCGGGCGCGCTCTTAGCCTTTGCTAAACATAAGGGCTCCGGTCTTTGCTTTGCTTGTGAACTCATGGCCGGCATCTTAAGCGGTGGCGAAACAATTCAACCAGCTCACCCGAGAAATGACTCGATTGTCAATAACATGACGGCGTTTGTAATTGATCCGGCTGCGCTTTGCGACTTAACCTTCATGCGCTCAGAAATGGAAGCCATGATTGACTACGTGAAATCGTCTCACGCAGCCGACCCAGTCAATAATCCCGTGTTGATGCCCGGTGAGCCCGAACGCATCCGCACGAAGGATCGCTTGGAAAACGGCATTGAAATTGCCGACGGTGAATTTAACGTCATCAAGAAGACGTGTTTGGATGCCGGTGTTGACGCGTCGCTTTTTGCCTAAACGCTTAACACTTTAACCCAAGCAAACGCCCGTGCGGCCAGACCGCCACGGGCGTCATTTTATGCCTCTAGATTAAGGCATTACTTTTTGATAAGTACCGTATCGAATGCCGCTACGGGCTTACCATCAACGTGAGTGTAAAGGAAGAGCTCGGTGTAGACATCGGCAAAGGTTGTGGCCACCGCACCCTTGACCGGGAACGTGAGCACGGCGTCATTGAGCCCATCGCCGTCAACATCTTTAAAGACAACGTTCGTGGGACGAGCACGTTCTTTATTAACTTCATCGTTGCCGTCAGACCAGGCAGAACCGAATTCAGTTGCCGCGAGATCAATCTTCGTGGCATCGAATCCCTTCTTGGACAAAAGCACCACATCCACCGTGCCCTTGTCGTCAGACAAGCTCAAAGTGTCCTTCATAATAACGATGTCTTGTTGGTTGGCCTTCATCAAGACTTTGCTTGCCATGCCGAGCACTTCGTTGTAGCTCAAGACATTGAAGTTGTGCATGAATTCCAGAGCACGGGCTTCATCAATCGCTGCCAGTGCCTTTGCACGAGCTTCAATGGCAGGCAAGCGTTTGGCTACCTTTTCTTCATAGTCTTCGATGTCATCTAAAACATCTTCGCGAAGATCGGGCATCCAATCCAAGAACTGTTGCGCGAGCACAAACGTGTAAACGTTGCGGTCAATCGAGAAGCTCATTTGCTCGGGTGTTGCATGAAACTGTGCTTTTGTCCCCGTGGCAGGATCCATGAAGGACTGCGCGGCAGGCGGTTTTGCCATCGGGAATGCAGGCACATAGACCGTTTCGTACGGGCGAGCATTAGTGCGCCAACTGACAGTTAAGAGCGGATTTTGCGTGAGCTTAAAGATGGAGCTGTCATGCGTATCAAGGTTACCGATATCGCGCAAATCATAGAGATGCCAACCGCCTGCTTTGCGGTCAACATTCTTAGATTGTCCACGCAAGACCTTTTGCAGATCTTGAACCGTTACTTTGTTCTTCGGGATAATTGATTGCGGAATGGCGTTGTGATCCTCAATCGTTTCTCCCGTCATGATTTCCATGAATGTCTTGACACGCTCGGCATTCCAATCCGCCGCACGACGACGATCAGGCTGATAGGCATCACGGAATACGAAATCGGAGAAGTCACCGTCTTTGACCGGTTTATAGGTGCCGATCTTCATTGCGTGCTCAATCAAATCCGGCGAAGCGATGACATTTTCTTTGTCGTTGAAGTCCACTTGTGTGAGCGAGAACGAATTGGCTAAGAATACCACTTCGTTATCTTTTACTTTTCGAGCCAAATAGCGGCTACCGCGCAGAAGGGCTACTTGCCATGCTTCGTTACGGTCGGCAAACGTGTAGGTGCGGCCTTCGTGCGTATAGCCGTATTTCTTCACCAA
>DCTK01000081.1:0-2310 GCA_002329575.1 Sutterella sp. UBA1442 | reverse complement strand
CCTTGACGGGTCTTTTCATCTTTTTCAACCGTATCGCCGCAATTGTTGGACGTAATTAACACACCGGCTTCATTAAAGAAGCCGTCAGAGAAACTATAGCCATCGGGAGACAACGTTTGCGTCCACCAGAACCCAAGCGTCTCAGCAACTTGAGGGATGCGAGCGGTGGAGTCTTCAAAGCGAATCATCTCGCCTTTTTTGTGTTTGGCCGCCGGCACCCAATACTGACTCATCAAAATGCGACGGTCATTGTCCTCATTGTGCCCAACCAAGATTTCACCGGTTGCAGAGGCATCTTTGCCGACAATCACAGTAAAGCAAGCCTGGGCTTGGGAGCCGATACCCAGCATCGCTGCCGCGACCGTTGCGGCCATTAACGTTTTCTTCAAAGCCATTTCAACCTCCGAGAAAAAGTGCCCACCCCACACATTGGGCTATATTGTCTACAGCTTCCACTTTACGCCTTTCGTACTCAATCGTGCAGCTCTTTTGTTGCCGATTGTCTAGTGCTATCGGTTTTGTCAGAGCCGAAAAGTTACCGCACGTGCGCGTTTGTCAGTATTTGCAAAAACAATCTCTCAAAAATGTCGCTAGCATTATGATTAACGTATTGCTGTTCTCTTTAGGAATCCTCTATAGCTGTGTCGGCCAAGCGTTTCATCATCTCGTTAGTTTCAGCTGCGCTTGCTGCAATGCCGCCCGTAGCCTCTGCCTCAGGCCTGGCAACGGATTCGCTTAACTTGAATTTACCCAGCATGGGAGCCGTGGCGGGCACCGAGTTATCGCCCGCTGAAGAGCAAAAGTTAGGCGAAGAGATGATGCGAGAGATTAAAGCTGATCCGAGTTATTTAAACGATACCGAAACGCTCGACTATCTCAACCGCCTCGGCTATCAGTTGGTGAGCGTTGCCAATACGCATACTTACAGCTTTTTCTTTTATCCCATTATCGATAAGTCGCTTAACGCCTTTGCCATCCCCGGTGGCTTTATTGCCGTGCACACGGGGCTCGTTGTGGCTGCGCAAAGCGAAAGTGAATTAGCGGGCGTTGTCGCCCACGAAATCGGGCACGTCACGCAACGGCATATTGCCCGTATGATCGATGAACAAAAAAATAACGCTGCCATCACCCTGGGCTCATTCCTTTTAGCCTTGTTAGCCGCCCGAGCCGGTAGCGGCCAAGCGGCAGCGGCCATTGCCGTAGGCGGACAAGCTGCGATGATTCAAAGCCAATTAAGCTACTCTCGCAGTGCTGAACGAGAAGCCGATCGCGTCGGGCTTTCGTCATTGGTTCGAGCGGGTTTTGATCCTAAGGGAATGGAAGCCTTTTTCATGCGACTGCAACAAAACAATCGCTACTACGAATCCGCCTCCCCGGCTTACCTTCGCACGCACCCTTTGACACTTGAGCGTATCAGCGACATGGAAAATCGCACGAGACGCATCGGTCCGAGAAAGTTTCAAGACTCGCTTGACTTCTCGCTTATCCAGCAGCGGCTGCGTGTTTTACAAGAAGACCGGATTGATGACTGGATGCGCGTTGAGCGAGAAATAAAGCAGGAGTTGCAAAGCACAAAGACGTCACGTCAAAAGACAGCGCTTACCTATGGATTGAGCGTTGTAAACCGCAAACTCAAAAAGAATTCCGAAGCCTTGCGCTATGCACGACAAGCCGCACAATTAGGTGGCAACAACGCCATCTTGGTGAAAAACCACTCCGAATCGCTCTTTTTATTCGGCAATGGCAATAGCGACAGAAGCCGAGCACTCTCCATGGCCAAAAAGCTCGTCTCCGACTATCCCCTGTCTGAAATGGCCGTCAAGCTTTACGCCGGCGAGCTCTATGACTTAAAGCGCTACAACGAAACAATCCGCTTTATGCGTAATCAGCAGGCCATGAGTACATCCAACCCCTCGTATCATGCGATTCTCGCTCGTTGCTATAAGGGCTTGGGACAAATGAGTCGTCACTACATGGCTGTCGGCGATATGTATCTGGCTCAAAATGACAAACGAGCGGCCGAATACCAATATAACCTCGGCCAACAAGCCAACGACGGCGACTACTACACCATGAGTCAAGTCGATGGGAAGCTTCGCACGGCGCGAGCTGACATCATCGCGGAAGAAAAAGCCAAAGATCGCTAGTGTTGAGAATTCTTCTCACAACGTATAATTACCGTTTTTAGGACCGCGCATTGATTTGCAACTAGGAACTTTTTTACTATGGCTATTGAAGATTATTTGACCATTGCTCCGAAAACTGACGAAATTATTGAAACGGACGCCGTTATCGTGGGCGCCGGCCCTG
>DCTK01000115.1:16987-17892 GCA_002329575.1 Sutterella sp. UBA1442 | reverse complement strand
TTACCAACCGACGTTGGCTGAAGAAATGGGTCGCTTGCAAGAACGTATTACGTCTACCAAGGTCGGTTCCATTACCTCCATCCAAGCCGTGTACGTGCCTGCTGACGACTTGACTGACCCGTCTCCGGCTACGACGTTCGGTCACTTGGACGCCACCGTGGTGCTCTCTCGTGACATCGCCGCCTTGGGTATCTACCCGGCCGTGGACCCGCTTGACTCAACGAGCCGTCAAGTTGACCCGTTGATCATCGGTGACGAACACTACACGATTTGCCGTCGCGTACAAGAAACCTTGCAACGTTACAAGGAATTGCGTGACATTATCGCCATTTTGGGTATGGATGAATTGGCTCCGGAAGATAAGCTTACGGTTATGCGTGCTCGTAAGATTCAACGCTTCCTGTCTCAACCGTTCCACGTGGCTGAAGTGTTTACCGGTGCTCCCGGTAAGTACGTTCCGTTGAAAGAAACGATCCGCGGCTTCCGCATGATCGTTGACGGTGAGTGCGATGCTTTGCCCGAACAAGCTTTCTACATGGTCGGTACCATCGACGAAGCTTTCGAAAAAGCCAAGCAAATGCACTAATAGGTTCGGTTCTCGGTCGGTAACTTTTAACGACCGAAAGCCGAAACACGACCACGGAGCAACTTATGTCTACGATTAAAGTTGACGTCGTTAGCGCAGAAGAGCAGATCTTCTCCGGTGATGCCGAATTCGTTGCGCTTCCTGGTGAAGCCGGCGAATTGGGGATCCTGCCTCAACACACGCCGTTGATTTCGCTCATTAAGCCGGGCTTTGTGCGAATCACTTTGCCCGACACGAAAGAAGTCAAACAAGTGTTCGTTGCGGGTGGCGTGATTGAAGTGCAACCGCATCACGTGACTGTTTTGGCCGACACCGCTAT
>DCTK01000115.1:0-16953 GCA_002329575.1 Sutterella sp. UBA1442 | reverse complement strand
GAGTTGGCAATCTTGGCAGCGGAATTGGCCGCTATCGAGAAACTCAAGCGTCATCACTAAGCGCGAAAGCGACCAGAAAAAGGCAGGTGCCGAAAAAGCATCTGCCTTTTTTGCGTTTTGTCATAGTCAACGAGCTGAATTAGCGGTAGGATAAAAGCAGATAAACAAATTAATGAAGGCAATAGCTATGAAAGTTTTGGTCTGTACTGACGGCTCTGAATTGAGCGCAAAAGCTGTTGAAGCTGCAATCGGTATTGCGAAACCGCTTCAAGCGGAGTTGATCGGTATGACAGCGGTCAAGGGAGCGAAACCTGCTGATGGTTTAGCCGGCGAAGCTGCTGATGTTCAGAAGCGTTTGGGCGATATTTATGAGGCTGCCAAGGCTGCCGGTGTTGCCTGTCGAGTCGAGGCCGTTCATGGAGAAGCACCATGGCAGTGCATTATCCAGCTCGCAAAAGATGAGAACGTTGACTACGTGGTGATGGCCAGCCGGGGAATGGGCAGTATAGGTAGCCTCTTTATCGGTAGTGAAACGCAAAAGACGCTGGCGCAAATCGATCGTCCGGTACTGGTTGTGCGCTAACTGACCGCAAAAAGCCCGCCTGATATGCCGGCCGGTAAAGCCGGCCAAGGCGGGCGTTTGTTTGCTCTTAACGAATCCTTAAGTCTAGCTACTTATCCTTGCACCGACAGGGTGTCGGCGCAGGTTTGTGCGTCAATACCTTTAATAAATATCCGTTTTTCGCGACTACTCTCCCCTGAAATAATCTCGATTTGAGACTTGGGGACTGTGAGAAATCGTTTGAGAAAATCAATTAAAGCAGCGTTTGCCTTGCCGTCTACTGGCGGGCAGGCCACGGCAATTTTGAGTTTTTCTCCATATAAACCGACAACCGCTGTGCGTTTAGCGCCAGGTTGAGCATGGATATTGATGACAACACCGCTTTCTTTGAGCGTTAACCAAGAGGGCAGGGGCATCAGCGCTCCGCAACTAAGAATGAATAGACCCACTAATGATACGTTTTTACGCGCTCTTTTGCGCCAACAATGCGATTACACGCCGGTGTGGCTGATGAGGCAAGCTGGGCGTTATTTAAGTGAATATAACGCCACAAGGGCTAAAGCCGGAAGTTTTATGAAGCTTGCACAATCGCCCGCATTGGCCTGTGAGGTAACTTTGCAGCCAGTGGAACGTTTTAATCTTGATGCGGCTATTCTTTTTTCTGACATTCTGACGATTCCTGATGCAATGGGGCTCGGATTAAGTTTTGTAGCAGGAGAAGGCCCGAAGTTTGCCCAACCTGTCGATAGTGAAGAAGCCGTTAATGCGCTTTTTGTTCCAGATCCTGATGAAAAGCTTCGCTACGTAATTGATGCAGTGTCTACCATCCGTCAAGCGCTCAACAATCGTGTGCCGTTAATTGGCTTTTCGGGTAGCCCGTTCACATTGGCTTGTTATATGGTCGAAGGGGGTTCTTCGAAAGACTTCCGCAAAATCAAGACAATGATGTACACCCGTCCAGATCTTCTGCATCGCATATTGGAGATCAATGCTCAAAGTGTGGCGACGTATTTAAATGCTCAGATCGCAGCCGGTGCTCAAGCTGTACAAATTTTTGATACTTGGGGTGGCGCTTTAGCTTCTGCTGCCTTTGAAGAGTTTTCTCTGGCATATATTCGAAAGGTAATTTCTCTGCTGATTAGAGAACGCGATGGCGAGCGCATTCCCGTGATTTGCTTTACGAAGGGAGCCGACCAGTGGGTTGAGCAGATTGCTCAAAGTGGAGCCGATGCCGTAGGTGTTGATTGGTGCAGTGATTTGGCTCAGGTGCGTCGTCGTACGGGAGACAAAGTCGCCTTACAGGGAAATCTTGATCCTATGGTTCTTTTCGGTTCAGAAGCTCTTATTCGCCAAGAAGTGCGTCGAGTTATCGATAACTTCGGAAAGGTGGGGGCAGGAGGTCACGTGTTTAACCTTGGGCATGGAATTAACCAGTTTACTCCTCCGGAATCTGTTGCTATTTTGGTCGATGAAGTGCACCAATATAGTCGCCAGTATCACCAATAGACAAGGTTATCCACAAACTTATCCACAAGAATTGTGGATATGAAAAAGTCCTTGTAAATTAGAGGGTTATCAATTTTGCATATTGATAACCCTTTGATTTTTAATGAGAAAATATAAGTCTTTGAAGATTCAAATGTTTATGGCTCTTTGAGCGTAGATGCTCCAAAATGCATCAATTCGGAGATTTATTCACAAAGTTATCCACAATAAATAAAGCTAAGGAAGTTAATTGTTTGATTAAAAGGATTTTTTAACATTTCTGTAACAAAAGAAGATCAAATAACGAGATCCAGAAGGAAATCTTTCTTGTATGCCAATCTGTTTGGCTACAATAGATGCCAATTATTTTGAGAAAAAAGATGTCGAAAGAGCATTATGTCCAAGTGGCACTCGATGTGCCGGCTTTGCCTATCTTGACCTACAAGGCTGGAGAGGGAGAGCCCCGAGTCGGTGATCGTTGCGTGGTGCCGTTGGGTGCCAGACGCGAACTTGGGCTAATTGTCGGTATGACAAGTCATATCGACATTGATGAAAAAAAGTGCAAATCCTACCTAAGGCTGATCAACGAAATTGAGCCCTTGTCTACCCATTGGTTGAAATTTACCAAGTTTGCGGCTGACTATTATCAGCATACTTGGGGCGAAGTGGCATTGGCGAATTTGCCGCAATTTTTTCGCTCCAAACCCGGTCCGCGCTATGCCATGTCTTTAGCAAAACTCAGAGAGCCTTTTAAAGCTGTTAAGGTGAAACAAGTTCCTGAGTTAACGCTCAATGATGAACAGGCACGTGCTGTCGAAGTGCTGAAAAAACACTCAGGATTCGGTGCGTTTGTACTTCACGGGGTTACTGGTAGTGGCAAAACTGAAGTCTATCTTCGAATGATGGAATCGGTTTTTAAGGACAAACCTCAAGCTCAAATTCTTTTTCTGGTGCCAGAAATCAATTTGACTCCGCAGTTGGAGGGTCGTGTCAGATCGCACTTTCCCGATAAAGCTGTGGTCACGATGCACTCGGGTCTATCTCAGGGGCAAAGAGCCAAAGCTTGGCTTGCCATGCATGAAAAACGAGCCCAAATCTTAATTGGCACGCGTATGGCAATTTTTGCCAGCATTCCCGAACTCTCCTTGGTGCTGGTCGATGAGGAGCACGACCTGTCATATAAAGCCGGCGATGGCATTCGCTACTCCGCTCGCGATCTTGCCGTTAAACGAGCTCAAATGTTGGCCATTCCGGTTGTTTTAGGTTCTGCTACGCCCTCGTTGGAGACCTGGGCCAATGTTCGAGTAGGTCACTACAACCTTTTAACGTTGACCAAACGAGCAGTACAGACGGCTGTCATGCCTCAATTGCGAGTGATTGATCCAAGGCATTGCTCACTCATTAAAGGCATCAGCACGGAGATTGTCGAGGCCGTCAGCGATCGCCTCTCGCGTGGTGAGCAGTGCATTATCTTTTTAAATCGTCGTGGTTATGCTCCTGTTATAACCTGTACGAGTTGCGGATGGTTATCCAAGTGTCCTCATTGCTCAACATATGCGGTCTACCATAAGGATCGAGCCCGTCTTATCTGTCACCATTGTGGTTGGTCGCATGCGGTTTACAGTCGTTGTCCGGACTGTGGCAATGTGGACTTGATTCCGATGGGGGCAGGAACGCAGCGAATCGAAGAGACGATTGCTCATCTGTGGCCGGAAGCGAGGATTTTGCGCATTGATAGAGACTCTACACAGCGAAAAGACGCGGCAGAAAAAGCATTTGCCTCGGTGCATGCCGGTGAGGTTGATATCCTTGTGGGCACGCAAATGGTGGCTAAGGGGCATGATTTTCAAAATGTGACGCTCGTTGTTGTGTTGAATATTGATGCGCAATTAGTCAGTGCCAATCCCAGGGGCGAAGAGCGTGCTTTTGCCAATTTGATGCAGGTCGCCGGCCGTGCAGGGCGTGCGGGCTCTCGTGCAGAAATTTTGGTTCAAAGCCGCTTTGGTGATAAGTTGATTTTTCGAGCGTTAGCCGCTCAGGATTACTGCCTTTTTGCTGATAGGCTTTTACAAGAGCGTAAAGACGAATATGCCGCTCCTTTTGTCAGTCAGGCGCTTTTAACGGCCGATGCAACCGATATTGATAAGGCGTTGGAATTTTTGCGTCTGGCCGTTCAACAAGCTGAAATCATCCGAAATCGTTATGAAGATTTTGCCCATGTGACAGTTTATGATCCTATTCCAATGGCTCTGATGCGTGTCGCCGATCGGGAGCGTGCTCAGCTTCTTGTGGAAGCCGACACTAAAGCCCGCTTAAACCGTTTTTTGCGCCTTTGGTATCCGGCCGTGGTATCGCTTAAAAGTGCCGTCCGCTGGACGATGGACGTGGACCCCGTTGACGTGTAACCAAAGTCGACAACATCGAAAAAACCCTAATAAGTTCTTTATAATCGGAAATCCTGCCTCCGTGGTGAAGTGGATATCATGCGACCCTCCGAAGGTCGCGTCACAGGTTCGATTCCTGTCGGAGGTGCCAGGTTCGAATTATTAGGTTTGCGTAATGCAAGTACCCTCTGAAATAACCTATCACCAAGTCTCCAATACGTTGGAGCTAGCCTACGAGGATGGCTTCCGTTGTTGCCTGTCTGCTGAGTATTTGCGGATTTCGAGTCCATCGGCAGAGGTGCAGGGACACACGCCCGAGCAAGCGCAACTGCCTGTCGGAAAGAAAAATGTGCGCATCGTGGACATTGAGCCTGTAGGGCGTTATGCCATTAAAATTGTTTTTTCCGATGGACATGACTCCGGTTACTATGATTGGGACTATTTACGGGTGTTGGGTCTCGAGCAAGCAGAGCGTTGGCAGCGCTATTTGGATCAATTGAAGGTAAAGGGTGCTAGCCGCGATCCCGATGATCCTCGAAACGATATTTTTAAGCCGATAGCGAAAAAAGGCTGTAGGCACTGATATGACAAATAAAGACAATCAACATCGTCAAACTGATTTCGGTTTTAAAAAAGTTGCCGAAGAAGATAAGGCCCGTCAGGTTCGGGAAGTCTTTGACTCCGTTGCGCCTAAATACGATTTGATGAACGATGTGCTCTCCTTCGGTATGCACCGACTTTGGAAGCGTTATGCCGTTTACAAAGCCGATGTCGATCGTGGCATGAAAGTATTGGACTTGGCCGCCGGTACGTGTGATCTGTCATTACAGTTTGCGCCGCGAGTTGGTCGTGATGGTGAAGTTTGGGCAACCGATATCAATCGTGCCATGCTGACTTTAGGGGCCCAGCGTATGCGTTCGGCCGGTTTTGACAGCCCTGTTGTTCAGTGCGATTGTGAAAAATTGCCCTTTGCCGATGACACATTTCACGTGGTGATGGTCAGTTTCGGTCTTCGCAATATGACACACAAGGATGTTGCTCTTCGCGAAATGTGCCGAGTGTGTCGCCCGGGTGGCAAGGTCTTGGTGTTGGAGTTCTCCAAAGTAAACCGACTTTTAGCCCCCTTGTATGATTTTTATTCCTTCCGTTTGATGCCTTGGTTAGGAGGGTTGATTTCTGGCGACAGTGACAGTTATCGTTACTTACCGGAGTCAATTCGTGTGCACCCTGGGCAGGCTGAGCTGGCTGAAATGATGAGGCAGGCTGGGATGACGGATGTGAAGTGGCACAATTTAACGTTTGGCGTGTGTGCTCTGCACATCGGACGTAAACCTTTGAATGATTAATATTTTTCTCCTTTAAATTTGGAGTTTGTAATGAAAAAATGGATTGCAGTTTTGGCTATCGGTTTGACCATGATGTCGATGTCGGTGACCGCTGACGCTGCCCGTCGTTTAGGCGGTGGGATGAGCTTTGGCCGTTCAGCTCCGACGTTGCAACACAAGGCTACGCCGGCACCAGCCGCTGGCTTAAATCAGCAACGAGCCACTCCCGGCCAACAACAACGTCAACAACAAGCCGCTCCGGCTCAACAAACCCGTCCGCAACAAGCTGCTACCCCGAGTCCTATGCGTGGCATGTTAATGGGAATGGCTGCTGCGTTGGGTATCACGGCCTTGGCTCATGCCTTGGGATTTGGTGAAGGTTTTGCTCAATTTATCATGATGGCGCTTATTGCCTTTGCAGCTTATTACGTCATCCGCTTGCTTTTGGGAATGTTCCTCATGAAACGTAGTGCAGGAGCTGCTGCTGGAATGCCCCGCCAAGAGCGTCAGCAATACGAAGACAGTTTCCGCTCGCAAACGCAAAGCGCTCCCCAACCTCAGGCTCAACCGCAATATAGCGCCTCAGCTGCAGCGGCCGGCAGTGTACTCGATGAACTCAATAACCCGGGCACTGTATCTAAGGTTGATTTGCCTGCAGATTTCGATGTGGACGCATTCTTGCGCGTGGCAGAAGCTAACTTTGCCAAGATGCAAAAGGCTTGGGATACAGGCAATGTTACTTCGCTCAATGACTTTACGACCGATGAGGTGTTCCGTACGGTAACCCATCAGTTGCGTGAACGAGGTGCTCAAGATTACCAAACGGAAATCGTGACACTGAAGTCAGACTTCCGCGGCATTATTCAAGACGGTGATGAGTACTTGGCCGGCGTACACTTTGACGGCACGCTCAACGTCAGCGGTGAAGCAGAACGCGTAGATGAGTTGTGGATTTTAACCAAGCCCGTGAAGGGTGACGGTGGCTGGCTTTTAGCCGGTATTCATCAAGAAGGCGGTGAAGCTTAATCGGCCCAAAGGCTTTTGAGAAGAGCTGTGCGGGACTCTCCAATGTTGGAGGTCCCGCTTTTTGTGAAAATAAGCACAACAATGCCGTTATTTTGCGTGAGCAATATCTTTCAATCAAGTAAAATTAACGGGATATTGACCATCGGACCAGTGAAATGAATATTGTTATTTTGGCCGCCGGCATGGGTAAGCGGATGCGATCCCAATTGCCTAAAGTTTTGCAACCGATCGCTCAAAAACCCATGATCGATCATGTCTTGGACAAAGCTCGTGCCATTGAAGGAGAGCACCGCATTATCGTAGTGGTGGGACATGCAGCAGACGTTGTGAAAAATCATCTTAAAGACAATCACGATATTCAGTTCGCATTGCAAGCAGAGCAACTCGGCACGGGGCATGCATTGATGCAAGCATTGCCTTTGTGCGAACCTGACAAACCGACTTTGGTGTTGTTAGGAGACGTACCTTTAATTGAAACTCAAACGCTTGAAACGTTAATCAAGGAGGCGGGCAACGAGCTCGGACTCTTAACGGTCAAATTGGACAACCCGACAGGATATGGGCGCATCGTCCGTGATGCCAATGGAGCTGTCTGCGCCATTGTTGAAGAAAAAGATGCTGATGCCGAACAACGAAAGATCAATGAGGTCAACACCGGCATTATGGTGTTGCCTACCAACAGACTCAATGAGTGGCTGTCTGCACTGAAAAATGAAAATGCTCAAGGCGAGTACTATCTCACGGATGTCATCGCGATGGCGGTTGCCAATCAAGTGACTGTGCATACGGCTTTCGCATCAAGTGCGGTCGAAGTCGAGGGAGTGAACAGTAAGATCCAGCTTGCGGCATTGGAACGTGCTTATCAAGAAAAACAAGCCCAACGCCTGATGGCCGAAGGAGTCACATTGATTGATCCTCGACGTATTGACGTTCGTGGAGAATTGATTTGCGGCCGCGACGTGACAATTGATGTGGGTTGCGTTTTCAGTGGTCGCGTGGTGCTCAAAGACGGCGTGACGGTACGCGCTTATTGCTTGTTAAAAGACGTCGAGTTGGCTCAGGGGGTCGAAGTGAAGCCGTTTTGTCACTTTGACGGAGCTGTCGTTGGCGAAAAGGCAATTTTGGGACCGTACACGCGTTTGCGTCCTGGTACAACCCTGGCCGAACAAACTCATATCGGCAATTTTGTAGAAATTAAAAAGTCCGTCGTGGGCGTTGGCAGTAAGGTCAACCATCTCTCTTACATTGGAGATACGGACATGGGGGCCGGAGTCAATATCGGTGCCGGTACCATTACGTGTAACTATGACGGGGTCAATAAGTTCCGAACGACAATTAAGGACAATGCTTTTATCGGTTCGGACACTCAATTGGTCGCTCCGGTGACAGTAGGCGAAGGCGCTACGTTGGGCGCCGGAACGACGCTTACGCGCGATGCGCCTGACGGAAAATTGACCATCTCTCGCGCTCGCCAGACCGTGATCGAAGGCTGGAAGCGACCGGTTAAAAAACAGTAATTAAAAAGGAAACTTATTATGTGCGGTATTGTTGCAGCAACCTCCCGAAAGCGTGATATCGTGCCTTTGCTTGTTCAAGGGCTCAAGCGTTTGGAATATCGCGGTTATGACAGTTGCGGAGTGGCCGTTTGGGACAATGGGCTCAAGCGCGCCAGAAGCGTGGCTCGAGTGGCAGAGTTGGAAGAGCAAATTCAGCACGAGCACTTGCACGGCGAAATGGGGATTGCGCATACGCGTTGGGCTACGCACGGCGAACCTTTGGTGTGTAACGCCCACCCGCACTTCGCTGGGGATGAAATTGCGTTAATTCACAACGGCATCATTGAAAACTATGAAGAAATTCGCGCCGAGCTTCAAGCTAAGGGTGTGGAATTCTCAAGCCAAACCGACACTGAAGTGTTGGCCTATTTGGTTCGAGATTGCTACCACGGTGATCTGTTAAAGGCCGTGGAGGATGCATTAAATCGCGTGCGCGGTGCTTATGGTATTGCGGTTTTCTGTAAGCAAGATCCCAGCCGTATCGTTGTGGCCCGTCAAGGATCGCCCTTGGTGATCGGTGTCGGTGAAAATGAAATGTTTGCGGCCAGTGACACGATGGCGTTGGCCGGTGAAACCAATAATTTCATCTACTTGGAAGACGGGGATGTGGCCGAACTGTTGCCAGAGTCCTACAAGATTTTCAAGCATGTCGGTACAGAGTTCGAAGCCGTGGAACGCGAAGTGCGTGAGGTTCAAGCCTTTAGTAACGCAGTAGAACTTGGTCCGTACCGTCACTACATGCAAAAGGAAATTTTTGAGCAACCGCGCGCCATTGCCGATACGCTCGAAGCCGTGCGTGAGATCACGCCTGCGATTTTCGGCGAAGAAGCTGCGGAGATTTTCCCTGAAGTAGACCGTATCCTCATGATTGCCTGCGGAACGAGTTACTACGCAGCCATGACTTCCAAGTACTGGTTCGAAGCCATTGCAGGTATCCCGTGCGATGTGGAGATTGCCAGCGAATACCGTTATCGTAAGAGCGTTCCCAATCCTCGTACGCTTGTGGTGACGATCTCGCAGTCGGGGGAAACGGCCGATACGTTAGCCGCATTAAAACATGCTCGTGAACTCGGCATGGATAAGACCTTAACGGTGTGTAATGTTGCAACGAGTGCCATGGTTCGAGAAAGCCGATTGCATTTCATTACCCGTGCAGGGGTTGAAATCGGCGTGGCTTCAACGAAGGCTTTTACGACGCAGCTGACAGCACTTTTCCTCTTGACTCTGACTTTGGCTAAGATCAACGGCCGCTTAACGGCTGAAGACGAAAATCTCTACATGACGCAATTGCGCCATGTGCCCAAGGCCGTGAGTTCCGTTTTGGCACTTGAGCCGTTGATTATCGGCTGGACATCACGTTTTGCTGATAAAGAACACGCCCTTTTCTTAGGACGCGGTATTCACTATCCGATTGCCTTAGAAGGTGCGTTGAAATTAAAAGAAATTTCTTATATCCATGCCGAAGCTTATCCGGCAGGAGAACTTAAGCATGGCCCATTGGCGCTTGTTGATGAGTCCATTCCGGTCGTAACGGTGGCCCCTAACGATCAATTGTTCGAAAAACTCAAGAGCAATATGAAAGAAGTGGAAGCCCGCCGAGGAGAACTCTACGTTTTTGCTGACTCAGATACGGGGCTTAGCTCTTCGGAACATATCCACGTTATCCGCATGCCGGAAAACTATGGAGCGTTATCGCCTATTTTGCATGTGGTGACATTGCAGTTGCTGGCTTATCACACGGCACTTATCCGTGGTAACGACGTGGATAAGCCGAGAAATTTGGCAAAGAGCGTGACCGTTGAATAAACGATTGTGATTGAAAAAATGCCGATCAATAAAAACTTGATCGGCATTTTTTTGGGGATTTTGTTATTAACCGCCTACTGCGAAGGCGCGAATACCAGAACCCAGGAACTGCACGCCGATACAAATCAGCAAAAAGCCCATCAGCTTACTGAGTACGATAGTGCCAGAAGGACCTAATTTTCTTGCACAGAAGTCTGCCGAGCGCATTACAGCCCAACAAACCATTGAGCAGAAAATAATCGCCAGCGTCATCATGAAGAATGTACCGGCTTGATCCTCCCAGCTTGGAAATTCAGCAATTTCGGTGGAAAAGCCGATAATCACGGCCATTGTCCCCGGACCGGCAATCATCGGCATTGCGATGGGGAAAAAAGCATAATCTTCACGGTCGCGGCGCACAAGCGGAGCTTTGTTAGGAGATGGAGCTTGTTGACCGAATAACATTTGGTAGCCGATAACTGCCACGACAAAGCCGCCGGCGATGCGAAGGGCGCCATAGGAGATGCCGAAAAAGGCTAAAAGCAGATTGCCGGCCAAAAGACTCACGAACATGATAATGGCCGAGTAAATGGCGGCCCAGCGAGCTTGAGCTTTACGCTGAGTATCATCCATGCCTTGAGTGAGACTGATAAAGAGCGGGATCTTCGAAGGCGGGTTAGTAATGACAAGCAAACTGACGAGTCCGCCTAAAAAGTATTGCAGATGAAAAATCTCTAATGACATGAGAATTCAAATGGTGAGAAAAAATGTCCCGACATTGTTCACCTTTTGCGAAGAAACGTCAACACTGTAGGAAAAATTTGAGTTTTATTACTTTTTGAAATCATTTTTTCAACTTTAGTAGGAACTAAAGGATATCTATTTCACCGTTGTTTCTGACATAATGCGATAATCTTTTCCTAATCGACTGAATGAACGTTCAGTCATAAATAATATTTTGATTTATAGCCGGAAATTCATCCGGATGTTCTCGTTTGGAGAGTGCTGTGAAAAATAAGATGAAATTTGCCCCGAAGTTAGCCGCTGCTGCAATGTCGGTAGCAGTGATTTTTTCGCTTGCAGGGTGCAAAGAGAAAACCCAAGCGCCTCAAGCGGCAGCTCAACCGGTCACTGTTGTAACGGTGCAGATATCTGCGCCGGTGATGACAACGGAGTTAAACGGTCGAACTAGTGCCTATCAGGTCGCTGAAGTTCGTCCGCAAATCAATGGCATCATTCAAAAGCGTACCTTTACGGAAGGCCAGCAAGTCAAGGCCGGTGATCAGCTCTATCAAATTGATCCTGCCCTGTACGAAGCTGCCTATGAAGAGGCAGTGGCAAACTATGAGTTAGCCCGTGCTGATGCACGCCGTTATGCCGCCTTGGTGAAGGTCAATGCCGTCAGTAAGCAACAAAACGACCAAGCCCAAGCTCAATTAAAAACGGCTCGCGCGGCAGTAAAGACTGCTAAAACAAATTTGGAATACACGCGAGTGGAAAGTCCGATTACGGGCCGAGTCGGTCGCTCCGAAGTGACTCCAGGTGCTTTGGCTACTGCCTATCAAACGTTTATGACGACCGTTCTGCAACTCGACCCTATTTATGTTGACGTTCATCAGACCAGCACCGAACTTTTACGTCTGAAGCAAGATATTGCTACTGGCAAGGTTCAAGCCAAAGACGGAGCTGTCGAAGTGACGCTTTTAATGGAAGACGGTAGTAGCTACGCTCAAAAGGGTGTTTTAACGTTTACCGGTGAAGAAGTTGATGAAAATACCGGCATGGTGAATCTTCGCGCCATTTTCCCGAATCCTAAGGGAGATCTGTTGCCCGGGATGTTCGTTCGTGCCCGCTTGGAAGAAGGGGCTCGTCCGAATTCTGTCGTGTTAGACCAACGTTGTGTGATGCGAGATCCTAAGGGCAACGCCTATGTGTACGTTGTGACGCCTGAAAATACGATCGAACAACGCACTGTTGTAGCGAATCGTGTAATCGGTACAAACTGGTTGATTGAGTCTGGGCTCAAGGCCGGAGAAAAAGTGGTTCTTGAAGGCACGGGTAAGGTGCGCCAGGGCACTAAGGTTACGGTACAAGCAGATGAGCAAAAAGCCACGTCTGCCGCACAACCGTCAACGGCCCAATAAAGCTGCCCGAACGAAAGGATTAACTTATGTCGAAGTTTTTTATTAATCGACCGATTTTTGCGTGGGTGATCGCTATTGTGATCATGCTCGCCGGGATACTTTCGATCACGCAGTTGCCGGTTTCCCAATATCCGCAAATCGCACCGCCCCAAGTGACGATCTCTGCAGCTTACCCGGGTGCTTCTGCTCAAACGATCGAAAACACGGTCACGCAACAGATTGAACAGGCAATGACCGGTTTGGATGGTTATTTGTACATGACCTCTAATTCGGATTCCTCGGGTACTGTTTCTATCGATATTACGTTTGAAGCCGGTATCGATCCTGACATTGCCCAAGTGCAAGTGCAAAACCGTTTGAAGACGGTTGAAAGTAGCTTGCCCCAAGTGGTGCAACAGCTCGGTGTTGACGTTGATAAGTCCAGCGCAAACTTTTTGATGGTGGTGGGCTTTGTGGATAAGTACGGCAAGATGACAAGTGCCGACTTGTCCGACTATTTGGTCAATAACGTACAAGAGCCTTTGTCTCGTTTGTCAGGCGTCGGTGACGTTGAGGTGTTCGGTAGTTCCTACTCGATGCGAGTTTGGCTTGATCCGGACAAACTCTACAAATATTCATTGTCGACCGCGGAAGTGGTAGCCGCCATTGAAGAACAAAACGTACAAGTATCGTCGGGTGCTATCGGTAATCTTCCCTCGGCCGATCGTTATGAACTCAATGCCACGATTGAGTCCATGTCATTATTGGAGACGGTTGAAGAGTTCGAAAACATCTTAGTTAAAACCGCAACCGATGGTTCGCGCGTGCTTCTTAAAGACGTCGCTCGCATTGAAATGGGGCAACAAAGCTATAACGTGATTGCTTTGTATAACGGCAATGAATCAACCGGTTTAGCCATTAGTCTGGCAACGGGTGCCAATGCCATGGCTACTAGCGAACGCGTGATGAACTTGCTTCAAGACATGCAAGCTAACTTCCCGGACGGCATGGAATGGGTGATTCCGTATGATACGACTCCGTTCGTGCGAATCTCCATTCAAGAAGTGGTCCGTACGTTGTTTGAAGCTATTGTGCTCGTGGTCTGCGTGATGTTCTTGTTCTTGCAGAATTGGCGTGCAACGTTAATTCCGACGATTGCCGTGCCGGTGGTGCTGTTGGGTACCTTCGGCGTTTTGGCGGTCATGGGATATTCAATCAACGTGTTGACGATGTTTGCCATGGTGCTAGCCATCGGGCTACTCGTGGACGATGCCATTGTGGTGGTGGAAAACGTCGAACGTGTGATGCGAACCGAAGGTCTGCCGCCGAAAGAGGCAACGATTAAGTCGATGGGACAAATTCAGGGCGCCTTGGTCGGTATTGCCATGGTGCTATCCGCAGTGTTTGTGCCGATGGCTTTCTTCGGTGGTTCTACGGGGGTGATCTATCGTCAGTTCTCCGTGACGATTGTGGCTGCTATGGTGCTGTCTGTGTTGGTGGCATTGATCTTGACGCCGGCTCTCTGCGCCAAGATGCTTAAGCCGATTGATAAGAATGCTCATCAAACAAAACAGGGGTTCTTTGGACGGTTTAATCGCGGCTTTGAAAACTTCTCTTTATGGATTCGCACCCAAGTTGGTCACTTTATTCCGCGTACCGTTCGAGTGTTGATCATTTATGCCTGCATTATCGGTGGCGTGGTCTTAGGCTTTGTTAAAGTGCCCCAAGGCTTTATGCCGGGTGAAGACCAAGGCGTTTTGCTGGCCCAAGTGACAACGCCTGCCGGTGCTTCGCAACAACGAACCGAAGAAGTGCTCGCTCGTATGCGTGAATACTTCCTTGAGCACGAAGAACAAAATATTGAGTCCGTGTTCTCTGTGTCCGGCTTTTCCTTTGGGGGGACGGGACAAAATACCGGTTTGATGTTCGTGAAGTTGAAGGACTGGGGTGAGCGTAAAGATGAAGGTCAGGATGTGAACTCCATCGTTGGACGCGCCATGATGGAATTCTCTCAATATAAGGATGCCAGCGCTTATGCGTTCTCGCCCCCGGCAGTGCCGGAATTGGGTGTGGCCGACGGCTTCGATATCTATTTGCAAGCCAATGCCGGTCAAACGCATGACCAGTTAATGCAAGTCCGCAATCAATTCTTGGCTCAAGCCAATGCTCACCCGGATTTGACGATGGTCCGTCCGAACGGTATGGAAGATACGCCGCAATTGAATTTGGAAATTGATATGGAAAAAGCCCGCGCTTTAGGCGTATCGATTTCCTCAATTAGCACAACGCTAGCCAACGCATGGGGTAGTACCTATGTGAACGACTTCCTTGATCGCGGTCGTGTGAAAAAGGTTTATGTGCAAGGCGATAGCCAATTCCGTCAAAAACCGGAAGATTTGGGCAAGTGGTACGTGAAGAATGACCAAGGAGACATGGTGCCGTTCTCGGCCTTCTCAAAGACTTCATGGAAGTTCGGCTCTCCGCGTTTGGAACGTTTCAATGGTGTGTCTGCCGTCAATATTCAAGGTAATCCGGTCTCCGGCAAGAGCTCGGGTGACGCATTGAATGCTGTGCGCGAAGTTGCTCAAAACCTGCCTTTGGGCTACAGCATGGCCTATACCGGTGTGTCTTACCAAGAAGTTCAGGCCGGTGGTCAAGCCGCTCCCTTGTATGCGTTGTCCATCTTGGTGGTGTTCTTGTGCTTGGCAGCTCTTTATGAAAGTTGGTCCATTCCGATTGCCGTGATTCTCGTTATTCCGATGGGGATTATCGGGGCTTTGGGCCTAACATGGTTGCGAGGCATGAACAATGACATTTACTTCCAGGTTGGTATGGTGACAACCATGGGCTTGGTTAGTAAGAACGCCATTTTGATCGTGGAATTTGCTAAAGAATTGCACGATAAGGGTGAGGACATTGCTCACGCTGCTATTGATGCCGTTCGATTGCGGTTGCGTCCGATTGTGATGACTTCTTTGGCATTCGGCCTTGGTGTGTTGCCTTTGGCTATGGCCGACGGTGCCGGCTCCGGCGCTCAAAACGCTATCGGTTGGGGCGTGTTGGGCGGCATGATCACGGGGACACTGCTTTGTGTTTTGTTCGTGCCGATCTTCTACGTGATCATCATGCGTATTTCCGGCTCTGCCAATGAACGCAATGTTGACCTTAATGCGATTTCGCGTGAAACAGCCGTAGAAGCTGCTGCGTTGAAAGAAAGTGAATTGACATTCTATGATCCGCCTGCTCCCAAGTCTGAAAATGAGGAAGCAAAGGGCGAAGAAGGTGCACAAGATAGCACCCAACCTACCGAGCAAAACTCGGTCAAAAAAGGGGAATAATAAATGACCTGTTTTAAAGTTCTGCCACTTGTAGCCGCACTGGCTCTGACGGGGTGCATGTCCATGGCCCCCAGCTATGAGCGTCCCAAGGCGCCCGTAGAGGCATCTTGGCCTGCCGGTGCAGCATACGCTGATGCAAAGCTCAATCAACAGGCCTTGCCCGATTGGCAAGAATTCTTCACCGACGATCGTTTGCGTCAAGTGATTCAAATGTCGTTGGACAACAATCGCGACTACCGAGTGGCGATGTTGAATGTGCAAAAGATGCGCTATGCATACAACATCCAACGTTCTGAATTCTTGCCGTCGATTTCTGCCACGGGAGCCGGTGAGCACAGCCAAACTCCTGGTAGCGTCTCTGCAACGGGCCAAGACGTGGTCAGCCACACGTATTCGGCTAACCTTGCGATGGCCAGCTACGAGCTTGACCTCTTCGGTCGTATCCGTAGCTTAAGCAATGAAGCGTTAAACGAATACTTTGCCACTGAAGAAGCTCGCAAGAGTGCTCGCGTGACCTTGATTGCCGAGACGGCAAACTTGTGGTTACAACTCGGTGCAGACCGCTCACTGTTGGCTTTTACGAAAGAAACGTTGGATAGCCAAGAGCAGTCCTATAAGCTCTCGGAAGCGAGCTATAAGGCCGGTGCCATTAATTTGCTTGAGCTCAATCAAGCCAAATCGATGCTCTCAAGCGCTCAGGCCGATTACGTTTCTGCCCAACGAGCTGTCGCACAAGATTTAAATGCCTTACGAGTCATCGTTGGCGCTGAAGTGCCTGAAGCACTCCTGCCGCAAAAGGCAGAAGTGGTCACGACCGCAGCTGTGTTGCCCTCGGGGCTCCCGTCAGAAGTGCTTTTGAATCGCCCTGACATTGCTCAGGCCGAGTACACGTTGATTGCCGCTAATGCCAATATCGGTGCGGCTCGTGCCAACTTCTTCCCGCGCATTACTCTGATTGCTTCGGGCGGCAGTGCTCATACGGAATTGGAAGATTTGTTCTCGGGTGGTTCTCGAGTGTGGAGTTTCACGCCCTCGGTCAGCTTGCCGATATTCACGGGTGGAGCCAACTGGGCAACGTTGCGAGTGTCGGAAACCGATCGAGACATTGCCGTGGCTGACTATGAAAAAGCCATTCAAACGGCATTCCAAGAAGTCGCCGATGCACTGGCCACTGAAGGCACGATAGAAAAAGAGCTCAAGGCCATTGAAGAGATGACCGAAGCGTATAAGACGGCGTACGACTTGGCTCAAACGCGCTATCGTCACGGCAGTGAAGACTTCTTGACGGTCTTGGACTCTCAACGCTCGTACGTGAGTGCACAGAAGCAATTGACACAGGCTCAACAAGCCCGTGCTATGAGTTTGGTGA
>DCTK01000003.1 GCA_002329575.1 Sutterella sp. UBA1442 | reverse complement strand
CTGTGTCAAAATCGGGCCGCTTTTTTCTTTGAACGGTAGTTACCCGTTAGCCGTTTGGCCAGCCAGGTATTTCACGGAGTTACAGACATCGAGTGCCTTCATGGCATGAAAGGCACAGGCCATATAACGACGATAGACGATGCCACAACCCACGGTTGCACTTGAGNNTACTGACCGTGGCGATATTTTGAAGATAACGGACGAGCTCTCGCAGTTGTTGACCGCTCAAAGATAAGGATTTTTGAACTTTTTCAAGAAAACCGGGTTTCTTACCGGTATACGAGTGACCTTCGCAGGCTTTCAGGATAACTTGGGTTTCGTCAGCGGAAAACTTAAACAACATGATCAACCTCGCAGGGAGTTTTTCTTTTTCTCGGTTCTTAGTGTCTCAAATTCGGCGGATAAGTGTTTTATTTTTTGGTCTCGTTTTGTGAGACCCGTAACAGAACGAAAAAACGGTTGCAGCGTTAGCTACAACCGAATTCGAATCGTGTGCAACACATCGATTTATTTGAGAATTTCGTTTACGACGGCTAACGCATTTAAAGTTCTTGGAAAACCGATAAAGGGCATGGCGCACATGATGGCATCAATTAAGTCTTGTTTGGTATTGCCGACCGTAATATTGGCTGCCGTGTGAGCTCGCAGTTGGGGTTCACAGCCGCCCAGGCTCATGATAGCTGTGAAGGTAATTAGTTCGCGGGCTTTCAAATCTAAACCATTGCGGGTGTAGAAGTCGCCAAAGCAGTAAGCCGTCAGCGCCTGTTTACTGATGTAGGCTTGATCGGCCGGTGTATTTGCGTGCATTTGGTCAATGNNTCCCTTTTCAAAACGATTGTTATTGTTGACAGTGCTTTGCGGGGCTGGTTTGGGGTTTTGACCGGCGGCTTTCAGAGCCGCATTTACAGCATCAAGTGCCTCTTCCACTTTGGAAATGCCGACATACGGTGCGCATTGATATAGCGTTTCTTTAATTTCTACAACACTTAAGCCTGCATCGAGACCTTCGATTGTCGCTTCGCCTAAACGAGAGTAGGTTTGAATTGTGCATAGAGTGGCCAATGTCACCATAGCTCGATTCTTAACGCTCATGCGCCCCACAGCGGGCATTTCTTTTTTGAGCAGGTAATGTTTAATGGCAGAAAACTCAGGGTCGAGATACGACTTATCCGAATGACCGGTTCCCGCTAGAGCCTCAGCTGCGAAAGCAGCTGGAAAGATTGTGCCGCTCATTAAAAGTGATCTCCTCTTCATAGTAAAACCTCGTTGATATTCTGGTTTGTTTGAGTTTCAGTGTAGAGGCCGGGAGAGTGTTTCGTGAGTGGGATTGAAGCATATTCTTGCCCGAATTTGCCGATGTGCAAATTAAACATTGAGATGAATTTGACAGGATTTGAAAGAAATTTTTCTTCCGTGTGAGAGAAATAGGCAAGAATTGCGCTATCTTGTGTTAGACGCAAAAATAGAGCTGCGTACAATTTTAGACAAATAGGAGAAGCATCATGTCCGAACGTCTTGAACTCATCAATCACGAATTGCGCAATATCGTTTTGGGCTTTTTACCCAAGCCGGCTCTAAAAGAGACTCATGTAAAGGGTTTGAGTTTTTCACATCGAGGCGATGAGGCCGGGGCCCAAGGATGCAGTATGTATAACCACGGGCTGACCTTTATCGTGGGTGGAACAAAGCGATCGATTGTGGGTAGCCGTGAGTACATTTACGGCAAGAATCACTGTTTACTTGTGGGAGTCGATGTGCCGGCCAGTTATTGCACAATTAACGCCACTCGTGATAATCCTTTTTTAGCAATCTCGGTGTCCATTGATCGCTCGGTGCTGTCGGAGTTGGTTGCCCAAATGGTTGAGCCAGACAGTGTTGCGAACGATAAAAGTGATGAAGAAGGGGCTCTTTGTGTTGGAGAAGTCTCGGAAGACACTTGGGAAGCCGTATTGCGTTTGTGCCGCTTGATTGACAAGCCGCAAGAGGCCGATGTTTTAGCGCCGATGATTATTCGAGAAATCTATTTCAGAGTTCTTCAGTCTTCCTTGGGGCGACACCTTTGGCGATTTAATGCTCGTCAAGCCGTCGGAGCACAGATTTCAACGGCGATTCGCTGGTTACGTGAAAATTACACTGAACCGTTGAGTGTGAAAAATTTGGCCGAACAGGTCCATATGGGCGTTTCGACATTTCATCGTCATTTCAAAGATGTTACTTGTATGACGCCTTTGCAGTATCATAAGCGCTTGCGTCTTCATGAAGCTAAACGTTTGATGCTTTCGGAAAACATGGATGCTTCAACGGCTTGCTATGCTGTCGGTTATGAAAGCCCCAGTCAATTCAATCGAGAGTACAAGCGTCAATTTGGCAATCCTCCGCATCGTGATGTCAAGGCCCAACGTGCGAGCGGAACGGAATTCTAGGAGCATGAAGATGCGCGTATTAACAAGAGTGGCGTTAGTCGCGGCACTTATTTCAACAATTGGAGTGGCAATGGCCCAAGAGATCCAAATTACGTTTGCAAAGCAAGTCTGGACAGCACAATTAGAAGACAATGCGTTGGCGAGAGAATTTGCCAAAACTTTGCCGAAACATTTTTCATTGCAACGCTTTATGGAGCAAGAGTATTACGCTGAAATTCCCAAGCTTTCCGTAAACGGAGTCTCTGAAGCAGAGCAATTTGCCCCAGGCGAACTCTATTACTATGAACCTTGGAGCACATTTGTCGTATTCTTCAGAACAGGTGAAGCTCACTCACTTTATAAAATTGGTGAATTCAAAGATAAGGAAGGATTCGCTTCTTTACTGAGAGAGCAACCGGAAAGAATTCGATTTAATGTCAAACTCATCGAGGACTAGTCATCGTCTCTCAAGTGGGTTGAAGCATTCAGAGGTAAGTGAAGGGGCTGAACTGTGACCAAGGCAATGAGTATTTTTTGTTTGGTAATTTCCATCTACGCGGTGGTGAGTTTTGTGTTTCCGCTCAAAGCGCGCCTGCCCGTAAAAATCGGATTGGCGGCTTTTTTGCTTCTTTGCGGTCAGAAGTTTACCTTTTACAGTATGTTCGGCCACAATATGTTCAATCCGCAATTGGATCAGGCCGTACTCGTCATTTGGGAATCGCTCTTTAATGTCCTTTTGGTTCTGGTGCCAATTTTGGTCATTAAAGATGTTCTTTTTATCTTTATCAAATTTGTCAACTTCGCAACTCATTCGCACGTGCCCTGGCCTTTGGCTAAGCAAGGCAACCGCTGGCTGATTCTGATTTTTTCTCTAGCGGCAGCGGTTTCCGGAACCCATGCCGCATTAACAACGCCTTCGGTCTATACGGTGGAGATACTTGTTGATCGGCTGCCCGGAGAATTTGACGGCTATCGGATTGTGCAAATGGCTGACCTTCATGTTGGGCAGATGCTAAAACGTCCTTGGCTAGAAGAAGTTGTGGACATGGCCAATGAGCTTGATGCCGACATGGTGGTTTTGACCGGTGACATGATTGAGGGGCCCGCATCCGAACTCAAAGATGAAGTCTCTGCCTATGCACGTCTGAAGGCTAAAGACGGGGTTTTTGCTGTCACGGGTAATCATGAATTTCATCACGGTGCTCAACCGTGGATTGATTACTTTGAGTCAATCGGTATTCATATGCTTGAAAATAAACATCAAGTGATTACGCGAGGCGAAGCCAAACTCGTGATTGCAGGGACTGTTGATTCATCGGCAGTGCGTCGTGGATTGCCTGGGCCGGATTTGAGTAAAGCGCTTGAAGGGGCGCCGGATACCGCAACGGTACTCTTAGCCCACCAACCCAAAGGTGCTCGTGAGGCCAAGGGGGTGGATTTGCAACTATCCGGGCATACGCACGGGGGCCTTTTCGTGCTCTATCAGCCGCTGATCGCCTATGCTAATGACGGTTTTGTCACGGGGCTTTACGAAGTTAATGAACGCATGAAGATTTATGTCAATCCCGGCACAGGTCTTTGGACCGGCATGGCACTGCGAGTTGCCAATCCAAGCGAGATTACGGAAATTATCTTGCGAGCTCCGGGCGATAAGCGCCAGAAGGCGAACTAGCGCAAAGAGCACAAAAAAGCGAATCCTTGGCATCAGGATTCGCTTTTTTGTTCCGCTAAGTGAGCGTTAATTAGTGTGCGTCAATGACGTCAATAAAGCCGCCACCCAAGCACACTTCTCCGTCGTAAATTACTGCGCTTTGGCCGGGAGTGACTGCCCATTGCGGTACATCAAAGTCAAGAGTGAAAGCCTCTGAATCGCTTCTAGTGAAACGGCACGCACCGTCGGTTTGACGATAACGTGTTTTGACTGTCAGCTCGGCACCGACTTCGGGGGCAACGCCTGAAACCCAACTGGGCATGACGGCGGTTAAATGGTGACTTAACAGCCACGGGTGGTCATGGCCTTGAGCAATCCAAAGCGTGTTTGTGGCCAAATCCTTTTTAGCAACAAACCACGGCTCTCCGTTTCCGTCACGACTGCCGCCAACACCGATTCCTTTGCGTTGACCTAAGGTGTAAAAGGCCAGCCCCATATGCTCGCCCACAACCTTTCCATCCGGTGTCTTCATAGGGCCGGGATGCGTAGGAAGATAACGGCTTAAAAATTCCCTAAAGGGGCGCTCACCAATAAAGCAAATACCTGTTGAATCTTTTTTCTTTGCGTTCGGCAGTCCGATCTCTTCGGCAATGCGGCGCACTTCAGTTTTACGCAGTTCGCCGACCGGGAAGATTACCTTGGAAATCTGCTCTTGGGAGAGACGGTGCAAAAAATAACTTTGGTCCTTTGTTTCGTCCAAACCTCGCAACAACTGCGTTTTGCCGTCAGCGTCTTTGCGAGTGCGTGCGTAGTGGCCGGTAGCGATGTACTCAGCTCCCATGGCCATGGCGTGATCTAAGAATGCTCGGAATTTAATCTCAGCATTACAAAGCACATCAGGATTAGGTGTGCGACCGGCAGAATATTCGCGCAAAAAGTCAGCAAAGACTCGCTCTTTATATTCTTTTGCAAAATTGACGGCTTCAATGTCGATACCGATGACGTCGGCTACGCTAGCCGCGTCAATAAAGTCTTGGCGAGAACTGCAGTATTCGCTGTCATCGTCATCTTCCCAGTTTTTCATGAAAAGCCCGATGACCTCATAGCCTTGTTGCTTGAGTAAGTATGCCGATACAGAGGAGTCCACTCCGCCTGACAGTCCGACAACAACTCGCTTGCCCATATTTTGAGTCCTTGAAATCAACTGTAATGGGGCAATTATAGAGGCCTTTTGTTCCTGCGTTTGTACTGCAATACCGACAGTTGTCATAGTCATGGTCTACAATGTGGAGATTATTTTTGTGGGAAATGTACGCATGAGTATCCGAGCTCAAATCAATCGACAAATCAAAACGTTTACTGAAACGTTGGGGATTACTGCTCCCGTGATGAGTGCTCCGATGACAGGGGCGACAACGCCTGAATTGGTGGCTGCGGTCAGCCAAGCAGGCGGTTTGGGTGTTTTGCCTTGCGCTTTAATGACGCCCGAGGAAATTTTTGCCTATGTGAGCCAAGTGAAAACTCTCACGGATCGTCCCTTTGCGGTTAACCTCCGTATTGAACCGCGTGAGCCGGAAAATTCCCAACAGACTCAAGCACTTTTTGATGCGTTAGAGCCGTTGCGTGAGGAGTTGGGAGTATCTCATACACTGTTTGAGATTCCCAATTTTGATGCTCAATTTGAAGCGGTACTAGCTGCTGATGTGCCGGCGGTGAGTTTTAGTTTCGGCGGGCCACGTGAAGTTTATGCGGAGGCACTCGAAGCGAGAGGTATTTTGATGATCGGTGCGGTCAACTCTACGCGTGAGGCCAAAGTATTAAAAACGGCCGGTTGCCAAATAATTGTGGCGCAAGGAGCTGAAGCAGCAGGTCCTCGAGTCTGTTTTGAAAATCCCGCCGCGGCCTCTCAGGTGGGATTGGGGGCATTATTGCCGCCTGTTGTTCGGGTGTGCAGGGAAGTGCCTGTGGCTGCCGCAGGGGCCATGATGAGTGCGCAGGCAATGCTCGCGGCGATGATGAATGGCGCTAGTGGCGCAGTGCTGGGGTCGTATTTATTGCGTACGCCCGAATGCGCTTGGCCCGATGCATTGAAAAATCAAATTGCGTGGTGTGATGATGCGGCAACTCGCTTAACGGACGTGACTTCTGGTCGTTTGTCCCGAGTATTGCCGACAGGTTTGACCGACGCATTGACCGAAGCCGGGCTTGAGGTTTCCAGTTACCCGGGGCAGCTTCGTGTGTTGCAACCCATTTATCGCAAAGCGTCTGAAATCGGTCGATTAGATTTGTTGGAAGTGCCTCTCGGGCAGGCGGCGCAAACAGCTCCTGCAATTGCGGCCGAAGAAGCTGTGAAGCGTTTGCTGGGCGAATTTGAGGCTTTGTTAGGAGAGGTGTGATGTCGGTGAAAATTTTTACAGCTCTTTTGGTCCAAGATGTACAGAATGATTTTTTGCCTAATGGAGCCTGTCCGGTTGAAGGGGCAGAAAGTATTTTGGACAATATCGCCAAAATGGCGGCCGGCTTTGACCGAGTGATTGTGACCCAGGAATTTCGTGCGGCCGATCATGTCTCTTTTGCCAATAAACCGGCCTTCTGTGTAGAAGGAACGGTTGGGGCAGATTTAGCCCGTGGGCTTCGTCTTCCGATGTCTCGAGTCATTGCCATTCTTCGTGGAACGGATAAAACGCAGGACAGTTATTCGGCTTTCTTAGAAGCGGATCGAAAAACGCAAACGGGTCTTAAGTCCTATTGTGAAGATCGCTTTGTCAATCGTCTTTATCTTTGCGGCATTTCCCGTGACGGCTCGTTATTGCGCACAGCCCTGGATGCCCATCACTTCGGCATAGAGGTTCTTTGGGTTCGAGATGCGGTGGTCGGGATGACCGAAGCAGAAAGCTCCATGTTGGCGACATTTGCCGATAAAGGCGTGCAGAGCGTGACAACTGAAGAGGTACTTACGCGTTCCGTTAAGTAATCAAAAGTTGTTAATTTGTCGTTATTTTTACGTATTTGGCATTAATTGATCTCTTCAGTTGTTAACGGTTAATTAGGTTTGATTGCTTAAACGATTCCGAAAAAGTTCAAAGTTTTTTAGTATTAGCCCTTGTGTTTTGGTTTGAAAATTGATTAATATCAAGTAAAGCCGACCGACTTTACAATTAGTCGATCGATGGCTGCAAGATAGCGGTCGTTGATTCGGTCAATCCGTGGGCCGGTGTTTGAGCATCCGGCTTGAGACATAGACCCATTTTGGGGAGACCATTATGACTCTACACCATGAATCCAGTATTGAAATTGGTGCGTTAAGCAACAAATCAAAAGTTATTCCCTTAATTGTTGGACCGTTATTTGCGTTTTTGCTGTACTTCGTATTACCGGACCAATATATTTCAACGAGCGGAGCACCTGCTGAGTTTACGCATGCGGCTCGTGCTTGTTCTTCCATTGTGCTTTGGATGGCGATTTGGTGGTTTACGGAAGCGGTGCCTATTGCCGTGACGTCGTTATTGCCGATTGTGCTTTTCCCGTTATTCGGAGTGGCATCGACCGGTGATACGCTTAAAAACTATGCCAACGGCACGATTTTCCTTTTCTTAGGTGGCTTTTTACTGGCAGCCGGCATTGCTCGCTGGCATTTGGATCGTCGCATTGCATTGATGACGATTCGATTTGTGGGCACGAAGCCACAACAAATTATTTTGGGCTTGTTGCTCTCAACGGCCTTTATTTCTGCCTGGGTGAGTAATACCGCAACGGCGGCTATGATGGTGCCTATTGCCTTGGCTGTGATGGGCGTGGTGCGTTCTACGCGCGCAGACTTGCCGATTGATCGTCGAGAGCACAACTTCGGCGTCAGTGTCTTATTGTCCATCGCTTACGGTGCCAGCTTGGGCGGTGTGTTAACGTTAATCGGTACGCCGCCAAACGGTATTTTCGTGCGCTTTGTCGAACAAACGTATGGCGTGGGTGTGAACTTCATTGACTGGATGAAGATCTCTGTGCCCGTGATTGGTGTTTTGACACTGATTACGTATTTGTTGATGACGAAGATTCTTTTCCGTGAACAAATTGATGAATTGCCCGGTGGTAAAGAATGGGTGCGTGCTGAAATTGAAAAGCTCGGTCCCATGTCTCGTGGCGAAAAGATTGTGTTAACAGTCTTTGTCATTACTGCTCTATTGTGGTGCTTCGGTCCGGTTGTGCGCGGTCTTGAAATCGGTGGCATGAAACCTTTTGCACCGTTGAGTGATACGTTGATCGCAATGGGTGCCGGCATCATTCTCTTTATCATCCCGGTTGACTACAAGCGCGGAATCCACGCTTTGGATTGGTCCAGTGCCAGTGAAAATGTCGCTTGGGACGTGTTGCTGTTGTTCGGTGGCGGCTTGACGATGGCAGCCGCTATCCAAACAACGGGTGTAGCCGATATCATCGGAGCGCAAGCAACAGTCTTAGCCGGTATGCCAGAGTCGGTTGTGATGGTGGGTGTGTCTTCGATCACGATTTTTGCCTCTGAATTTACGTCCAATACGGCCTTGGCTGCTACGATGATGCCGTTGGTCTCTGCAGTGGCTCAATCGATTAACATGCACCCCGAAGCGCTTTTGATCTGCGCAACATTGAGTGCCTCCACCGCCTTTATGATGCCGGTGGGTACGCCGCCCAATGCCATCATCTTCGGTACCGGTCGTATTCAAATCGGGGAAATGATCAAGGCGGGTTTCTGGCTCAACGTTGCCTCCATTATCGTCGTGTCCTTCTTGTGCATGGCGATTCCCGTGGGAATTATTCATTAACACTATGGTACGCCACAAAAAACCGCCGGCTTCAGTCCGGCGGTTTTTTGTTGGCGGACTTTTTGAGTTAGGTTAACGGTCAAGCTTGAGCCAAATTCATATTTGGCGCTATAGTACAAGGAGTTGCTTAAATCGTGAGAAGACAAAATGCAGTCACTGTGGATGGTCGTTTCGGCCATGTTTTTTGCGCTCTATGCTGTATGCGTGAAATTTTCCAGCATGGAGGGCATAGGCTCCTTTGAAGTTCTTTTTTATCGCTCAATTTTCGGACTGGTACTGTTTTACAGCATGATGCGGATGCGCCACATCACGGTAGTAACGCGTTATCCGCTTGACCACTTCATTCGCTCTTTTGTCGGAGCGGGCGCCGTGATGGCCGGCATTTACTCTATCTCTCACTTAAATATCGGTTTGGCGATGACGTTGAATTACACGTCTCCGCTTTTTTTAGGCTGCTTCACGGTAGGCATTGCTCTTTGTAATCGTACGGGCATTAACTGGAAGTTACTCTCAACGTTGTTGCTGGGTTTTGCCGGCGTTGTGATCATGCTTTCGCCCACCATTGCTCCGCATGAGTATTTTGCTGCTGGCGTGGGTCTTGGAGCCGGTTTCTGTACGGCTGTAGCTGTCGCGTATGTCAAACGCTTGGGGTTATTAAAAGAACCGGAATTGCGTATTTTGTTCTACTTTGTGCTTGTAGGAACACTTTGCGGCTTGATCGGAACTTTGTTTACAGGCGGCTTTCACATGCCGACAACGAAAGCCGCGATGGCTATCGGCGGCTTTATGCTTTGTTCCACTCTCGCCCAGTTCTTCCTGACGCGTGCTTTTAGTCGAGGCAACATGGTTTTAAGTGGCGCGTTGCAATACACGGTTGTGCTCTTTTCCACGATTATGGGTGAAATTGTTTTCGGGGAGCCTGCCACGATCGCTATCGTGGTCGGCATGGTGATGATTGTGATTGCCGGAATTTTGGCCAGCTACTTCACACGTCAAGAAAAGCAAAAAGCCATCGAAGCGGCCAAGCATACCGAAGAGGGGCTTCAACGCCACTTGCGCCATGTAGAGGCTAGAGATCACAAATAAGGTCATACGAAAAGTCCCCGAAAATTTTCGGGGACTTTGTCTATAGAATCGTGAAAATCAGTAACGGCTACAGTTACTCTTCCAGTTCCTTCAAGCTCTTGATCGGCGTGAAGGTACCGTCAGGATTGGCACGGAAGACATAGTGTTCTTTCAAGTAAATCAGATCGGGACGACCGACAGATTCCAGTTCGGCCAAAATGGCTGCGCGAGCAACGACCTCAGCGCCTGCGGCTTTAGCCAGCTCTTCGATGGCGGCTAACGACTCGCCCGTGGCAAACACATCGTCAATCAACGCCACTCGCTTGCCACGCAAGCGTTCGGCGTCACAGCCATCGAGCCACAGCGTTTGCTCCTTTTGAGTAGTTACCGAGTGCACGGAGTGTGAAAGAGCGTTTTGCATGTAGGGCTTGTAGCTTTTTCGTGCCACGATAAAGTCCTTCATGCCCATCAAGCGACTCATTTCATAAGTCAAAATGATGCCTTTGGCTTCTGCAGTCATCAAAAAGTCAACTTCGGGCAAGCGCTTTACCAGTTCCGGTGCAGCAGCTTGCACGAGTTCCGTATCCGACAGCACGACAAAACTGGCCAGTGCCATTTTGTCCGAAACACGTACATAGGGAAGCTTGCGCTTGACGCCTAACAGTTCGAAGTCAAAGTATTTCATAAGCAAATAAGCAACCGTTCCTGTCCGCAAAAGACAGGAGATTGCATTCCTCCGAGAAAAAAGTGATGGACAGAGAGCCTGTCCCAAAAGACCAAAAACGATGTCGTTATTGTAGCTTTTTTTCGCTTTATGAAACCATATTTTTCCTGAGATGATGATTCCAATTTTCTGAGAGTTTTGATTGCGAGCGAAAACGAACGATTGTTTCAGACTATGCGAGCAATAAAGAAAATCAATTTTTAATATACAAGGTATTGTGTTATAGTGACTTGCACGAAACAAGATATTTGAAGAAGAGGTTTGCCATGCCTGATCAAGTCCAACTCAAAGATAGTGAACGTCAACCGTGTGAAGTGTGGACTCGTGTGATGGGTTACCACCGCCCTGTCTCGTCTTTCAACACGGGCAAGAAAGGGGAGTTTTACGAGCGCAAGTGCTTTGTTGAAAGTAAGTGCAATCTCTCGGACGCTTCCGAATCGAAGAAATAATTTTCTAAAACTCGCATTTGAAAAATGCGGCTCTCCTTGAGAAACAAACCGGGCAACACTTTTTAGAGGTGTCGCCCGTGTTTGTTAGGAAAGGTCAGAAACTAATCAGTCCGCCGAGTTTGTTTTTTGCAGGTATCGCGTAAAGATTTCAAACGCAATCGGCATGGAGAGCGTGTCTTGCAATTCAAAATCAGCACGATGGTGACCATGGTGGTTGCATCCCCAACGGAACATCCCTCCTTGGCCGCCTCGTTCTACGACTCGCTTGAGCATGATTGTGAAGTCTTCACTGCCGGCCGGCGTATCGAGTTCGGCAATACGGGTGACTTCAGGGATCTCTTGAGCGATGCTACGTAAAGTATCGAGTACGGCTGGACACTCAATAATGGTCGTCGCTTGGCCAACGCATTCGAGTTTGCCTTCAACTTCATAGGCTTCGGCATTGCCGCGCACGATATGTTCTACTTTTTGGCACAGATAGTCGTTGATCTCGGCAGTTTCTCCACGCACTTCGATTTGCATGTAAGCATTAACCGGCGTGACGTTACGACCTTCGCCAGCAACGAGTTTGCCGACGGCTACTCGAGAGGCACCGTCGCCGTGGCGAGCAATGCCTACAATCATCAAAGCCGTGGCGCTGGCTGCCAGCAGGGCACTATGACCCTTATGCGGATTGTTGCCCGCATGAGACGGAGTGCCTTTGAAGCGGATATCAAATTTTGTGCTCGCTAAGATGCCCTTATGAATCAGTCCTACCTCGCCCAGTTTGACCTTGCCGCCACAGTGAGATCCGACGATATTGTCAACGTCATCAAGGATGCCCGAAGAGGCAATGGCAACGGCTCCTCTGACGCCTTCTTCGGCGGGTTGGAAGACAAGTTTCACCGTGCCGCACAGGCTGTCTTTGTTTTGCATCAGCCAACGAGCAACGGCAAGGCCCACTGCAGTATGACCATCGTGACCACAGGCGTGCATCAGCCCCGGGTGTTCGGAGCAGAACCCTTCACGATTGGGAGCGTGATCCGGATCGTCCGTTTCTTGCACCGGGTTGCAGTCGATGTCAAAGCGCAAAGCCGTCACCGGTCCTGTGCGACCTGTATTTAGAATAGCCACACAACCGGTGAGTTCATCGATTTCTTGAATAAAAGTTTCCGGCACACCGTTTTTGATGGCGCGATCAATGGAAGCCTTAACTTGTTCGGGATTGCGTCCCAAGACTGCCTCGGTGTCGATGATTTGGCGACCGAGTCTGACATCGGTATAACCCAATTCTCTCAGGCGAGTAGCAATCAGGTACGTTGTTTGAAATTCCGTCCATCCCTCTTCGGGGAAACGGTGAAGATGGCGTCGTGTCGCGATCATCTCGTCGAAAATAGTTTTATCCATATAACGCCTCTTTAGATGTAGAAGATGGACGTGAGATAAACAGTTAAGGCCGTTGGAATCATCACCGGAATGGAGCGGCGAACGAGTTCGAACGGGTTAATGCCACTTAAGCCTGCAACGGCAATTGTCACGCCGGCCACAGGACTTGAAGAACGAGCCATACCGCTGACCAATTGCAAGGGTGAAATCATATAAGCGGCTTGCGCGCCGAGGTTGGCTGCTGCATCCGGAATCATCGGTGCGAAGCTAAAGAACGAAGCATTGCCAGAACCCATCACGAAGGCCGATGCGGCCACAATGATGAACATCACAGTAAAGAGGGCAATGGCACCGGTTTGTAAGCCGGAAACCGATTCAATGATCGTGGCAATGCCGCCCGACTTCGTTAAGCCTGCTGCAAACACTTCTGCGCACACAATCAAGAACACGGTCGAAGCGAAGACCTTGCCCATGCCTTGGCTGTAACTCTTTAATTGATCCAAGGATTGACGTAAGTTCCTGCGACGAATGCCGTCAACGATGAACGCAAAGAACGTGGAACTTAAAATGGCCGTAACCACTTCCATTCGAATGCCTTGGTACATCAAAGGCGAGAAAACGAACAACAGCACCACAGGGGTGAGCGGGAAAAGGGCATAGTAAGCAGGAGCTTCTTCCGTATTGTCAGAGTTGTCTGACATCGGCGGTTCGAAGTCTGCTTGGGTGATGCGACCGCTTGCCAAGTCCTTTTTATCAAAGTAGCGTTGCACGAAGAAGTGAACAATTAATGAAACAGGAACGGCCAAGCAACCCACGGCCCATTGCACATTGATGAAAAAGTCCATGATGTGCATATTGGTCAGTTCTGCGGCCAAAAGGTTGTTGGGACCTGAAATGCCGAAGCAGAAGCAACCCGTCATCACAATCGTCGCTGCAGCGGATTGACGAGAGACGCCTGCTGAGCAAATCACGGGATAGAGCGAAACCATCAACAAAAGAGCCAGACCGGCTGCCGACGGGATAAACACATTCAAAAGAATGCCCAGACCGTAGCCCAACATCATCACGATATAGGGCGAGCGGATGTATGAAAGCGGTTTGACGCTCAGGCGCACCAAAGCGCGACCGGCGCCGATTTTATCCATGTAAAAAGAAAAGCCGCCGATGACCATGATGTTCATACCAAGGCCGGCAGCGCGAGTTTGAAGCAAATTGGTAAACATTTGCACGACGTCTAAGCCGTCCAAATGGGTTGCTTTTTTACCCGTAATCAAAGGATCGGGTGAAATAAATGCGACAATAGCCAAAGTCACCATCCCTACTAAAAGCAGGGCACCGGGCGCGTAGTATTTTTTGATAATCAAGTACGCCGCGGCAAAGACGGAGACCGCAACGATGATGATGCCGGTCATAAATCAACTCCTTGCAGCCCGAAGACTGCTATAACAAAAAATATGAGCCTATTCTTTAATTGTCGACCTTTGACGCTCTACCGTATAGGTAGTGGAAGTACCGATAATTACGGGTTTNNTTTAGACTTAGAATCAAGCAAAAAGTTTTTGGAGCATAACAATGTTATTAAGAACAGAAAGAGCCGATGATTGGCGCGCTGTTGAAGAACTGGTTCGTGAGGCCTTCTGGAACGTTTACGAGCCGGGGGCGCACGAGCATTGGCTTTTGCATCAGTTGCGAAAAACAGGGGATTTTGTGGCAAGTTTAAGTGTTGTAGCCATTGATGAAATGCAGAGAATTGTCGGTTATGTCGCCTATTCTAAGGCTAAGCTCATGCTCGATTCTGGGGGCGAGAAAACTCTTTTGTGCTTAGGCCCCATCGCGGTTTCTCCCGACTGTCAAAAAAAAGGAGTCGGGACTGAGTTAATTCAAACAACTCTTGAGTTAGCTCGGCAAGAAGGTTGGGGAGCTGTTACTTTGATGGGCGATCCGCGNNTGGCCGAGCGCTGGGACATTCGAGCATCCAATGGTATGTGGGCAACGGGACATTTGATGTTGGAATTAGTACCGGGATTTTTAGAGGCCGGGCAAATTCAAGAGTCGCCAGTTTTTGAAGCAATGGATGATCAGGCGTTTGAGGCTTTTGATCGCCTTTTTCCTGTTAAAGAAAAGGCTCATCAATCCTCACAAGATGAATTTGCTTGGATGATGAGCCTCATGTATCCCGTCAAAGACTTTAGGAATTAACGACCTTCGGAGATGGCGTCCATGAATTCGCAATAGCTTTGCTTTGTCATGACGGGCTTATGGTTCTTACAGATGAAGTCCGCTTGAGCGGCATCATCGGCCAAAAGATCAATGATTGTCATGGCAAGAACCTTGGCAGACTTATTTAATGCGGTCTTGGGGTCTGTTAAGTTGTAGCTGGCACCATGAAGCACACCGGTGACGCAACCTACCCACGGGTGAACGACCGGAATCAGATGCGAGAGATCGCCCATGTCGGTGGAACCGGCAGCATGAACGCCTTCAAACACATTGTCTTTGCCAAAAATCCCTTCGGCATTTTGTCTGAGTAATGCTCTGAAGTTTTCGTCGGGACGCAATGGTAAGTAGCCCGGCAAATCCTTGATTTCGCAAGTGGCGCCAATCGCATCGGCGCCAGCCTTCAATGCACGGTTAATGGCTTTGTTGTAACGGCCCAAAGCGTCAACGTTAGCAGCGCGCACATAGCTTTCCATCTTGACTCGATCTGGAATCACGTTCACGAGATCACCGCCGGCGTTGATAATCGGGTGGAAACGCACGCATTCATCATCGCGGAACGTTTCGCGAATGGCATTGACCCCCATCACCCCCATCATGGCAGCGTTCAAAGCATTGATGCCTTTGTCAGGAGCACCTGCGGCGTGAGCGGCACGGCCGTGGTATTCGATGAGCTTTCCGATAAAGCCGTTGCAGCTTGCGCCTACCGTAAAATCGCCTTCGGGATTGTCCGTTGCATCAACGTGCATTTGAAGCGCCATATCAACATCATCGAAGCCCCCTTGGGCGATAATTTCGGCTTTGCCGCCTAAGTAGCGAAGTTTGCCTTGTTTGCGCAACATGTTGCGGTAGTCAATTTCAACGTATTCTTCAGCCGGAACTGCAAAAAAGACTACGTCGCCATCGAGATGCTCCATGATGCCGGCATCTTTGAAGGNNGCCATAGCAACAGCAGCAAGATTGGCCAATTGTACGTTGTGGCCGCAGCAGTGAGCGGCTCCGGTTTGAGCGTCACAAGCCGGATGATCGCGGCACACGATAGCGTCAAGTTCAGCCAAAAGAGCCACCGTACGGCGAGAGTTCTTGCCTTTTACTCGGGCTTTAACTCCCGTGATACCCCAGCCATCGGTGTATTGCATGCCCAAATTGTCAAAAAGAGCTTTCATTTTTTGAGCAGTTTTGACTTCTTTATACCCGAGCTCAGGCTCTGCAAAAATTGCGTCTGAGATGGCTTGAATGTCATTGAAGCGAGCGTCAATGGCTTGGCAGACCGCAGCTTTGAGTTGTTCTTTATTCATTTTTGAATCCTTTAAAAATCCAACGCCTGCAATCAGAACACACCTTCGAGGTGAAGCATGATTTCGGCCAAAACCGTTGCACAGATAAAGCTACCAGCAGCCACAGCTAAAGCGACTGGAACGATACGCCAGGACAGTTTCTTGAAAGCAGGAATGTCCTTACCGAGGCTTAAGCCGCCGTAGGCCAAGATGGGCGTCGTTATCGACAAAAAGCCCACATTTTTCGTTTGAGCCAAAACCCAATCGCTGATGGGGACTTGCGGCATCGAGACGACCACGGCGACAATCGAGACCCAGAAGACCATCGGCAAAACTTTCAGACCGGGAAGCATGCTAAGCACAATGCCCACAAGGCAGATCGCAACGAGTACCAGAGCGCCGATCGAGCCAGCGATCAATTCGCCGTTACTGCCGACCATGTGCGCGATAACCGAGTAGGCGGCCGTGACCAACAAGATAAAGAGCATGTCTTTGAGTTTTTCAATATTCGATAACATGATGAATTTCTCCGTTCGTATTCGTTTCTTCACTAGGCCTTTTGAGGTTCTTCGCGCTTGTCACCGGTGAAGAATTCATAGACTTTCACCGTCACGGGCAACGATACAAAGAGGGCGAAGTAGATGCCGAGAATCGAGGTCATAAGGTTGGCAGCCGCCGCATAAGCCTGAATCACTTCCGCTTCTTCGGGGTAGCTTGCAACAATGGAGCCAACGCCAGCGGCCATCATACTGGCCGAACCGATGCCGGCACCCATGGCCAAAGCGTGCGGGTGGAAGATATCCATTTGCGAGATGATGCCTGCCAAGAGCGAAATCCAAAGGGCGCCGAAAACCGTACCGCAGATGTACATACCCATCACGCCACGACCTTCAGCACTGTCTAAACCGTACTTTTCACCGATGATGGCCACGTTGGCTTCGCGGTCAATCGAGTAGCAAGCACCGATCGCTTCGCGCTTCATCTTCACGAGCAATGCGACGGGCAAGCCGAAGATTAACGTTCCGAAGAAGTGACCGAACTCTTGCATGATCAAAGCCCACCCCGAGTTGAGCAACATCGAAAGATTGGGACCAATGTCTAAGCCGATTTTGGCAATTAAGACAAGCATGGCAATCGGCATAAATTTTGCTGAGCGATCCATTTGCTTAGTGCTGACAAAGTGAAAAGATGGCCAGCTACAAATGCCACCCAAAACAAGGGCGTACAAAAGCGGCAACATCACTACGAGCCCGAAGCGTTGCACACCGATGAGTTCGGCAATGACCACGATAATGATGGCCAAAATATGAATCTTCATATTCGCGAGGTTTTGCATGGTAACAAGTCCCTTATTATCGAACCGGCAATTCGGGCATGAAGCCAATACATTTGTCCGGCTGAGTTTCTCGAAAAACTCTCATTGCGGGTGTGTAAATACACTGATGCCTTTGAAAGTTTTGATCAGCAACGACCTAAAAATCGAAGCTTCTCGAGAAAATCAATTGTTAAAAAGAAATTGGAAATATTGGTGATTTTTGCTAGCTAGAGCGGGTAATCATGAACCCTTGGGAGTCAGGCACGTAATCCCTTAGCGGGAAGTGCCGGATGTAGAGGATGTAGAGGATGTAGAGGAGGTAGTGGAGCGGGCAAGCAAAACACAACGCACAAGGGCGTCGAGTCGACAATAATCACATCGTTTGTCTATGCGTACAGCCATGATACATCTCCTAAAACCTTGCCGAAAAACTCAATGAGCCGTTTCAGCTTTCAAATACTGTATCAAAGTTCGAAAGATGTGGCGTGAAATAATTTTCGTTCTTCTACGGCCTTGTTCTTAGGTTCAAAAACGAACAGCCGTCCGCAGACGGCTGTTTTTCAGGGCTTAGAGCGAAGTTCTATTAACCGGGAAATTTTGCGGCTAAAGCATCAAATTCTTCGCACCATTGACGTTTCCAAGCTTGTTTTGTGGCCTCATCAACCCAAGCTCCGTCAATGCCATTGATCATGAAAGCACGCAAATCGGCCACTGAGAAGTTCAAAAAGTTGTACATCAGCATCCAGGTTTGCGTGGCGTTGACATGGTGCATCGTGGGGTCGTCCGTGTTGGGGTGCACGCGCAACCCCATTTCAACCATCTTGCGAATCGGTTGCTTGATTGCCCATTCTTCGTCACTAAAGGTTCGCAAATAGTAAGAGTTCGTGGGCACCACGGTAAAAATGAAATTGCGAGCTTTGGCGCGCTCGACCAATTCAGGATTATCAATAATCGTATAGCAGTGGTCTAAACGATCGGCATGCAACAGATCCATAGCGGTTTCAACGTTGCGCCAGTGGCAACCGAATTCTCCGGCGTGAATCGTGATCTTGAAGCCGGCTTCACGAGCCATGAAAAAGGCCTTCCAGAAGTTTTCCGGTTCGTGATCGTTTTCACGATAGTCAATGCCTAACCCAATCGTCTCCGGAGCACGATTGGCGATCATCGCTTCTACGAGTTCTACTGCACGTTCCGGTTCATCTTCACGGTCGATAGACGGAATCAATCGTCCGACAACGCCGAAGGCTTTTTCGCCTTCGTGAATGCCCTCGATGATGGCTGCTTGCGCATCAGCGTAGCTGTAATGACGGGCAAGACCGGTGTAATTCCAGAAAAATTCCGTGTAGCGGATACCGTGACGGCGGCAGTCTTCAAGGTACTCAAACGTGATGCGTTTGAGCATTTCAGGTTTGATCAGAATCTTTTCTTCCAGAGCGCGGAAAATGCGCAAGACGCCAACGGG